>NZ_QKOB01000002.1:0-300000 GCF_003226535.1 Meiothermus sp. Pnk-1 | reverse complement strand
TAGTTGCGGCGGGCGCCAGGGGCTAGGTTCAGGGAATGCGGAGGGAATCGTCCGCTGGGGCCTTCGGGCTGGCGATAGCCCGGGGGCCTCGCCAAAAACCGCTCGAGGTCGGCCAGAGGCTCCAAATGATGTGGCGGCGCCTTCAGCCACCGGCCTAAGACGCCACCTGTCTAATCGAATATGAACCCCACCCGAGGTGTCTGTTTCGCCGACCGTAGGACGGGGTAGCGTTGCGCTAGGGGCAAGAAGATCTCTTATTCTTCTTGAGTTTCCCTGGGGCCTTCCGCATTGCGCGCCGAAACGTCCTCGTTGGTGCGCTTACGGTCAGACTTGATGCGCGCCGCCTTGCCGCGCAGTTCACGGAGGTAGTACAGCTTGGCCCGCCGCACTTTGCCCCGCGCCACTACCTCCACGCTGTCAATGAGCGGGCTGTTGAACGGGAAAACCCGCTCCACTCCCTCGCCGAAGGAGATCTTGCGCACGGTGAAGGAAGAGTTGAAACCGTTGCGCTTGATCTTGATCACCACGCCCTCGTAGGCCTGGGTGCGGGTGCGGTTCCCTTCGCGCACCTTGTAGTTGACCCGAACGGTATCCCCAGCCTTGAACTCGGGTATATCGGCACGGGTGTACTTGCTTTCGACGACTTTGAGCAGGGCACCACGGTTCATAGGGTTCTCCTGTTCCCAGCGGAACCTTCGGGGGTTCTTAGGAATTTTGCGTTCTCCAACGTACCCGCTTGGGCAGATACTCGAACGTCAGCAGTTGGTGAGTATAGCAGCTACTCGGGGCCTGCGTCAAACTCATCGAGCCAGGCTAGGTCCTGGGGGGTGAGTTCGGCCTGCTCGAGGAGGTCCGGGCGGCGCGTTTGGGTGCGCCTGAGCGCCTGCTTACGCCGCCACTCGGCAATTTTAGCGTGGTGCCCCGAGATCAGGATTTCCGGCACACCCAAACCCCGAAACTCGGGCGGGCGAGTGTAATGAGGATAGTCCAACAAACCGGTGGAAAACGAATCCTGCTGGTGGCTCTGGGCCTCCTTGATGACCCCCGGGACAAGCCGGGCGGTGGCTTCCAAAATCGCCAGCGCCGCCACCTCCCCCCCCATCAGCACGTAATCTCCGATAGAGACCTCGCGGGTGACGAAGTGCTCGACGCGGGCATCGATCCCCTCATAACGGCCCGCGACCAAGACCAGGTGATCTTTCTGTGCCAACTCCTCGGCCATCCGCTGGTTGAAGGGCTTCCCCGCCGGAGAAAGCAAGATCACCTCGTCGGCAGGTAAAGCGGCCTCGATGGCTCGTACCACCACATCCACCCGCATCACCATACCGGCCCCGCCGCCGTAGGGGGTATCATCCACTACGCGGTGCTTCCCCTCGGCGTGGTCGCGGATGTCGCGCACGTCCACCGAGATCAGGCCTCTCTCGATGGCTCTTTGCAGGATAGACTCCTCCGTCCAGGGCCGGATCAGGGCGGGAAAGAGGGTCAGGATCGTGTAGCGCATAGGGCAGGCGGCCTCTCAGTCAAACAACCCCGGGATCGCCTCGATGTGGATCCCGTCATCCCTCACCGTGACATACGGAGCCTGAAAGGGAACCAAGTAGGTCTTCGAGCGCGCACGAAGAGAAGTCCCAAAGCGCTTGACCACCAAGAGGTCCTGGGCCCCGGCTTCCTGTACCTCAACCACCTCGCCGAAGGGCGCACCGTCTACAAAGACCTTCCTGCCGACGAGCTGGTAGTAGTAGAAAGAACCCTCCTCCAGTTCAGGCAGATCGCCCTCGTCCACGTAGACCGCAAGCCCTACCAAGGCCTCCGCGTCGGTGCGATCTTCTACCCCGCTTAGATGAAGAACCAGCTCCTCGCCTACCCAGTAAGCCTCCTCGAGGTTCCGGTAGCCGAGGCCCTGGAGGTAGATGCGCGGCAGATCCGCCACCCAGGGCTCGCCGCGGAACTTGAAGCCCCCCTCGAGGCCATAGGGAGACCCTACCCGTCCAACCTCAATTCTTCGCATGGGAAAAACTCAGCCCCTACCTCACCTCCACCGAGACTCGCCCCTTGGCAAAAGACCGCACCACGGTGCGGATGCTCTCGATGACCCGGCCTTGACGGCCAATCAGGCGGCCCTTGTCGGAGGGGGCGGTTTCCACGTAATAGATCAGCCCCTCGCGGCCCCGGCGTTCGTCCACGCGTACCGCTTCGGGCTGGTCCACCACGGCCTTGGCCAGGTATTCGACTAAATCCTTCATGCCGATAGCTTATAGCAAACAGCCGATAGCCTCGAGGGTTGGGGCTATCAGCTCACGCAAGTGTGGTTATACCCTTTCATGCAGATTCCCTCACCCCCGGTGTACGGAGCCTCCTCCGTCCCGATAGGGGATCGTCCCTTGGGTGTACGGCGGTACGCCGTCCCAAAGGGGATCGTCCCCCGCGTTTGGCGTTCAGCGTTCAGCGTTTAGCGTCTTGCGTATGGCGTACGACGTACGACACTTCGCTCGGCCACGGTCACGGGTGAAGGGTACAGCATAAAGGGGTATTATTTGTCTTCGATCACCCCGGCCTGCTTTAGGAGCTTCCGGGCGGTATCGGTGGGTTGAGCCCCGGTGCCGAGCCAGTATTTGGCCCGCTCGGCGTCCACCTTGAGCCAATCCTTGGTGGTTTTGCGAGGATCATAGTAGCCGATGCGCTCGATGTAAGCCCCATCGCGCTTGCTGCGCTCGTCCACCACCACGATGCGGTAGTGGGGGTTGCCTTTGGAGCCAAAACGGGAAAGACGGATCTTGGTCATGAGGTTCTCCTTTTGCGCTATCTTCCAAACGGGTTGCGGAAGCCCCGCCCCCTTTGCTTGGCCAAAGATTTCATCAGGCTCTTGGTCTCCTCGAAGGTTTTGATGAGCCGGTTGACCTCCTGCACGCTGGTGCCGGAACCCGCCGCGATGCGCTTGCGGCGCGAGGCGTTGAGGATCCGGGGGTCGCGGCGCTCCGCTGGGGTCATCGAGAGCACGATGGCCTCGAGCCGGTTGACGGCCTTTTCGTCCACCGTGAACCCGGGCGGCAACGCCCGGGAAACCCCCGGGATCATCTTGAGGATGTCGGCAAAAGAGCCCATCTTGCGCATCTGGCGCATCTGGGCAATCAGGTCCTCGAGCGTGATCTCCCCGGGAGCCTTGGGGGGGGCCTCGAGCTCGGCAGCCTTGGCCCTCTCCAGAAGGGTCTGGAGGTCGCCCATGCCCAGGATGCGCTGGGCCAGACGGTCGGGGTAGAAGGGCTCGAGGCCCTCGATCTTCTCCGAGACCCCGGCGAAGACGATGGGCTTTTGCGTGACGTGCCGCGCCGAGAGCGCCGCCCCACCCCGGGCGTCGCCGTCGAGCTTGGTGAGGATCAGCCCGCTGACCCCGATGCGCTCGTCGAAGGCTTTGGAGACGTTGAGCGCCTCCTGGCCGGTCATGGCATCTATTACCAAGAAAGTCTCGGTAGGGCGCAGCACCTCTTTGAGCCTGGCGAGTTCGCCCATCAGGGCCTCGTCAATCTGCAAGCGCCCGGCGGTGTCCACGATTACCAGGTCGCGGTAGTCGAAGGTAAGGTGTTCCCGGAGGCGGCGGGCAGTGACCTCGGGGCGCTCCCCGTCGGCCACTTCGAGCACCGGCACCCCCACCTTCTCCCCCAAGATCCTAAGCTGCTCGCGGGCCGCGGGGCGCTGGGTATCGGCGGCTACCAGCAGGGGGCGGCGGCCTTTGGACTTATAGAAAGCCGCCAGCTTGCCGCTGGTGGTAGTCTTGCCCGAACCCTGCAAACCCACCATGAACCACAGGTTGCCCTCGCTTTTCAAGGTGGGCTGCCTGGCCTCGCCACCCAGGGTCTGGACCAGTTCGTTGTAGACGATGGTCAAGATCTGCTCGGCGGGCGTGAGGCTCTCCAGCACCCGAGCCCCCAAGGCCTTCTCCTGCACGGCGCCGACAAAAGCCTTCGCCACTTCGAAGTTCACATCGGCCTCGAGCAAGCTCATGCGGATCTCGCGCAGGGTGGTCTTGAGGTCGGCCTCGCTGATCCGACCCCGCCCGCGCAGCTTGTCTACCGCTGCGCGGATGCGTTGGCTTAGCGTCTCGAACATGCGTAACTCACCCTACTTCAAAAGCCCGGACCCGCCTGCGTGGCCTCAAGAAATCACTCAAGCTTTTTGTGTGATTTCCGGCCCACTTCTTCAAGGCCGACCGCCAGGGTAGCAGCAAGACCTTGAGCGTGTCAATATCAACTTGGGTCGGCATGGCTTGCTATAACCGACCCTCGAGGACCACAATGGGCTCGGGGTGGCCCCCGGAGGTTGGAGCGATGCGCAAGCTGGCGGGGTTGGTGGTTCTCATTGGATCGGCCTTGGGGTGCGGCTTCAGTGGCTCTGACATCTGGGAGGTGCTGAACAGATCCCCCAGCCGCAACTTTGACCGGGTGCTGGTCTCCATGCTGATTCCCCACTACCAGGGAATGCTAGACATGGCCGAAGCTTACCTGCCCCAAGCGCAAGACCCCCAGATGCGAAGCTGGGTGCAGGCCCTCATCAAGGAGCGAAAAGAGCGCATCAACGAATGGAAAGCCCTCCTCCAGCAGCTAGGGGGCCTCGAGCCCAGCGCCGAGGCCACGATGAAGCGCGAGATGTATAAAGACTGGGTAAACCTTCGGGAAAGCCAAAAGAGCGAAAACGTCCATTCGGTGTTCGCCAACCTGATGCTCACCAACCATTTTTCCACCGTCAATATGGCCAAGATGGTGGAGGCCCGTTCCCGAAACCCAAAGATTGCGGCGCTGGCCCAGTCCCTAATCGCAGACGAAACCGCCCATCTCGAGAAGCTCCAAGCGCTGCTGATCCGCAGCCAATAAAAAGCTTGCTTAGGAAAACTCCCCGGTGCTAATCTAACAGAGGCTTTTTTGCCACCCGCTAGAACAGGTCTAGCCGGGTTGTCTTTGCCGAGGAGGTACCGTGGAAGATTCCAGTTCGAGTCGTCAGAGTGAGACGGTGCCTCACTCAGGCACCGAATAGCTCCCCTCTGACAATTCGCAGAAGGCCACGGATGCTTTCTCCCGCAGCGAACCACGCTGTCTTACGCGGAAAGGGGGAAACATGCCGGAGATGGATGTACAGGCCGGATGGCAGGCTTTGCGGCAAGCTTTGGCCGGGGGCGATGCGCAACAGGTGCAGCAAGCCCTAGGCGAGCTCTACCCGCAGGAGCTCCTGGAGCACTGGGACGAGCTCTCCCGAGAGCAGCGCTTTACCGTGCTGACCCTGCTGCCCCCTGAGGAGGCCGCCGAGGTTTTCAGCCACCTCGAGGAAGGCGAGCAGACCGAGTTGTTGGAGGCCTTACCGCCTTGGCGGGTCAAAGAGCTGCTGGGCGAGCTCTCTCTCGATGACCTGACCGATGCCCTTCAAGCTGTTGAGGAGGAGAACCCCCAGCAGGCCGAGGCCCTGCTCGAGCAGCTGGACCCCGAGACGCGGGCCGAGGTGGAGGAGCTCTCCGAGTACGAAGAGGACGAAGCCGGGGGGCTGATGACCCCGGAGTACATCGCCCTGCGCGATTCGATGACGGTGGACGAGGTTTTTCGCTTCCTGCGCCGGGCGGCCCCCGACGCCGAACAGGTCTACTACCTCTACGTGGTAGACGCGGCGAATCGGCTCGAGGGGGTGCTCTCCTTGCGCGATCTGATCGTAGCCGATCCCAAGACCAAAGTCCGCGAGATCATGAACCCCGACGTGGTACGGGTGCGCACCGATACCGACCAAGAGGAAGTAGCCCGGCTCATGGCCGACTACAACTTCACGGTGCTGCCGGTGGTGGACGAGGAAGGAGTACTCTCCGGGATCATCACCATTGACGACGTGGTGGACGTGATCCAAGAGGAAGCCACGGAGGACATATACCGCCTGGGGGCGGTGGAGTCGCCCGAGCTGGTGTACAGCCGCAGCAGCGTATGGGACTTGTGGAGCGCTAGGGTGCGCTGGCTGGTGATCCTGATCGTGGGGGCGATGTTCTCCAGCAGCATATTGGAAGGTTTTCAAAAAACTCTCCAGGCGGTGACCGCCCTGACCTTTTACATCACTATCCTGCTCGGCGCTGGTGGCAACACCGGCAACCAATCCAGCACACTCATCGTACGAGCGCTCGCCACCGGAGACATCCGGGGCCGGGATTGGTGGCGGATTCTGCTCAAGGAATTCTCGGTAGGAGCCCTGCTGGGCATCACCCTGGCGGCTTTGCTTTCCATCAAGGTATGGATAGACGGCCACGGGGAAATCTTGTTGGTGGTGGCGGCCTCGCTGGCGGTGCTGATGACCGCGACCAACATCCTTGGCGCGCTGCTGCCCATCGGGATCAAAAAAGTCGGCCTCGACCCCGCCCTCATCTCCAACCCGCTCATCGCTACCCTAAGCGACATCACCGGGCTAGTGATCTATTTGAGCATGGCGCGCTGGCTGCTCCACCTCTCAGGCTAACTCCTCCCGCCCGCCGGGCTTGGCTATAAAGTAGCCCTGCACGTAGTCGCAACCGTTAGCCCGCAGCCAGTCGAGCTGAGGGGGGGTCTCCACCCCCTCGACCACCGTAGACATCCCCAGCCCCTTTGCCAGGGATAGAATGCCCGCCAAGAGCGCCTCTCCCGAAGGGTTACCGATGCCTGCGGTAAAGCTGCGGTCCACCTTGACCAGATCCACCGGCAGGCGGCTAAGGTAAGCCAGGGTGGTGTGCCCTACGCCAAAGTCGTCCAAGGCCACCTGTACCTCTAGCTGGCGCACCGCCTCGAGGTTGGCCCGGGCGGAGGCAAAGTCGCGCAGCAAGCTGGTCTCGGTCACCTCGAGGTACAAGCTGCTGGGATCTAGCTTGGCCGAACGCAGCGCGCGGTTCAGCCACCGGACCAGGCGGGGGTTTAGCAGGGTTATGGCCGAAAGGTTGACGCCTATCTGAAACGATTTCGAGGGCCCCTCCCGTAGCGCCTGCCTGAGCACCCACGTGTCCAGGGCCGAGGCCAGACCGTGGACCTCGGCCAGAGGGATAAACTCCGTCGGAGGGATAAGACCGCGCGCAGGGTGAACCCAGCGCAACAACGCCTCGGCCTTTGGCGCCAGCTCCTGTCGCAGGGGCAGGATTGGCTGATACACCAGCTTGAGGGCGTCCTCCCGCAAGGCTTTGCGCAGGTCTTGCAGCAGCTCGAGCTGACGCCGCGATGCGCGATAGAAGCGCGGCTGATACACCGTCCACCGGTCCCGCCCCTCCTTGGAGGCGTACATGGCGAGATCGGCCGCCCGCATCAGCCCGTCCAGGTCCGCCCCATGCTGAGGAAACAGGGCTATGCCGATACTGACGGTCACCACCACCTGCAACCCGCTCAGCGAAAAGGGCTCGGCGAAGGCGCTGCGCACCCGCCCAGCCAGGGCTTGAGCACCGGCCTCGCCAACTCCTTTTGCCATAATGGCCATCTCATCGCCACCCAGCCGAGCCAGCAGATCCCCCTCCCGTACGCACCGCTCCAGCCGACGAGCCACCTGCAACAAGAGCTTATCCCCCGCGGCGTGCCCCAATGAATCGTTGATGCCCTTGAATTGGTCTAAGTCCAGGTAAAGTAGCGCACACCCACTCCCCTCCGATGCCGCGCGACGCAGTATTGCCGCGGCCTGCTCGTGGAAGCTGCGGCGGTTGGGCAGACCGGTGAGTTCGTCGTGGTAAGCCAGATGTTGAATGGTGGCCTGGTAAGCCCTTTGCTCGCTAACATCCCGCGCCCGCAGCACGATCCCTCCGATGTCGGGATCGGCCAACCGGTTCTCCCAGGAGACCTCGAACCACGCCCATTCCTCCGGGGAAGAGGGGTTTTGCAGGGGCAAGATCGCCGGTCCCACCCCTTCAGTACGGCCCAAGGCCTCCGCGAACAGGTGGCCGGCCTTGTCCCGATGCTCGGGAACCACCCAGCTGAGGAGGCTTTGCGAAGTGCCAAACCCCAGCACCGCGGCGTTTGTCGAGGTGTAGAGCAAGTTTCCCTGGGGGTCAAGGATCTGCACCACCTCACGGCTATGCTGCATCAGGGTACGCAGCAGGTTCTCGCTGCGCCTGAGGGCGGCCTCGGCCCGCTTGCGCTGGGTGATGTCCTGCCCCATGGCCAGCCCCAGAACCCTCCCATCTAGCTCTACGGGGTACGCGCTCACCTCGAAGTCAATCACCTCCCCCCGCAGGTTGTTTAGCCGGTCCTCGGCGCGTTCTATGGCTTCTCCTTGCAGCACCCGGAGGTAGCGCTCGAGGCTCAAGGGGGCCTCCGGGTGGCTAAAGTCGGCCAGGCTCCGCTGCTGCAACCCTTCCAAAGAACATACCCCGAGGAGTTCTAACGCCCGGGGGTTGGCGTAGACGAAGCGCTTCTCGTCGAACAGCACCAGCGCCGCGGGCATGGTCTCTACCAGGGCACGGTACAGCCGCTCCCCTTCCAGCAGCGCAGCAGCCAGCAACCCCCGCTCCACCGCCCCACCCACCTGCAAGGCCACCCCCTCGAGCAGGCGGCAATCCCCTTCGCAGAGCGAGAAACCTATGCTCTCCACACATAGCACCGCGCGCACCTGGCCTCGGGCATAGATCGGCACCGCCACCATTGAGGTAATTCCCGGGAGGGCGTAGAGGAAATCCGGCTCGCGCGCAGCCTCGGGGATAAACACGGTCTGGCCACTGCTCACCGCACGGGACATGGTTCCTTCCCCCAGGGCGATACGCTCGATGAACCGGCTGTACCCCACCTGGTGCTGCAGCACCAGCTCCGCCCCCTCCACCGTGTACAGCGAAACCAAGGCGTAGCCGAAGGTGCGCGCCACAGCCTCCACGGCTTGGCGGTAGATCTGGGGTAGCTCCAGCTGGACCGCCAAGATCCGGCTCAACTCCAGCAGCAGCGCCACTTCCTCCCTCTGACCTCTGGGAAAGGAAGGGGGCTTCTCCGAGCCGGGGTCGGGCGGATTCATCAATAGAATCTTACCCAGGCTGGCTCATCCGCGCTGTAAAAAATGCCCATCCCCTAAGCCTCCAGCACTGACACCCCGCAGCGCTTGGCCCGGTACATCCGCTCATCGGCCTCCCGCAGCAGCGCCTCGGGATCATCCGCATCGCCCGGATAGGTAGCTACCCCGATGTTTACCCCGAGGGCGAGGCCCTCGAGACAAATCCGCCGGATGGACTCCGCATAGCGCTGGGCCGCTTTTACCGCGCCGCTCAGCTCGGTGTGGGGCAATAGGGCCGCAAATTCGTCCCCACCCCAGCGAAACAGGGTATCGCCATCGCGCTGGTTGGCCCTCAGCACCCGGGCCACCTCCACCAGCGCCTCATCGCCCTTGGCGTGCCCCAGGCGGTCGTTGACCTGCTTGAAGCCGGAGAGGTCCATCACCAGCAGGGAAAGCGGCTGGCCGTAACGCTCTGCGCGCCCGAACTCCTCTTCCAGGCGCTGATCAAAGGCCCGCCGGTTGGCCAGCCCGGTCAGCGGGTCGGTGGTGGCGGCCTGTTCCAAAAGCTCCCGGTAGCGTACCCCGTGCAGCAAAGCCGCGATGGGAGCGGCGAAAAACCGGGCCGCGTACAGGGAGTCCTCACCGAAGGCCGCAGGGTCGTGCAAGTTATCGAGGTACAACACCGCCAGCACTTCTCCGCGGTGGGCCACGGGTAAGGCCAGGTTGGCTGCGATCTCCTCGACCCGCCCCGCCGCCCCCAGAGCTTCACCCTTGAGGCGGGTGAAATCGGTGGAAAGCCTGGAGAGGATACGCGGCTCGCCCCTTCGCCAGTCGTCAGCCGCCCCGGCATACCAGCGAAGCTCCTCGGCCTCGCTGAAGGACTGGCCCCTCAGCCCCTCCTCGTAGCCCAGAAGGGCCTTGTAGCAAAACCTCGATCCCTCCCGCACCACCAAGCTGCCGGCTTCCGCCCCCGGCACCATGTGCACCGCTGCCCGCAGCAGCCTCTCGTACACCGCTTCCGCGGGGATCTCCACCGCCTCGCGCGCCAAGGAGATGAGCACGTCGCGCTGTTGTGCAGCCAACACCCCCTCCAAGGCCAGGCCCAGGGTACGGCAGGCCGCCGCCAACAAGTCCTGCTCGCTCTCCCGCCAACGCCGAGGGGAACCCTGGTAGAGGGAAAGCACCAGACGTGGGCGCTCTTGGTTAGGCAGCAAGACCGGGTGCACCACCACCCCTCCGATAGCCTCGCGAAAGCGGGGTAGCGCCTGGGGGACATCGCCGTAGTTTTGCGCGTAGATAGGCCGACCGGTGGCGTAGACCTGCCACACCAACCCCTGGCCGTAAGGGATCTCCTCTGCCTCATCCACCCCGCCAAACCCCGCCACCGCCACCATCCGGCTACCTTGCTGCATCCACAACCTGCCCTGATCCACCCCCAGCGCCTGGGCTAGCAAGGCCAAGGCCCGCTCGGCTACTCCAGAGGGGGTACTGGCCGAGTCCAACGAAGCCGAAAGCTGGTTCAAAAATTGCAGCTCGGCCCGCTCGGAGAGCTGGCTAAGCTGCAAGCTCACCGCACGGGCGAAGCGCTCGAGCCCCTCTAGCTCGTGCCGACCAAAGGGGCGGCTGCGCTCGAGGTTGAGCACCGCCACCACCTGGCCGCGCTCTTTGAGCGGCAAGGCCAGTTCGCTTCGGAGACCGCGCTGGGGAGCAGCGATGTAGGTGGAGTCTTGGCGCACATCCGGGACGTATACCGCCCGGCCTTCGCGCACACAGCGCCCCATCACCCCGCTGTCAGGAACCCAGAGCGGAGGCTGATCATCGAGGCCTTCTACCCATACCAGGCGCAGCCCACCCGGCTGAGGTTGCCATACCGCCACGTGCCCCTGGTCATAGCGCCCCAGCAACCCCGGCAAGGCCCGCAGAATGGCCTCTTGGCTGGTGAGGCCGGAGAGCTCCTCCAGCGCCGCTACCAGCAGCGTCAGCTGAGCCGCGGTCTCCCTTTGCCGCTGGTACGCGCGGCGCAGTTCCTTGCCCCCAAAGTCGGCGAGCAACACCGCAGCCAATAGGACCGGCGCGGCATACCCCGGATGGCCCCCCGGGAGCAGCCCCTCCAACCCCCAGGCTGCGGCTGCTCCCAGCAGCCCCCAGGCCAGGCCGAAGAGCGAGGCTAGGGTAGCTACGGCGATCAACAGCCAGGGAAACCGGTACCCCTCGCCAAGGTGAAGCAGATAAGTTCCGGCGAGCCCCCCGAGCGACCCCAACAGGATCCAAAGCGTCCGCATGGTGCTTTGCACCAGTCTACGACCGGCCCCACGGCTTGGTATAGGGGGGTCCCTTCTCAGCCTCTTTGTCTGAGCCGCCTGGCTATAAACCGGGCCTCCACCGGACGACCCAGCAAGTACCCCTGACCGAAACGGAAGCCCTGCGCTAGCAAATAGCGATGCTGGGCTTTGGTCTCGATCCCCTCCACGATCACCTCCAAGCCTAACCCCTCCCCCATGCCCTTCACCGCGGTCAGCACCCGAGCGGGAGGAGACTCCGGGCGGGGATCTTTTCCTAGGCTGCTCAAAAAACCCTGGCCCAGCTTAACTGCCCGGATGGGCAAGCGAGTGATCTGTTCCAGCGAGGAGTAGCCGGAACCAAAATCATCGAGGTGCAGCGCATACCCCTCCTCCGCCAGCGCCTGTAGCACCTCCAACGCCGCGGGCTCGAGCGCCTGGCTCTCGGTGATCTCCAGGATCAGCCCTTCCGGTCCGATACCCGCTTCCCGGCAGCGTGCAGCGATGGCCTGAGGGAGGGCGGGGGTGAGCTGCGACGCGGATAGGTTGACCGCTACGGGAATCCCCCAACCGGCAGCCTTACGGGCGGCTTCGGCGATGACCCAATCCCCCAGCTCCCCCATCCAGCCCTGGCGCTCGGCCAAGGGGATAAAGAGGGCAGGAGGGATGAACCCTCGCTCGGGATGGGGCCAGCGCAACAGGGCCTCCAGGTGCAGCAGGCGCCGGCTGGAGAGTTCTACCACCGGCTGAAAATACAGCACCAGCCGACGAAGGGAGATGGCCTGGCGCAACGCCTCGTTCAACCAGCGCTCCTCTTGCAACGCCTCCCGCAAGGCAGGATCGAAGAAGACCACCGTTCCCGGCCTCGAGGCTTGGCTCACCGCCGCCTCTGCCTGTTGCAGCAAGTCTTCCGGGTTGCTCTCCGGAGCTGCCAGGGCTACCCCCAGCATAGGGGTAGAAGCATATCCTTCCCACCCTGGGAGCAGCGGCGAGGAGAGGGCCTGTCGCAATCGCTCCACTATCGGCCAAACATCCTCGGGGCGGGCCAGCCCACCCAGGAGCAGCCAGAACTGCCGCAAGTCCCAGGCCAGGAGATCGTCGGAGCGGATGGCCTCGAGGATGCGCCGAGCGGCGGTCTGTATGGCGGTGATTCCCCCTAGCGGACCGTATAGCTCCTGCAGGCGCTCGAGGGCCGGGATGCGAACGGCCAGCAGCGCCAGGTGGGTGGCATCCTGACGCCGCCTTGTGGCCAAGCGCCGCCCCAGCCGCTCCAGCAAAAGCCGCAGGTTGGCCAGCCCGGTCTGCGGATCGTGGTAGCGGAGGTGGAGCAGTTGCCGTTGCAGATCGCTCTCCTGCAACATCAAGGCTACGTAGTAGGCCAACGCCTCGAGGTGCTGCATGTCCAGCGCGTCAAAGGCATCGCTGCGCTCGAAGTGGTCCAGGTAGAGGTAAGCCCGCGGCTCCCCTGCCACCACCACCGGAACCGAGAGCATGGCCTGGATGCGGTTGGAGCACCCCGCTGTTTCGAGGATTTCCCTGCGCTTTGGATCCAGCCTGGCGTTGAAGCTGGCCAGATCGGCGGGGCCGAACACCCGAGCGCGGATGTGGCGGCTTAGGGAAAGCGGCTCGGAGGGATCCAGGCTCACCTTAGAGAGCGCCGCCAGATCGTAGCCCTGGGCGGCCACAAAGTGGAAACGGCCATCGGGCCCCTTCAGGGTTACGCTACCGGCCTGGGCCACCGGAACCGTACCCATCGCCGCCGCCAAGGCCCGGCGCAGCAGCGCCGCCGGGGAGGTTTCCTGTTGCAAGGCCCGCGCCAACAGCGCGGTCACCTCCTCGCGAAAGCGCTCCTGGCGGTAGGCGTCGGAGATATCGTAACCCGTACACTGCACCTCCGCCGGCTGCCCCAAAGCGTCGCATACCACCACGAACTCCCACCGGCTGCGGCTCCAGGCGGTAGCCGCACGGGGTTTTCCGAACTCTAACCACACCGGCTGCCCCGGTCGGCTCAGGGCCTGGCGCACGGCCTCCAACACGCGAGGCCGCTCATCGGGCTCCACCTGCTCCAGCGCGTCGGCCCCCAGCGGGGGCTGCTCCCACCCCATATAGCTCAGGTAGGCCCGGTTGGCATAGGTGATGCGGCCCTCCAGGTCGGTGCGCACCACGAAGATGCTGTGGGTAACCTCGCAGGGAAGGCTCAGGTGGGCCGCTGGTCGGGAGACGCCGGGATCCATTCGTGCCATGCAGTCCTTAGGGCCCAAGGTAAGGTTGACCCCCCCTAAGGGTAGCAAAGGGCGCCACCGCTCCGGGGTGCACCTGCACCGGCGGTGGTTTGACGGTGCAATGATGCGCCGCGGCTACCTTGAAAGGTGTTGACCAAGGGCCTCTTTCTGCGCACCGAGCCCCTGCTCACCGGGCACCAGGACGAGCTCTCGATCCAATCGGCGCTGCTTCGGCTGGCGGGGGAAAAAGCCGCCGGGGTGCTGGTGCTCTCCCCCTCGGGGGCGCGGATTCACCTGCGCGCGGGGCTGATGGAGGCTTTAGAGGGGGTCGAGAGCCTGGGCGAAACCCTGGTGCGCCTGGGGATGGTCAACCCCAGCGCGTTAGCCCGGATCAACCCCCACAGCCCCGACCTCCACCGGCGGTTGTTGCTAGAAGGTCTGCTGAGTGCGGAGGGGTTGGTCGAAGCCCTACGGCAGCAGATCCGGCAAGGTCTTGGCTACCTGCTGCGGTTACAGAATCAGCGCTACGCCTTCTACCGCCACCCCCCCTTGCCCCCCCCTACCGCCGCCCTCCCGGTGGCCCAAGCCTTGCTGGAGGCCGCCGAACAGCCAATTCCCCTGCCGCTGTCCCAACCGCTTCGGCTGGCCCGCTCCGAAGCCGCGCTCCACCTCGAGGCGGCCGAGTGGTCCCTGCTGCGCTGGCTCAACGGGCGGCGCTCCCTGGGCAGTGCGCTGGAGCTTTCCGGGTTAGGCCAGGCGGAAGGACGGGCCGCGATAAGGAGCCTGCTGGCTAAAGGCCTGCTGGAGCCCGCCGCGGTGCAGGGTTTGCGGCTGATCGTACCGGAGCGGGCCCATCTGGGTAACAACTACCATCCGCCCGCTTCCATCCGAGCCAACCTCTTCCTGAAAGCCTGCGACGGGGAACGCACCGCCGAGCAGGTTGGACAGGAGGTCAAAGCCAGCGCCGAAGAGACGGCAAGCTTGCTGTGCATGCTCTACCGCGAAGGGCTTGTGGCCATCCGGAGCGGCCAGCAGGAGTTCGAGCACCTGCTGGAAGAGTACTAAATGCCCTGGCGACTATCCGACGTTGTACGTCATACGTCAAACGTCCTACGTCGTACGTCGAACGCAGGGAATCGTCCCCTAGGTGTACGGCGGTACGCCGTCCCAAAGGGAATCTACCTCCGGGTGTACGGGCGTAGCCCGTCCCGACAGGGAATCTACCCCGGGTGTACCGGCCCCGCCGGTCCCCCGCGTTTAGCGTAAGACCTACAGCGTACGACGTAAGCCGCGCTTGGCGCATAAGACATGCGGCCAATCAACTTACCAGCCCCTCAATCCAGTTCTCGCGCGTGCTCGAGGGCGCTACGGATGAGTTCGGTGACGTGGTGGTCCATCAGGCGATAGTAGGCCATCCGCCCCTCCTTGCGAAAAGTCACCAAACGCTCCTCCCGTAACAGCCTCAACTGGTGGCTCACGGCCGACTCGCTGATGCCGGTGAGGGCGGCCAGGTCGCACACGCACAGCTCGGTCGCGGCCAGCGCGGCCAGCATGCGCAGCCGGGTGGGGTCGCTCACCGCCTTGAGCAACCGGCTAGCTCGAGCCATCTGCACCCCGTCGGGCACCGCCTGGCGGGCCTTCTCCAGGGCTTCAGGGTGGATGCCCCGCTCCTCGCAGCCACCCCGATCTGAGGAAACCGGCATCATTACCTCCACGCTCGAGTATGCCACATCAGCGGTGGGAGCAGTTCACGATCCGGAGCGCCAACGCAACAACCGTAGCGCGTTTAGCGTGACCAAGGCAGTGGCCCCGGTGTCGGCTAGGACAGCGGGCCACAGCCCGGTGAGGCCCAGCAGCGTGGTGGCGAGGAACAACGCCTTCAAGCCCAGCGCGAGGGCGATGTTCTGCGCGACGATTCGCATGGCACTCCGCGAGAGCTGCACCAGCCCCACCACCCCCCGTACCGATCCCTGTAGCACCGCCGCGTCGGCGGTCTCAAGCGCCACATCGGTAGCGGTGCCCATGGCGATGCCCACATCGGCCTGGGCCAAGGCCGGGGCGTCGTTGATGCCATCCCCCGCCATCGCCACCGGCCCCCTGCGCTCGAGCGCTGTAACTATGCGCAGCTTGTCCTCCGGCGATAGCCCAGCATACGCCTTGATGCCCAGCATTGCCGCCAGGGCTTGGCCTGTGCGAGGGTTATCCCCGGTGAGCATCACCCCTTCCACGCCCAGCCGCTTGAGTTGGCTCAAGGCCTCCCGCGCATCGGGACGAAGCTCGTCGCGAATGGCGATAAGACCTAGCAAAGCGGGAGGGTCCAAGAGCAGCACCACGGTCTTGCCCTGAAGCTCCATGGCCTCGATCTGCCCGGCCACCTCCGTGGCCAGGGGAGCGAGTTCGGCTGCGTACCTGGGCGAGCCGACCACCAGGGTTCGGCCCTGCACGACGGCTTGCGCCCCCTTGCCCTGGATGGCCTGCTGGTTGCCGGAAGGGGGCACCGTGGCCCCCACCTCCTCGGCCTTCTCCACGATGGCTTTAGCCAGAGGGTGGGAGGAGCCTTGTTCGACCGCAGCAGCGAGGCCCAGCAGTTCGGCCTCGGAGCCTTCCAGGGTAACCACATCGGTCACCCGGGGCTTGCCGGCGGTCAGGGTGCCGGTCTTGTCAAAGGCGATGGTGCGCACCCGGGCGAGGGTCTCCAGCACGGCCCCACCCTTGAGCAAAAGCCCCCTTCGCGCCCCCGCCGCGATGGCCGAAGCCATGGCCGCCGGCACCGAGAGCACCAACGCGCAGGGGCAGCCGATGAGCAACAGCGCCAAGCCCTTATAGAGCCACTCGTGCCAGGCTGCGCCCAAAAACAGGGGGGGCACCACCGCGACCAAGCCCGCGACCGCCAGAACCCCAGGGGTATAGTAGCGGCTGAAGCGGTCGACGAAGCGGGCGGTGGGGGCTTTGCTTTCCTGGGCCTCCTCCACGAGGTGGATGATGCGGGCTAGGGTGTTGTCGGAGGGGTCCTTGTCCACCCGTACGGTGAGTACCCCGTCGGTGTTGATGGAGCCAGCGAACACGCTGTCGCCGGGGCCTTTGCCCACCGGCACCGATTCTCCGGTCACCGGCGAGTCGTCCAGGGCCGAGAACCCGCTCAGGATGGTACCGTCGGCGGGAACCCGTCCACCTGGGCGCACCTGCACCACCTGCCCGACTCGCAGGCTGCTGGCGGGGACCTCGCGGGTACGGTTCCCCTCGAGGAGAAAGGCGGTCTTGGGGGCCAGCGCAGCCAGAGCCTTGATCCCCGCCCTCGCCCTTCCGGCGGCGATGCCTTCCAATAACTCGCCCACCGCGAACAGAAAAACCACCACCGCGGCCTCGGCTGCCTCGCCAATGAGGAGTGCGCCTATGGCCGCCACCGTGACCAGGGTGTTGATGCCAAAGGGATTGCCCAGCCTCACCCCGGCCCAGGCTTTAAGGGCCAGCGACCAGACCCCGGCTAGCGTGGCGGCGACATAGCCCCAGTGCGCGAGGCGGGGCTCGAGGAAGCCGAAGGCGAAGGCCGCCGCCAGCAGGGCCCCGGTAAAGAGCACCCCGCGCCCCTGGGGGGTAGCGTACCAGGGCCGAGGCGCGTGATCGCGCTCGAGCCCCGCAGCCTGCCCTTCCCCCGGGGCGCTTTGCAGGGTTGGCTGGTAGCCGAGCGACCGAAGGCTGGCTTCGACCCGCTCCCTCGGCGTAACCGACTCATCCAGGCGAAACCTTAGGGTTTGGGTGGCCAACACCGCTCGCGGATCGCTAGCCCCAGGGATCTTGCGGATCGCGGTCTCGATTTTGCTGGCGCACTCGGCGCAGTCCATACCCTCCACCCGGTAGCAATACTCCGGTGGAGAGATCTCGGAGGAGTATGTGGCCATAATCTTCCTTTCTTGAGAGAGGAAACTCAATATATGAGCATCCGCTCATCTATAAGCAGAGCATAGCAATATATGAGCGCTTAGTCAAATGTCCGTCGCCGCCCTCGAGGAGCAAGGCGCAATTGTGCACTGGAAGCTTGTCCTCTAGGAGCCCTGGGTAGAAAGTAAGGGCACGACAGAAGAAAGGAGGTCCATCATGGGCACGCAAACCTTAGCAGCACGGATCGTCGGTGCGGTGCTGACGGTGGTAGGGCTGGTGGGCTTCTTCAGCGGCTCCAGCCTTCTCGGCTTTGGGATCAACGCCCTGCACAACATCGTGCATCTGGTGAGCGGGTTGCTCGGCCTTTGGGCTAGCTACAGCGGCTGGCCCAGGAGCTACAACCAGATCTTCGGCGTCGTCTACCTGGTGGTGACCGTGCTGGGTTTCATCGCTTCCGGCTTCATGAATAGCCTGCTCAACACCAACACGGCGGACCACTTCCTGCACCTGGTGATAGGAGTAGTGTTGGGCTACGTGGGCTTCATGATGCGGGAACCTGCCAAGGCCTAGGGCATCCCCAATCGAAAACCAGCGAGGAGACCCTCGCTGGTTAGGCGTTTTTCAGGCCCGCACCTCTCGCCGCTGGAACAGCACGTAGGCCAAAGCAAACAGCAGTAGGGTCAGCGCGATCAGGCCGGTGAGCTGCGGCCAGGCGAGCAGCAGGCTCTGCCCCAACGAGAGCGGGGTGCCCAACACCGCCCCCTCGAGCTGGCTGAAGAGCACCGGTCCCAGGCTGCGCACCCCGGGGTTGAGCAAGGCCTGCAAAGCCTCGGCATAGAGGGTGTTGGGCGAGAGGCGCGAGACGGCCACCAAGGTCTGGGCTTGATGCAGCGCGCTTTCCGGATCGAGGGCATCCCCCGGGGCGATCGCCTGGGCCAGCAGCTGGGCGATGATCCCCCAAAACAAGGCGAAGAACAACCACACCGCAATCGCCGCTAGCGCCGAGGTGGCGGGGCTACGAAACAACACCGAGAACACCAGGGCCACCCCTAGCCAGACTCCGGTGTAGGCCAGCGTAGCCAGCAAAAACAGCAGCGCCCGCCCCACCTCCTCCCCTCCCGGAGGCACCCCTAAGAACAGCAGGCTAAGCCCCACTACCAACAAAAACAGCGCCAGCAACACCAGCCCCAAGGTGGCCAGGCCGGCCAAAAACTTCCCCGAGAGCAAGGCGTCGCGGTAGATCGGTTGCGCGAGCACCCGCGAAAGGGTGTTGCGGTTGTATTCGCCGTTGATCGCGTCAAAGGCCAGCGCGATGGCCGCCAGCGGCAGGAAGAAGCTCAAAAAAGTGACGAACGAAGGCAGCGGATCCTGCGCGGCGGTGAATACCTGGAGGAGCAAGAAAGGGTCTTCGCCCACCGTCTGCCGCAGGGTTTGGGTGCTGGCGTACACCGCGCCGATGGCCGAGAGGAAGATCAACACCTCGAGCAGCCGCATGCGCACGCTCGAGAGGTGGTCGGCCATCTCTTTGAAGAACACCGCCCACATTCCCGCCCAGGGCGAACCCTCACGAAAGCGGCGCGATTGTTTGGCCTCAGGCAGCATGGCGCACCTCCTGGAAATAGCGGGCATAGACCTCGTCCAGGCTGGGGATCTCCAGCCTCAACGCGCGCAGCTCTCCTCCGGCCTCGAGCACGGTGCGGGCTACCAGCGACCGCACATCCTGGGCGGCTTCCAGGCGCAGCCCGGCCCCGTCGGGCTCCACCCGGCTCACCCCAGGCAAAGCCCGTAGCCGCTCGGCTAGGCCATCCGCAGCCCCTACCTCGAGGTGAATGCGGTAAGCCCCGCCCAACACCCGCTGGGCAAGTTCGCTCACCTTCCCCTCTAGCACCAGCTTGCCCTGGTGGAATAACCCTACCCGGTCGCATACCGCCTGCACCTGCTGCAGTAGGTGGGAGGAGAGCAGTACGGTGATGCCCTCCTCCTTGAGCTGGCGGATCATGCCTAAAAAAGCCTGGGCCGCCTCGGGGTCGAGGCCCAGAGTGGGTTCGTCCAGGATCACCACCTGAGGCTCTTTGAGCAGCACCTCGGCCAGCCCTAGCCGCTGGCGCATCCCCCGCGAGAAGGTCGCCACCGGGCGGTGCGCCGCCTCGCCGAGGCCCATGCGCTCCAATACTGCCCCGATTCGCCCCTCCGCCTCGCGCGAGGGGATGGCGTTGAGGCGGGCGGTATAGGCCAGGTTCTCCCACGCGGTGAGTTCCCCGTAAAACCCCACCGAGTCGGGCAGATACCCCACCCGCCGCTTGAGCGAGAGCGGTTCGCGCGCCGGATCAAAGCCCAACACCCGGGCCCAACCCCCGCTGGGCTCGGTCAACCCCAACAGCATCAGGATGGTGGTGGTCTTGCCCGAGCCGTTAGGGCCCAGCAGGCCAAACACCTCGCCCGCCTCGATGTTGAGGTCAAGGTCCTGTACGGCCACTACCCGACCGTAGCGCTTGCTCAGCCCATGCGTCTGAATGACCATACCCCCACTCCGCCTCACCGCCGGCCATAGCGAGACACCGCGAACCCTACCACCACTACCGCCAGGGCCACCAGGACTATGCCCACCAGGCCCCACAACGTCGAAGTCTGCACGGTGACGCGGTAGTCGGCGGAAGCTGAGGCGCTCCCCGCCGAGGCCCGCAGGGTCACCATGTAGTCTCCCGCCACGGCCCGGGGGGAGGGTTTGATCCGGGCCGTGACCTGCGACTCCTGCCCCGGAGCGATGCTGTCGATCTTCTCTGGATCAAACTTGACCTCCCAGCCCGAGGGCTCGCTGGAGGAGAGGCTCACCCCCTCCGCCGGGGCGCTACCGGTGTTTTTCACCACCAGCTTGACGGGGTTCTCCTGCCCAGCGTAGGCCCGTCCGGAGAGCCTGCCTTCCGGGGTACTGAGGCTGAGCTGCGGCGTACCGGTCACGTCGAGGTTCACCACCAGCTCGGCCTTGGTCTCCCCGGCCAAAGCCCGCAGGGTGACCGCGTAGGGCTTGGCCTCCACGTCCTGGGGCAGCGTCACCGCCACGTCCAGGTCCTTGGACTCTCCGGCCTTGACCGGCAGGCTAGTCACCTCCTGGCTGCCGATGGAGGGGGTGAAGCTTACCTGGAAGCCCTTGGGGGCGTCGGCCTCGAGGTTGACCAACAGATCCTGGTCGCTCTCGTTTTTGAGGGTTACCCGGTAGCGGAAGCTGGCCGAAGGAGGCCCCTTGAGTACGGGCAAGTCGGTCTCGAGGCTAAGCCTGCGGGGCAGCACCTGTCCCACCGTAAGCGAGATGGGAAGCTCGGCCCGGGTGTTCTGCCCCGCGGCCACCAAACGGAAGCGGTAAGTGCCGGGCTTGACCTTGGAAGGAGGCTCCAGGCGCAAGGTAAGGCTCTGCTCCCCGTCCGGTAAAACGTATACCGCGCTCACCACCCGCCCCGACCCCAGCAGGCTGGCTTTCCAGCCTGGGGCAGCCTCGGTCACCTGGACCTGCACCACCTGGGGGCTCAGACCGAAGCCCTTGACGGTGATGGGCAAGGTGACACTCTCCTCCGTGCCCACGCTCTGGCTGGGGTAGGGAGTGTACAGCGCCAGTCCCCGATAGTTTTGCTGAGCGGAGGCCAGCATCCCAACGCACCACACCAACGCAGCGAAGATACGTAGCACCTTTCGCACCTCCAACGCCTAGTTTCTCAATTTTGAAGCTAGGGCACAAAAATGAAATCTAAATGAAATAAAGCAGCAATCTTGACAAGATGTGGCTAAAGTTTTATGTGAAGAATGAGCCGAGGCGCCGGTGTAGCGCCCACAGAAATTCTACAATATCAGCATGGCATCCCCCAGGCTGTAGAAGCGGTAGCGCTCCTCGACAGCCGTGCGGTAAGCCCTCATGGTCAGGTCGTGGCCGGCGAAGGCCGAGACCAGCATGAGCAGGGTGGATCTGGGCAGGTGAAAGTTGGTGATGAGCGCGTCGGTCGCCTTGAACTCGAAGCCGGGGCGGATGAAAAGCCGGGTCTCCCCCACCCCCGCCTTCACCCCGCCACCGGCAGAAGAATCCTCCCAAGCGCTCTCGAGCGTCCGCACCACCGTCGTCCCCACCGCGATGACCCGCCGCCCTTCCGCCTTGGCTCGGTTGACGGCTTGAGCGGTCTCGGGGGAAATCTCGTAGGGCTCGAGGTGCATTACGTGCCGTTCCGGATCTTCTTTTACCGGCTTGAAGGTTCCGGGGCCCACGTGGAGGGTGACAAAGCGCACCTCCACGCCCATCCCGCGAATCCGCTCGAGGAGTTCCGGCGTGAAGTGAAGCCCCGCGGTGGGGGCCGCTACCGAGCCGGGGGTCTTGGCGTAAACGGTCTGGTAGCGCTCTGGGTCTACGGAAGCATGAATGTAGGGTGGCAGCGGGGTTTGGCCGATGCGCTCCAAGTGCTCCCATAGACCCCCGGTAAAGCGCAAGACCCGGGTTCCGTCCTCCTCGACCTTCACCACTTCCGCCGTAAGCCCGCCCGCAAAGCGCAACAACCCCTTGGCCCGCTTGGCCGGTTTGAGCAGGGCTTCCCAAAGATCCGGCTCGAGCTCCCGTACCAGCAACACCTCGATGGGCGTGCCGTGGGCATTGGCGGCAAAAGTACGGGCCGGGATGACCTTGCTCTGGTTCAGCACCAGCAGATCGCCAGGCCGCAAGTACTCAGGTATATCCCGAAAGATGCGGTGCTCGAGTTGACCCGTGCCGCGGTGAACTACCATCAAGCGGGAAGAATCCCGCGGCTCGGCCCCAGACTGGGCGATCAGCGCTGGAGGGAGCAGGTAATCGTAGTCTTCCAGGAGCATAGGCAACCGTGGCTTGGGGCGGCCGAGCGCCGCCCCCTCTGATCAGCCGACTACCGCTGTTCGATAGGCACGTAGGGCAGGTCGAGCGCCCCCGTATACTGAGCGTCCGGGCGCAGCAAGCGATTATCCAAGCGGGTGTACTCGAGGATATGCCCGGCCCAGCCGGAGATGCGGGCCACGGCGAAGATGGGGGTGAAGAACTCGAGGCTAAAGCCCAGGTCGCTGTAGACCACCCCGGAGTAGAAGTCTACGTTAGGGTAGATACCGCGCGGCCCCAACACCTTCCCGGCCTCCTCCTCGATGGTCTTGAGGATGCGGTACTCCTTGGATTTGCCGTGTTTCTCGGCGACCAGGCGGGCGTATTTCTCCAGCACTCCGGCGCGGGGGTCGAAGACCTTGTAAACCCGGTGCCCCATGCCCATGATGCGGCCCTTGTTGGCTAGGACCTTCTGCACCCAGGGCAGGGCGTTTTCTACCGGGCCGATCTCCTCGATCATCTTCATCACCGCTTCGTTGGCCCCGCCGTGGCGCGGTCCCTTGAGGGAGGCCACCGCCGCGGTGATGGCCGAGTAGATATCGGTCTGGGTGGAGTACGCGGCGATGGCGGTGAAGGTGGAGGCGTTGAAGCCGTGTTCGGCGTGGAGGATCAGGGCCACGTCCATCAGCCGAGCCTGCTCGGGGGCCGGCTCGGTACCGCTCGCCATGTAGAGGAAATTAGCGGCGTGGGAGAGGTCGGGGCGAGGGGCCAGGGGCTCCTTACCCTCGCGCACCCGCTTGATCGCGGCTACGATGCCGGCAAACTTGGCGATGAGCGAGAGGCTTTTCTGGTAGAGGCCCTCGGGGGTGAGGTCGTCCTCGCGGGCATCGAGCATCCCTAGCTCGCTCACCGCAGTGCGGAGCATGGACATGGGGTGGGCGCCTTTGGGAAACTGCCGGATCCGCTGGATGAGTTCCTCGGGCAAGGCCCGCAAGGCGACCAACGCATCGCTGAAGGCTTTGAGTTCATCAGCCTTGGGTAAGCGGTTATGCAGCAGTAGGAAGGAGACTTCCTCGAAGGTGCTCTTTTCGGCCAGTTCCTGGATGGGATAACCGCCGTAGTACAGCTTGCCGGCCTGCCCATCAATAAAGCATAGGGCGCTTTCGGTGAAAAGGACTCCCTCCAGTCCGCGGGCGATGGTTGCAGTGCTCATCAGTCTCTCTCCTTCGGTTATGGCCGGTCTTGGCTATACCGGCTTAAGCCTGCGCATTCTAACATCCTTCAACCCTCAACACCGCAGAACACCTCATAATCTTGCAGCTCGAGCACGGTGGGCTCATCTCCGCAAACCGGGCAAGCCGGGTTACGGGTCAGGTGCAGGGTGCGAAAGGCCGGCTCCAGGCCATCGTAGAGAAGCAGCCGGCCGGAGAGCACCTCGCCCAGCTCGAGCAAGGCCTTGAGGGCCTCGGAAGCCATCAGGCTCCCTATCACCCCCGGCAGCACCCCGAATACCCCCGCTTCGGCGCAGTTAGGGACGGCTCCCGGCCTGGGGGGGGTGGGATAGAGGCAGCGGTAGCAAGGGCCACCCCGATAATGGAACACCGAGATCTGCCCCTCGAAGCGGTGGATAGCCCCGTAGACCAGCGGCTTATCCAGCAGTACGCAAGCATCGTTCACCAGGTAGCGGGTAGGAAAGTTGTCGCTGCAGTCTAGCACCAAGTCGTAAGGACCTAGCACCTCGAGCGCGTTGGTCGAGTCCAGGCGGAGCGGGTACAGATCGAGCTGGATGTGGGGGTTAAGGGCTTCGAGCCGCTCTTTGGCGACTTCAGCCTTGGGTCGTCCGAGGTCCCGCACCCCGTAGAGGACCTGCCGCTGAAGGTTAGAGAGGTCCACTCGGTCCATCTCCACGATGCCGATCCGCCCTACCCCCGCTGCGGCCAGGTATTGCAGCACCGGGACCCCCAAACCCCCGGCCCCCACCACCAGCACCGCACTCCGCTTGAGTCGGGCCTGGCCCGCCGCGCCAACCCCCGGCAGGATGATCTGCCGGGCGTAACGGTCTAGCTCTTCGCGGGTCCACATACGGCAACCTGACGTCTTCTTACTCCACCACCTCGGCGTCGATCATGCGAATGTAGGAGAAAAATAGGTTACAGGAGTCCTCGAACTCGCGCACGAAGGCCATCACCAGCTCAGGGCTGGCCCCCTCGAGCCAAAGATCAAACTCCAGCACGGGGTCGTTGTCGCCGTCGAGATAAGCCTTGGAAAAGCGGTAGCGGCGGTTCCAGGTGTTGATGTGGCGCAGCTCGACGCGGCTGAATCCGGTAAAGCCCGCCCGCAGTTGCAAACTGCGCAACCGACCGGGCTCTCCGTAGGTCACCAGGCTGGCCTTGAGGCCGGTGGTGTAGACGATGGCAAAACGGTCTTCTTCGATGCGCTCGACCCGGTAGGGAAGCTGATCCAGCACGACCCGTAGTTCGGCTGCAGTAAGAGGGCTAGCGTCGGTATACATCCTCTTTACGTTACCGCAAAACCGCCGCTTGAGGCGCTGGCAACGCGTCCGACCCGGGGGGGTCAAAAGAAAAGTCCGCCCTATATAAGGGCGGGTCTTGCGCCGCTGGCGGAGGGGGCGGGATTCGAACCCGCGATACCCCGCAAGGGATATACCGGTTTTCGAGGTCGCTTCACCTACTGTTTCATTCCGTTTCGTTCTGTCTGGTTTCGCTGCTAGACAGGCTTTCTCCAAAACCCCCTTCTGGTTCAAAGCGGTTCGATTGCTCACGGTAGGGGTCAAAATAGGGGTCAAAGGGGTCAGCGGGACGAGCTGTAGAGGTGGCTTCCACACAAGATAACTAACTGCATTGTATGGGCTAATTTCCACAGTATTCGAGCAGCAAAATCGAGTCTGAGGAATTATCACTGAGCATTATGCGGATGTCCCTTGTCGAGGAGGGCGCGGAGTCTGCAACAAATCTTCCAGGTCGGCAATAGCCTTTTCCTCGAGCGCATTTGCCTGGTCTCTAAGTGAAAAAGCCTGATAGACTCGCCTGCCAATCTCTTCCTGTATCTTGAGGGGTGGACTAGGGATGCGAATCCCGGCTAGGTGCTCCACCTCCAGGTGGTCAATCACCCCCCCATAAATTTCCCTTTTGATTTGGGCTTGGCCGTATGCGGAAGACAAAAAGGCGTAAAGGTAACCAGGGCGGGACAAGGACTTTTTAGCGGCTATGCGGGCTAAGTCATCACTCCCAGCCCAACCGTCCCAAGCCCGCGTGACAAACCCTATGTCGCCTATGCTACCACTACGGCTAACGAGGACTTCGTGATGCCTTAGAAGGGCTTGAGGAAGCCCCGGAGTCCACTTGCCGATATATCGCTTTTCTAGAACCCGTACTGTAGCCAGGTCAGAGGGGCGTACGAAAGGCACGCCCTTACTTGGATCCACGTAGTGGCGTTTGAACCTGGGGGGGATGCGGATATAAGCAGTCAGGTTCTCCAAGCTAACCAGGGGATATTTACCCTTTTTTAGGGCACGCAAAAGGCTTTCCACCTCGGGCAAGTGGTAGGAGCCGTCCAAACGACCGTCCAACTCACTCCGTCTTACGGCGAAGGTGGGCACTGTAGTCCCTGAAACATTGGGAAGATAGTGGGGCGTTAAGGTGCCCGGATCGGGAAGCCCAAGAAGTTCGTATAAAAGCCGCTCCGCTTTTTTCAAAAGGCGGCTTCCCCGTTCCAGCAAGCTGAGGGCGTGGAGCATGTTGGCGTGAATGCGCTCCTGAACGATTTCAGGCAAGAATGGAACGGGGAAAGAACCTATTTGATCGGGCTCCAGATGTTTGATCACAGCCCCAAATTGAACACCTTGAAGAAGGTCGCGACCGTATCTGCTCCTTAGAAAAGCATATAGGTAACCGCCTTTTTGGCCTTCTAAGCGTATAGCGTCTTCAGTAACGGCGGTATTGGCAAAATCCCGGCTGACTAAAAGAACCTGCCCTACCGTGCCCGAACGGCTCACCAAAACCCAGCCGCGCTCTACCATTAGGTCGCGCCAGTCGTCTAAAGTACCATAGAGAGAGTCTCGGGGCTGGAGGGGCCAAAAGAACATTTCCCGCGAGCCCACGAAGGGCACCCCCTTGCCTTTAGGAGCATAGGGGCGTTTGAAACGGCCAGGGTAAAAGATTTGGGCCACCTCACTCAGAGGCCGGAGCGGCCACCGGGTCCTTCCAAGCTCCCAGCGGGCCCGCACGGCAAGGGTGTAGTAACTAGAATCTAGGCGTTTCTCGCCCTTCCGCAGGTAGACGCTACCTATACGTAGGAAATCCAGGCTCATGCTTCCTCCACTCGAGCCTTGAGTTCTCCCCTAAGCCACCGCACGAAGATCTCGCTCACCTCACTCACCTCATCGTCACGTTGGCCTACCAAAAGCTGGCCTTCCTCATCTCGCTTCCACAAGTCGTTCCCGCGTCGGTCATAGCCCATCGTGCGAGGTACGGCCATGAAGACCTCGTACTCCAGGGGCTTGCCGGAAAGCTTTTCTCGTTCAATCTCTTCCTCGGTCTTTTTGCGAAGCACCAAAACACTGGTCTGGGTGCCCGTACCCCCGAAGGCTACAAAGGTCTCAATAGGCAAGTCTACACTGGCCACCACAACAAACTTCTCCAGAATCCACTCCCGGATGAACTTCAGCCCCGGATTAGAAAGAATGCTGTCAGGCAACACAATGGCCAACACCCCGCCTGGGGCAAGCCATTGGTAAGCCCGTTCAATGAAAAGCTGCTCCGGAGGAAGGCTGCTCCGTGAGCGCCCTTCCTCGAGCCCGTACTTTGTCAACTCATACGCCTCGAGAATGTCGGGGTTATCCACCTTGAGGCCAGGACCATTCCCAAAGGGGGGATTGGTAACGATTAGGTCAACACTGCTTGGGGGGATTTTTTCCTGAACCTCACCAGGCATCTGGCTGAATGGGATGAGGCTACCGCCCTCCACATGGTATATGTTGGTGCTTCCATCTCCGTGCATCACCAGATTCATCTGAGCCGCCCTAACCAGAAGGGGGTTGATGTCCAAGCCAAAGATGTAGCGATTGCAAACGTCCCTAAGCTCGCTCATCACAACTTGCTCCAAAGCCTCTAGGGTGTACTTCCCTTCCTCGCGGGCTAGGAGATAGGCCCTCAGCTCGTTCATGAAGGCCCTCAGGAAGCCACCGGCCCCCGCGGCAGGGTCCAGAACCCGGATGTTAGTCCAGCCTTTCTTCCCCCGGCTGGCCGCAATGAGTATTTCCACCCCCATGCGCACGGCCATCTGACACACGTTGTCGGGAGTAAAGAACTCACCCCGGTCCCCCCTCAGGTTGTCCCGTACCACCTCCTGGTAGGCCGCCCCTTTGATGTCGGTCCGGGTGCGCAGGAACGAGTACTGCCTAAGCTCGCTTACCGCGTAGGCCAAGACGTCATCGTTTAGTCGGAGGTGGTCATCCTTTTCAAAGATGTAAGGATACTGGGCCTTAACTCCCTCAAAAAGACGCGCCAGCCTCTTCCTCAGCGCTTTTTTGCCCTCGGTGCTGAACCGCTCCTCGGGAGTGATGTCAAAGTCGAGAGGATCGTGGGCTTTCTTGGTGCGTTCCTCGTAGACCTTGCAAAAGACCAGCTTCAAAAGCTCGTGAAACGCCTGGTCCTTGGGCAGACCTTGATTGGCATAAATGTAATTGTGGATGCGCCGAAGCTCGCGCTTGAGCCCTTCGGCAGGCTTAAGATCCTTATAGGTAAGCCGCCTGGGGGCCTTCTCACCAAAGCGAGGGATATCGGTGGTGGGCAGAAACCCGTGTTTTCCATCTTTGGTAATCCGCTGAAAAGCTTGGCGCTCCAAGCCCACCCAAAGACCCCATTCAGAGTTTGGACAAGCGGCCAGGTAGCTTTTGAGCTGGGCTATGCCCTCTTTCTTGTCAGAGGGCTTTGCTTTTTCTGACTTAGCTTCGACGATGATCCGAATATGCTCAATCGCGTGCGGCTCGCCGGGCTCGTAGATCACTAGGTCTGCCCATTTGCGGGCCCGGCCCATAGGGATAATTACCTCAACCCCAATGCTATCTTTAGGGTAGCCATACTCCTCTACTAGCTTGCGGGCCCACTCCTGCCGAACGCGCTCTTCGGGGGTATCCTTACGCAGCACACCAGTGATGAAACACTCGATTCTGCCTTCCTGAGCAAGGGTGATAGCTGCTTCCCCCTCGCCTTTTTCCTCTACAACCGGGGTAGGGTCTTTAGCCATGGGGATATCCTAATCTAAGTTTTGTTGTATTTCCTCTTGGAAACTCAAGCCTTATCCAGAGGCTTCTGAAGGAAGGGTACCTTTTGGCTGGAGGGTTTCTTGCTTTTTCTCCTTATCGAATAGCAATAGCGGGGTTGTTGTGACCCCTCTTGCCCCCGATATTAAGCGCGTGGATGACCTCAGACCGCTGGAAAAGCTGATCCATGAAACCGCCGCGGTGGCTAAGCACCCCCAAGCCCCACCCGATGAGCGTCACGACGCTACGGTAAGCCTCGCCAAGGCGGTAGCCCCCGCGGTGCCCCGGCTCGAGGCCGTAGACATCATCAAGGCCATCACCCGCCTGGAGATGATACGGATGCGGGCTCAGCCCAAGAGCGGGTGGAACGACCCTTATGGGATCTTTCGCCCCCTCAATGCCGCCGGGGGGCGTCCGGCCCCCCTCGGGTTTCAGCAGTTGCGGCAACTAGTCGCCCACGATCCCATCCTGTCCTCTATCGTGTTTACTCGTCAGCGGCAGATATCCCGCCTGGCCCAGCCCTCCCGGTTTGACCACGAGCCCGGCTTTCGCATTCGCTTGCGGGGCCGACCCGGCCACGAGATGGGAGATGCGGACCGGGAGCGGGTACGCTGGCTCGAGCGCTTTGTAATGAACTGCGGGGCGGTGTTCAACCCCCTCGAGCGGGAGCGCCTGAAGCGCGACAGTTTTGCCACCTTCCTGAAAAAGGTGACCATGGATACCCTGGCTATGGACGCCATGCCAGTAGAGGTTATCCCCACCGGCGAAGGCCGTCCACACGGTTTTGTGCATGTGGACGGGGCCACGGTGTACATCGCCCCCCCGGGGGGATTCGACCAGCTCGACGAGCCCACCAACCCCAATTACGAGCTGCCCGAACTGGAAGACGTAAAGGCGGTGCGGGTGATCGATGACGTGGTGTATGACTGGTACGCCTACGGGGAGATCCTCTACGAAGTGCGCAACCCCCGCACGGATACCTACGGGCTCGGTTACGGCATCGCGGAATCCGAACTCATGCTGCGCTTCGTGACCAACTTCCTCAACGCCACCGAGTACAACGCCAAAGCCTACGAGGAAAACCATATCCCGCGCGGCATCCTGAACATTTTTGGCGACTTTGCCGACCAGGACCTCGAGGACCTAAAAGCCGAGGTCAGGGCCTACCTCAGCGGGGTGAACAACGCCTGGAACCTGCCCATCATGGTTTCCAAAGACAAGGAGTCGGGCGCCCAGTTCACCCGCACCGGGATTGAAGTCAACGAGATGATGTTTGCCAAGTGGATCACTTTTTTAGTAGCCATCCATTGCGCCCTGTACGGCATCAACCCCGAGGAAATCGGGTTTGAGTCGTTCTCTACCAAAAGCTCCACCCTTTCCGATGGGTCCAAGGAGGCCCAGATCACCTCAGGGATGGACAAGGGCTACGTACCCCTCAAGCAGCACATTCAGGGGGTGATGAACATTTTGGTCCAGGCCGTGGACGAGGAGGCCGAGTTCGTCTTCACCGGCGACAAGGATCCCAAGGAGGCCCAGGAGTGGGATAAGCTCACCCTCACCTTCCGTGAGGCCCGCGAGCGGCAGGGTCTGCCCGCGACCGGCCTCAAGATCCTCGATGAGGCCCCCATCAATCCGGCCATGCAAAGCGTGTACCTACAGGCGGTTGGGCAGGCAGCTGGGGCGGATAAAGAGCAGGATGCGCCGGAAGAAGCGCAGCAGGAAGCGCAGCAGGAAGGGCAGGTACCCAAGGGCCTCGCGGCCATCCGGGCCGGGCTCGAGCCGGAGCAACCGCCCGAAAACGCGCCTCAGCAATCCAACCCCACCGGGAGGGAGCATGGTGAATCATAAAGGCTATATCTGCGGGATCAACCCCCACCTCGAGCAAAAGGAAGACCAGGAAGAGGAGAAAAATCCCCATCCCGACACCGACCCCGATCTCGACCCGGAGGAGGAACCGTGCGACTGATCATCAAGGCATCTGCGCTGATTCCGGTGAAGAAGGTGGTCCACCGGAAAGGCAAGACCCATGTCCAGACCTATCACGTGCGCCCGCCCGAAGAAAAATTGGTTTCCGGGCTGGGGATCTCGGAGTTCAAACTGCCCCCACCCCCCACCTATCCGGCCACCGCAGGCGGGCGGACGCGGCAAAAACTGGATGAAATCGCCAAATCGTTTGAGCACAAGTTTACTGCCCTCTTCGAGGAGATCGAGGGCTTGAGGCAAAGGGTGGACTCCGATCCCTCTGGCAAAGTCATAGAGCAGTTGGGGAGGGCAGAGTACCGCTTGCAAGCGCTAAAAGCTTATTACTCGGAACAGTTGATGGACGCTCTGGCGGCGGAGGACGGTCCGGTATTGGGGCATCCCTTTTTTGATAAGCGCAACCTGGGGGAAACGGAAATCCCCCCCTTCCCCGAGGACCAGCGCAACCGCACCCTCAAGGGGTTTGAGTTCGTATGCGATCTGGTAAGCCCCAAGGCGCTCGAGTACTTCAGCGTTTCCATTCGCCCCCGCACCCCGGAGGAGTCTCCCCACCAGCGCGAGGGCGCTATTTACGTAACCCCCGAGGACTTCCCTTCCACCGTAGCCCACGAACTCGGTCACGTCCTGCACGACCTGATCCCCGGCGCCAACGAACGGATCCTGGAGTGGTACCACCGCCGCACCGCCGACAGCTCCCCGACCTGGATAACCACCGAAAGCTGGCCGGGGTACCAGGCCAATCCCGACCACTTTTTTCACCCTTATGTGGGCCGCATTTACACCCGCCGGGTCAACGGCGTGATACACGAATTCCTGGGACGAGAGGTGCTGTCCATGGGTATCGAGGCGCTATACGAAAATCCGGTAGCGTTTGCGCGCAAAGATCCCGATCATTTCGATCTGGTGATAAGCTTGTTGCGTGGGGAGGCATCATGAGGATTGTGGCTAAAGGCCCCGGTGGGCATAGGTATGTCTTTTCCGGTGGGACCTGGATCAGCGATGGGGATGACCCGCTAGCCCTGGCCACGCTAGCCCTGCTCAATGGGATTGCCGACCCAGGCGGGAAGGAATTGTTTCCGGGTGTAAACAAGTGGAGCGACCAGCTCCCACCCCTGAAAACCTTTGAGGACAACCTCATCGCGGCCAGGGGGTTGGGGCTCGAGGTAATCGAGGCCACCCCCCCTATCCCCCCCACCAAAGGGGACTACTAGGCGTTGCGCGCCCCGCAGCCGGGGGCGGGTTGACCCCTGGGCAGCCCTAGCCTGCCCTCATGAGAATGCGGTTACGGCTGTTTCTAAAGGCCATCCAGGGCACCATCTTTGACCACCCCCTCTCCCATCTGGTCCCCACCCAAAAGGTGGTGAACCGAAAGGGCAAAACCCACCTACAAACCTACTTTGTCAACCCGGCAAAACACGCCCCCAAGGCCAAAAAGCAGGATGCGCGGGCTTTGCTCCCGGCCAAAGAGGTACGCGGGGAGCAGATGGGGCTACCCCTCGAGCCCACCCCCGTGGCTGAGCCGCCCCAGCCCGCCCCGGCCCCCTCAGCCCCCCCCAGCCCCGCGCCGCAACGGGGAGAGGAGCCGGGCTACATGTCTGCGGAAAAGAAGCGGGCCCTGGCCGAGGCCGCCCGGGTACAATTTGGCAACTTTTCCGTTCAGGGCTCAGATATCCCCTACGATGCCGCCCTTGCGGCGCATAACGGAACGAGCTGGTCCCCCGAACATCGCGCCCACCTGCACCAGCGGGAGTGGGTAGACCACTTCAGTGGCTTGATTGATCGCCTGGCACCGCTAGCCAAGACCGAGGAGCAGCGAGCCGCCCTGGAGCAGATGCTTACTGAGCACGCCCGGCGCCGCAAGGAAAAAGTGCTGGACTATCTTGCGGCTAAGTCCCGGGTAGCCAGCCCGATGATCGCCGGACCCGCCAACTTTCCCTTTGAAAGCAACCAAAAGCGCATTGAGGCGGAGATGCGCAAACTAAACGAACTCTCCGAGTTCGATGAGCGGGCCGAGAAGGCCATGCGCAAGCGGCTTACGGAGATGGGGGAGCCCCCGCTTAGCGAGGTACAGCGCTATGAGCGCAAGCTGGCCCACCTCGAGCGGCTACAGGAGATGATGAAAAACCTGAATGCCGCTATCCGCCGGGCGGGCGGCAAAGCTACCCCCGAACTCGAGGCCGAGTTTGCCCGATACGGGCTATCATCTGCGGATATGCACAAGCGCCTGACGCCCGACTTTGCCGGGCGCATCGGCTTTCACGACTACGAGTTGAAGAACAACAGCGCGGAGATACGCCGGGTGCGGGCCCTGGCCGAGGCCGCCCGGGCCAAGGAGGCTATGGCCGCGCAGCAGTCTCAAAGCGGCGGTCCTCAACCCCGCACGGTCAAAGGGGTGCAGGTAGTGGAAGATGCCGGGCAAGACCGCCTGCGCCTGATCTTCCCCGGCAAGCCCGCCCCCGAGGTCATCGCCAAGCTCAAGGCCAGGGGCTTCCGCTGGAGCCCTTCTAACGGCGCGTGGCAGCGCCAATTGACCAACGCCGCCCGGCAGGCGGCCCAGGAGATTCTGGCCGGGTTGCCCGGTGAGGAGCCCCCGGAGCCCAAAGCAGAGCAAGGGCAACCGCCCGCCCCCCGCCCGAAGGTGCAGCCGGAACACCTGGAGGAGGCTCGCAAACTCTTGCGGCAGGGAAAACTCAAAATTGGCGACCGGTACCGGGACGTGGGGCTGAAAAAGGAGCACAAGGGGTTCACCAGCCGAGGTGAGGAGATCTGGGGGTATCCCTACTCCCCCGAGCACTTCATTCCCTCCGATGCCACCGGCAAGCCCCTACGCTACTATGTCACCCTGCCCAACGGGGCGGTGGTGCATCCCGACGAACTCGAGCGCCTGCGCTACAACCCGTCTACAGGCCGCTACGAGATGCCTTCCGACGAGGGGTTATTCGTGGTCTACCCCAACGGGGAGAAGCTGCGCCGCAAAAACGCCGTCTCAGCAATCGGCGATGCCGGGATCAACCGCTTTCCCTCGGACACGCTCATCACCGTGCGCAACTCCAGTGGCCTGAGCGTAACCCTGCCCAAAAGCGAGTGGTTTAAGCTCGCTACCGGCCCCTTCCATGCCGCTAACGAAAATGCCCCCACCTTTGTGGATTGGGCTGAGCAAAGCGGCTTGACCCAGCAAGGAGGCGCCGCCCCTGAGGCCGACACCCCCCCCCAGCCCCCCTGATCTTCCCCTGGGGAGCAAGGTGTATAGCGACACGGCGGGGGTGGCCGGCACCATCACCGGCCAGGGAACCCTGGGCGGGGCCCCGGCTTACGAGGTCACCACCGCTAGCGGGGACAAGCGCGTGATCCCCGCCGATCAGGCCATTCCCTACGGCCAGGGGCCGGATACCCGCGAGCTTTCCCCCGAGGAGGCGCGGCTGATCGAGAGCGGGCGGCTACGGGTGGGCGATACCAAAACGGTATTCGGGGTGACCTACCGCCTCAACGAGAATCACCGCTGGGAGCGGGTGGATGAGGAGGCCCCGCTCGACCCCGAAGCCGCTTACCGCCAGCAGGTTTTCCAAGCGGCGCAGCGGGCCCTGGAGGCCGGTAAGAAGTTGGGGGTGCGCACCCACCTGCGCTACTGGCCGCTCGACCGGCCCGAGCAATTGGCCTTCCGCAACGGCCAGCTATACCTGATCGACCGCGGCCAGGCCGTGGCTATCGCCGGATTGACCCTGGACGATCTCGCCGGGCAGGTAGGGGTTTCCCGCCCCAAGCGCGATGAGGGGCCTGATCCCGCCATCGAGGCGGAACGCCAGCGGCAGGCTGAGGCGCAGGCCGATAAGCGCTGGCGGGATTTCGTGGATAAGCGCTTCGGGGGCGACCAGGAAGCCGCCCTGGCAGCCTACGAGGAGAACAACCGCCAGCGGGTAATGGCCGACCAAAGCCCGCTCAGTCTGGACGAGTTTGTGCAGCAGGCCGCTGCACCGAGCCCTGGCCCGGCGGAAAGCCCCTGGGAACGGCTGGGGGCTACCCGCCAGGACGGGTTTATCGTGCTGAAGGACGGACGGGAGGTTACCTACAACCACCGCAAAAGAATTGAGGTGGGATCGGTTTACCCTTCTGGGGCCCCGGATTCCTTCAGCCCCGCGATAAAGCTGCGGGTGGAGGGGGAGCCAAAGTTTGAGAACGGCAAGAAATCCCCCCCCAAGGCTTCCGATCTGGCCTGGCGGGTGGTGTGTGTGTTCCCCTCAGGCCAGGAGCTAACGGTCAGCGCCGCGCTCCCCCGCAAGGATGCGCTGGGCAAAGCCGAGCGCCTGCTGGAGAATCCCAAGCTGCTGGTCGGCAAGCTCGAGCCGGTGCTGGCTAAAGATTTTCCCAAGGATCACCAAGCGCTGGCCGATGCCGGGATGTTCGCGCCCCCGGCCCCGGCTACCCCACCCGCTCCCGAGCCCGCTCCCCCGGCCAACGGTGGGGAGTATCGGGACGTGGGGGAAAAGATCGGTGGGGCCCGCAAGGACCTGGCCGCCCTGCAGGCCCGGGCCAAGGAAGAGGGATTCCGCCTCAGCCTAACCGACCTCGAGACCCTAGAACAGGATCCCGCCATCGCGCGGCGATTGCTAACCCGGGACAACCTCGTGGGAAAGCCGCTCGAGTTCGCCGCCGAGTTGCGGGCCAATTCCTCAGCGGGGGTGGGGTTCATGGCTACGAAGATCCTGAGCCGGGTGGAGTCCAGCCCCGCCGACACCCCACAGGCCCGACGGGCCTTTGCTCTCGGTCTCCATCGCCTCGGCGAAGCGTTGCGGGGGGCTAAGGACGTGCAGGGCCTGAAGGGAGCCATGCGGGAGCTAGCCGCTGAGTACAACGGGTTTTATAAAGCCGGTTCTGCTCCTCAGTGCGCCCCATTCGTTTGAGCGTCGCCACAGCCTTCCCCTGCTCGTTGAACCGACGAGACTTCACATAGGAGAGCAGGTATTCATGGGTGTAGGAAAAATCGGTGGTGTCATTCGAGGGGGCATACTTTTTCTGCCAAAGAACGGTGGCGAGGAAGTTCTCCTCCCCGAAAATCTCGTCCATGATCGCCCGGAGGTTGTGCAGCTCGTGGTCATCAATGCTGACGAAAATCACCCCGTCGTCCCGCAGGAGGCTTCGGGCGAGTTGCAGCCGGGGGTACATCATGGAGAGCCACCTGCTGTGCACCCGCCCCCCCTGCTCGGTGGCGGTGGTCAGGCGTACCCCATCCTCGGATAGCTGGCCGGTGAAGCGGAGATACTGCCTGACTCCTTCCCGGAAGTCGTCAGGGTACACGAAGTCGTTGCCCGTATTGTACGGCGGGTCAATGTAGATCAGCTTGACCTTGCCGTGGTAGGCCTGTTGCAGCAGCTTGAGCACCTCGAGGTTGTCCCCCTCGATGATCACGTTCTCGGTAGTGTCGAAATCCACCGATTGATCCCGTCGGGGTCGCAGGGTCCCACCGCTCGGGATTTGCACCGCACGGATGGCCTCGGCCTTCCCAGCCCATGACAACCCATACCGCTCCCGCCCCGTTTCCACCTTCTCGCCTAACAGGAACTTGAAGGTCTCGAGGTCGAGCCTCCCCTCCTTGAAGGCCTCAGGGAAGAGTTCGCGGAGGGCCTCGAGGCGCTCCTCGATCGGGTTCGGCGTGGTGAGGAGAAGCTTGTCGGGTACCATGATGTAGAGTCAATCATAACTAGTTCGAGGCCATCCTGTTCACCAGAACCACCCCCGGAAGCCCCCGGCTTCCCGCCACGCCGTGGCGGGGCGTGGGGTGGTTTACTCCGCCGTGACCTTATTGCTGCCACCAGCAATCCTGCCGGTCACGGGGATAGGGGCGGCGTTGGGTGTCCCGGCGGCAGTCATCACGGTGTTTGGGGGGATCTCTCCCACGATTGCATCCCCTATACAGGCTACCGGGGCTCCGGCGTCTCCGCCGAGCTGTATCCTGCTCGAGCGCACCTCCACGTGGGCGCCCTCGATGACTATTCGCGGCTGCACCTCGTCGATGATGGCGATGCGGGCCCGGGAGCCGGGGAGCTCGAGGTAGAGCCCCGAGTTCGGGCCGCTCATGGCCTGGGGGGGCTCGGGCTGGCCGTTCTGCCGAGCCTGCTCAGCGTCGTCGAATAGCCGCAGGCTGATTCCCAGGGCGGTTGTGAGCCAGAAGGAGCCGTCGGCGCTGATGCGCACCTCGGCGCCCGAGGCGTGGTGAAACACCACGTCGACCTGGGGCTCGGCGTGGCCGGGGTAGGACTGGCGCTCGCTCTCGAAGCCCTCCCCGCCCTGCTTCTTGCGCCGCATCCTGCGGGGGGTGAGCCTCGAGCGCTCGCTGGGGTTCCCTGGCTGCCCGTCTTTGCGGGTGGTGACCTTCAAGAACGACCCGTCGGGCCAGACGTGCTCCTCAGCGCCGTCGCCGTGGAAGATGGCGTAGCGGTCGGAGGGCCAGTGGTGCACCTCGGCGTAGGGGTCCTTGGCCCACAGCTCCTCGGGGACCAGGTTTCTGAGGTCGTCGTCGAGGCTGCCCAGCCAGACGCCGGCTTCGGCGTCGTTCTCCCAGAAGCACACCAGCCCCCAATCGCCCACCTCGGGCAGCCGGTAGATACCGGCGCTGGGGTGGGCGCGCTCGCGCAGCATCCTGACGCGGAAGCGGGGAGCGGCGTCCACGCCGCCGAGCTGCATCATGTTGTGCAAAATCACCGAGAGTGTCCCGGCATACGGCAGTGTCTCGCGGTCGGTAGACTCCCCACCGGGGTGGACGGCGGTCACCTGGGCCTTGTAGATTCCGCTGAGCATGGGGCCATTGTGGGGGGCTCGAGGGGTAAACCTCTTCCATACCATCCCCCCTTGTAGCCGCTACTTTTCCAGAGGCTCTAAGGGCTCTATGCTGAGGGCCCGATACTCGAATTTACCGGTCGAATTCTTTACCCCCTCTGCTACCACCCGGACCCTTTGGCCAAACAACTGTAGAAGGATGGGGAGGAGAATTCTCGGGTAAAAAACCCGCGCCGTGGTGGTTCGATGGTGATCTGGAAACTCCTCGAGCTGAGCCAGATGGAAGACATCGTCCAGTTTTATCTCATCCAGTAAGCCAGCTAAAACCACTGGTTTTGCCTGTTCTTCTTGGCGCGCTAACTCAACCCTACGTTCCACTGCTTTTTTGTGGGTTTCAGGAGTTAAAACCGCCTGGGTTCTCAAGCGGTGGGGAGCCTGGTAAGTAATCTCTATCTCCCGAATCTCCTCACGCCCGCTCGGTGACAACTCCTCCACAGCGCGCAGGACAGTCTCCTCGAGCACAGGGTCGTTTTTGGGCACCCCGTCTTCCGCCCAGCGAACACCTTCCACGATGAGCCTTAAGGCTTCTGAGCTTAAATCATGTTCAGCGAAAAGTGGCGTTTCTTGAGAGCGAAGCCCAATAACAAGGCTTCCTGGAAGGGTAAATGCCAGAACGGGGGGTGGGGGTACAGGTCGACCTTCTTTTTCCGCCAAGACCCTGGCTACGGCCTGATAGGCGCCGTGTGCACGGTCGAGTATCTTTCTCCAGACAGATATCGAAGTGGAGCCGAAGATAATGCCCTCTCCCCTGACCCGGATTTCCACGTCTGCTGGGGGTTTTATGGCTTCAACCTTTTCATCCCAGGCAACATGCACGACCGCCCCAGGTGATGGCTTCCTGGCCAACGCCGCGTTAATGAGTTCTTCAAGTCGAAGGGCTACGTCGAAATCGTAGAAGTACGGCTCACCATCTGAATTTTGAGCACACTGGGCTGGAATCCCACTCACGACCACGATCACTCCCTCAGGTGACTTGTGGGTGTGCGTGACCCGTTTTTCGATCAAGGTCTCGCTCATTTTCGCACCTCGTGTGCTGTGACCACTACATACCCTTCCAACCAGGATACCTTGACACGCATCATCCTACCGTCGGCTACCTTACCCTCAAAGTTAATCCCTGGTTTTCGGTCAGAGTAAATCGGTTTTTTGGGAGAGAGATCTTTAAGTACAGGAGTTCCTTCTAGGATTACACGTCTGGCGTCGGTGACGCTAAATCTTCTACAAAGCAGTCTTTCGAAGACGTGAGGATCGAACCTTATACGATTGAGCTGCACTGCCTTACGGATGAAATCTACCTCCCAGTTATAAAAAAGAGGGGGTGTGGGGGAGCTATAAAACCCATCCCTTCAGGGATGGGATACATGGACTCCCCCACGTCCGCCCCTGGCGGACATAGCATGGTGGGCGGCAGGTGTGCTATACTGTGATAGTGCCTACGGCCTACAAACACAAGAACACCTCCGTCTCGCTGCTGCGTTACCACTTCGTTTTCGTGCCCAAGCGCCGCCGCAAGATTCTGGTAGGACCGTTGGCCGAGCGCTTGGAGGTTTTGCTCAGAGCGAAAGCCGCTGAGCTTGAGTGGGCAATCATCGCCCTGGAAATCATGCCCGACCACGTACACCTGTTCATCTCGGTAGACCCCGACGTGGCCCCCAATCAGGTCGCTCACCGCTTGAAGGGCTACACCTCGCACGTGCTGCGCCGGGAGTTCCCCCACCTCATCCGCCTTCCTGCGCTGTGGACGCGCTCGTACTTCGTGAGCACGGCGGGCATGGTTAGCAGCAAAACCATCGAGCAGTACATCGCCGCCCAAAAAACGAGGGACTGAATGGCTGTCCATCGCAAGGTCTACCGCTTCCGCATGGAACCCACCCAAGCCCAAGCTGAGGCTTTGCTGCGTATGGCCGGAGCTCGGCGGTTCGTGTGGAACTGGGGCCTTGCACGGCGCAAGGAGGCGTATGCCGCCACCGGGAAGGGGTTGACCTACAACCAACAGGCCGCCGAGTTGACCGCCCTGAAGAAGCGGCCCGAAATGGCATGGCTGAAAGAAGCCGATAGCCAGATGCTCCAACAAGCCCTGAAAGACCTCGACAACGCGTTCAAGGCATTCTTCGAGCGACGGGCCGGGTTCCCCCAGTTCAAGTCGAAGAAGCGGGATAGGCCGAGCTTCAGAATCCCCCAGCGCGTCCGGGTGGAGGAAGGCAAGGTTTACCTCCCCAAGGTCGGTTGGGTCAAGATTCGCCAGAGCCAGCCGATTGATTGCGCCATCAAGGGCGCTACGTTCAAGCGGGATACGCAAGGGCATTGGTACGTCACCCTGACCGCCGAATTCACCATGCCTGACATACCCTTGCCCCCTGCAAACCCTGAGCGGGTGGTAGGGATTGACCTCGGCTTGAAAGACTTCGCGGTGCTTTCCGACGGTACAAGAATAGCTCCACCCAAGTTCTACCGCAAAGCAGAGCGCAAGCTTCGCAGGGCGCAAAGGGAGCTTTCCCGCAAGCAGAAGGGTAGCAAGAACCGGGAAAAGGCGAGGCATCGGCTGAACAGGGTCCACGCCAAGGTCCGCAACCAGCGGCAGGACTGGCTGCACAAGCTGACCACCGGACTCGTCCAGAAGTACGACGGGCTGTGCATTGAAAACTTGAACCTGAAAGGGATGGCGAAAACCAAGCTGTCCAAGTCGGTTCTAGATGCGGCCCCGGGTGAGTTTCGGCGGCAGTTGGAGTACAAGGCGGTCTGGTATCGCAAGCACCTGGTGGTGATTGACCGCTACTTCCCCAGCAGCAAGCTTTGTCGGGAGTGTGGGACAATCCACACCGCCCTGACCCTCTCGGACAGGGTTTGGACCTGCGGGTGTGGGGCGGTGCATGACCGAGACCTGAACGCGGCCCTGAACATCCGGGCCGAAGGGATACGAGCTATCCCCGTCGCCGTGGGGCACACGGAGACGCAAAACGCTTGGGGAGTCTCTGTAAGACCTGCTCATGGTAGGCAAGAGACGACGAACCAAGAATCCCACGTGCTTTAGCCGTGGGAGTGTCAACCTGGGTAAGGACCACAAGAGGCCACTTGGTGGCCTATCGGATGAAGAATGGCTGGGGGAGGTGCAACATGCCTTCGGTACTCAACCGCCCTACGACCCGTGGAGTTACTTTCGATGAACTGATGCGCGAACTGAATCGCGCTAAACCCGGTGATCGGAAGTGGGCAGTGGCATTTGCCCGCCGGGTTCGTGAGGCCACCGCACTCACCCCTTCCCAGCGGGCTAGCCTGGAAGACACCCTGAGCGGGTACGCCAAGGAAGCCTTGGGCCTCGAGACCCGCTGACCCCAGAGCGGCCAGCCCTACCCCCAAGCGCGGCTAGCTTGGGGGTATGCGCTTGGTTTTTCACAACCGTTACGAGCGAGCCGCCCTGAACTACGCCCGCAGGCTCGCCCCTGGGGTGTATCAGCTCTTCGTACACCGCCACCTCCCCGCTTTTGCCAAAGCCGAGGGGGGTGAGGAGCGCTGGATCACCCTGCACCCTAACCCCGGATCAGATCACTACGTCCGGGTCAAGATCCGCGTCAACCGCGACGGCACCGCCCACGTCCTCTCCGGGGGGGCGGGCTTGCGCGGGCTGAAGCTTTCCAAGCTCAAAAGCCCCGAGGAGTGGAAGCAAAACGCCAAGGCCCGCGCTGAGGCCCGCAAACAAAAGGCGGCCAGCCAGGGGCCACCCCCGGCCGAGGCCAAAAAAATGCTCGAGGCCTTGCAAGAGCAGACCCATAAGAAACGCCTGGAACAGCTCAAACTCGCCCGCGAGTTGGGATTGCCGGGCTGGGATGACCCCACCGCGGAAGCCGCCCTTACCGGGAAGCGGGCCGAGCAACTGATAGAGAGCTTCGGGGACCAGGGGGTACTCAAAGCCGGGGCAAAAATGGTAGCGGCGCAGGAATCCCGCAAGGTGCTGGGGGGGTTGAAGCGCCTCGAGCGCAACCTGATGCAAGAGCTGGTGGAAAACCACGAGCTACGCCAGGCCGTCTTGGGGGATGCCGCCCCCTACCCCGAAGAAGAGCCGAGCAATCCCCTGGGCTTTCGCAAAAACCTGCGGGCTACGGCACAGTCCCACGGCATAGACGCGGATGCCATCCGGGAACGCCGTGAGCGGTTGTTTGCCGAGCGGATCGAAGCCCTCGAGCAGACCGACCCCGAAAAGGCCGCGCGGGTAATCGAGGCCCGGGCGTTTATGCGGGGGATGCACCAGGCGGCCCAGATCATCCGCGGCGAGGACGGCCTGGCGACCCCGGAAACCGAGATTGACCCAAAGGAAATACGCGAGCGCGCGGAGCGAGTCAAAGCGTTTCTCAAAACCGCCCAGGAGATCAAAGAACTCGAGCGCAAGGCCGCGGCCTTAGATCCCCAACGCGCTAAAGACCCGGAAAAGCTGGCCAAGGCCCTGCGGGAAGCAGAACTAGCCCCCATGGAGGTGGAGGTACACCCGCTGGAGGATGCTGAGTTTGTCCAGCGGCTGGCCCAGGATGTAGCCGAACTCGAGAAGTCCGACCTCACCCGGAGCTTTTTGGAGAAGGTGGAACAGGCGGGCGAGGGTTCGATAGCCCAGGCCCGTGAGCGCTTGCGCGGCTCATACGGGTTTGGCGCCCACACCCACCTGCAATCGGCCTTGCTGAGCGCGTCGGGGTTGGGGATGGACCGGCTGGTAAGCGAGGTCTTTGGGGTCAATGGCGCGGCCCAGATTGCCGCCGCGGTGTTGCTCAAAGACAAGGAGGGGGAGGAGCTAGCCGCGATCCGGGCGGGCCTGGCCCAGTATCACGATCAGGAAAGTGTGCAGCGGATGCGCGCGGCCCTGGCCACGGCGGAACGAGCCGAAGCCGCCGCCGCCGAGATTGAACTCCCCCCCGTGACCGACGCGGCCAGCCTTGCCGCCGCGCGGGAACTCAACGCCCAGCGCAAGGAGTATTTGGAAGAGGCCATGCACGCCCTGGGATCGGCCCTGGGCCAGGTGGAAGCCGGGGCGGCGCTGAACCTTGCCCTGCAGCGGGTCAAGCCGGGGGAGTTGGCGCTCGAGTTAGGCGATGTAGACAAGGAGCAACTGCTGTGGGGGTTGGGGGCCTTGGGGCTATCCGAGGGAGAGGACTACCGCCTCCAGATCGACGAGGAGGGGCGGATTACCGTTGGCCTGAAAGCGCCCGCCCTGGACCGCCTGGTGAGCCGCCCCAGCGCTTCCGAGGCGATGCTGCAAGCCCATCTGGAGGCCATTCGCAAAGGGGAGATGGATGAGCCCGACTGGCTGCCAGAGGGATTCGTCAGCTACCCCAAGAATGTTCACAATGACCCCGACCAGCCCAAGCCCTTCGCGGTTCCGCCCGGCTTCAGCGAGGGGCGACCCGTAGCCGAGGCCCTGCAGGAGTATGTGGCCTCACGGCTGGCCGATGGCTGGAAACCTAGCGATATCCTGCGGGAGGTGGGGAGCGTAGACTTCGCCCTGCAGTACGTTCCCGAATCGCAGCACGAGGCCTACGCCGACACGCTCGAGGAGATCTTTCCAAGCCAGGACGCTGAGGGAAAGCCCAGAAACGTGGATACCGACCCCGAGCTGCGGGCCAAGTTCCAGCGCATGGCCGAGGAGTACGTAGCCAAGCTGCACCCCGACCAGGCCCCGCTACACGCCCAGAGCGTAGGGGATAGCCCGGAGAGTCGCCGCGCGGCCTACCTGGCCCTGCTGCAAGACCCCCGCACCCAGGCCGCCTTCAAGCCCCTAGGGGACCTCAGCGATGCCGATCAGCGGGCATTGCGCAACTACTTCTACACCGAGATCGTCAAGCTCGACCCCAAGACCGGCAAGGATCAGGCCGCGCTCGAGGAGGCCCTCAAGGAGTTGGGGCCGGAGCCCGAGAAGATGGCCGTTTCCATGTTTGGCGATGAGGCCATATCCCCGGAGTGGTCAAACTGGAACCGCCGCCGCCAGGAAATCTACGAGCAGTTTGCCGGGCCGACCGCCTGGGCCGAATTCGTCAGCGGGATGCGCGGGCTGGAGAACGCCTATCGGGCGGTGCAGGAGCACATGAAGGGAGTCTATGCCCCGCGCTTTGCCAAGTACTACACCAACCTCACCGGGCGGCCCTTGCGCCTGGGGAAGGGGGCTATCCCCCTCTCCCAACGCTTCAAGGCCGCCGTGGATCCCGAGGAGCGGCGCAAGCTCTTGGAGCAGGAGCAAAGACAGATGGCGGCTTTGCGCGACCGCCGCGCAGGAAAGTTTGCCGCCGAGGGCGAGGGGGCGGTCAAGGAAAAGCTCAACCGCAGCCTGGAATTGAAGGAAAAGCTGCGCCAAGCGCAAAAGGCGCTATTTGGGGGGTGGGTAAGCGCAGGTTACCAGACCGAGCAGGGGGTGAAGGTGCGGGACCCCTTCTCCGAGCGCCTGACCCTGGGGGAGCGGGCCGAAGGAGAAATCGCTGCGGTGCTGCCCTACGTCGCCCAGAACCTGGATCCCACCGCCCCGGGGACAAATGTCTATCCCAAGGTGACCATGGGGGCGGGGACCAAATACGCCCCTCAGCAGCGGGCGATCAAGTTTGCCCTGGCCGCCAAAAAGTCCTATCAGGCCCTGGGCATGGGATCCGGCAAGACCCCCATCCAGATCGGCACCGGAACCGAACTTATCAGCAGCGGAAAGGCCCGCAAGGGGCTATTCCTCACCCCCTCGATTGTGCGCAATCAGTTTGGCGAGGAGATGGCCCGCTTTACCGAGCCGGGGCGGTTTGGCTTTCACGCCAAGGATGCTCCCTGGCCGGAACGCCTCAAGGCCTATCAAGACCCCCAAACCCACTTCGTGGTGGTCACCCACCAGACCTGGCGGGATGACGTGATGCGGATGATCGCCGCCCACCGGGGCCTCGAGCCCGCCGAAGCCGAAGCGGCCTTCATGGCTGCTACCCCTCGAGAGCGCCGCCGGATGCTGCGCGAAGCCTTGGCCCACCACGGGGCGGAAGCGTTGCTCGACTACGTGCCGGTGGATGAGGGGCACAACCTCTCGGGCCGGGAGGGCAAGCCCGACGCGGTACAGCAGGCCGTAGCCGATGCCACCCTGCACGAGTCCAAGTACGCCCTGCTGGCCTCGGGAACGCCAGTCAAAAACGACTGGTCGGAGGCCTACGATATCGCCTACAAACTCGACCCGGACCGCTGGGAAGGCCGCCGGGAGGAGTTCAAGCGCAATTTCGGGGTGGACTTCCCCGCCGCAGCGGAGGCCTTCAAGCGCCAGATGGGCCGCTATATCTACTCCCAAACCGTCAAATCCGGCACCAACCGCACCGACGTGTGGGGGGTGCGGGGGGAACGGGGAGACCGGCCCATCGAGCTGCACCCCGAGCAGAAAAAGGCCCTCGAGCGGGTAAAGGTTGCCTACGAGCGGGCCCGCACGGCGTTGCGCGAGGGCAAGGTGGACCTCGAGGCCATGCAGACCCTCTCCCCGAACAGCTTTGCCGGTAAACCGAAAGAGGAACACGAGGAAATCGCCCGGCAGCTAGGCCGCAGCCTGGGCACCCTCTACTTCAGCGCCCAGGCCAGGGCCATAGATACGGCCCCCCCGGAGCACAACGCTAAGATTCAGCACCTCTTGCGCCTGGCTGAGGAAAAGCGCGCCCAGGGCCATCCGGGGGTGGTGTTTGCGCGGAGCTTGGAGGCGGTCGAGCACATTCGCCAAGCCCTCGAGCAGGCCGGGCACCGGGTAGCGGTCATCACCGGGGCGGATTCGTCCAACGAGAAGGCCCGCAAAAAAGCGCTTTTCAGCGGCCAGGCCGAACCGCGGGCGGATATCCTGGTCATGTCCGATGCAGGGGCGGTAGGGCTCAACGCCCAGCGGGGCCGCTGGCTGGTCAACTACGATCTCCCCCTGACCTATGCCACCCACGCCCAGCGCAACGCCCGCATCGACCGCTTGGGGCAGACCCACCCGGTTGAGGTACACAACCTGGTCACCGATACCGCCTTTGACCGCGAGGCGGTGGATCGCCTGAGCCGCAAGGGCGCCATCCAGCAGGTGTTTGAGAGCAATTGGGACAACCTCGACGACAGCGGGATAGCGGGGTATATCGCCCGGGCTCGAGCCCGGCGGGCCCTCGGCCCGGAAGATTTGCAGGAGGTAGCATGATCGACAAAGCCAAAAAACGCCTGGCCCGGCTGGCCGCGCTCTACCAGGGCTGCCTTGAGAGTGAGCGCCGGCTGGATCGGGCGGCGCAACAACTCTACGACCACCACACCCGCCGCAGCCGGGATATGCAGGGTTTCCTCAAACCCGCAGGGGTAGACCCCGGCCTCGAGGCGGCGTACCTGGACTCCCTGCGGGAGAAGGGGGCGGCGGCGAGGCTGGGCAAGGACTAAAAAAACACCCCCCTTCAGGGGGGTGTTGGCCCGCCTAACCCTAGCGGCCTTTAGCGGATTCCCCCTCGGGGGTGAGGCGGATCACCTCCGGCAGGGGCTTGCCCTCCGCGATGGCCTTGGGTAGCCCCTTGAGGCGGTCGAGCACCTTGAAGGGGATGTATTTGTGCTCGCCTTCGACGATTACCCGGGGGTAGCTGTACAGTTCGCGCCCGATCCCCCACACCGTAGCGGCCCGCTTCAAGGCCCCCGAGATGCTGCCTTTGTAGGACTCCATGTCGGTAGGCCCGGAGCCGTCTTTTTTCACTATCCATTCCCCGGTCTCGGGGTTTCGCACCGCGATAGCCGCGATGACCCCCTGCTCGTTGCCGATCAGGGCCGGGGTGTAGTCCACCTGCCAGCCCATAGGCCCGAAGGCCTTGTCGAAGCGGGCCATCACCGCCCGGGCATCGATGTAGGGGGCGATGGTGGTGCTCCCGTTCTTAGCCGCGATGATCTTCCACTCGATTTCCTCGCAGGTGAGGGGGGCGGTGAGGATGGCGAATGGGCTCATGCCATCTCCCTCAGTACCGACTCGACTTCCCCGGCCAGTAAGGCGGCGAAAGCCACCACCGGACCCAGGCAGACCAGCCCCGCATACCACAGCGGGGCGATCCGCACGCCTATCTGCCGAGCCTCGAGGTGGGCCAGGCGAGCTACCACTAGGCCCGTGAGAAGCCACAAAGCGATAAACATTGCCATCATATAGACCCTACTCCCGGTGGGCCATAGGCCCATTAGCCAATCCTTGCAGCGTCTTCAAAACCGCCTTGAGCGCCTGATAGTGGCGCTGGGCATCCGCAGGCTTGAGCTGCCCCCGCTCAATGAAGCGGGGGTAGGCGTTTTCCCGCAGGGCGAGTTCATAGACAACTTCGCGGATCTGCTCGCCCAGGGAGAACTCTTTCTCGGGAAGATTTTTGAAGTCCTCTTTGGTCATATCAACCAATCCTCCCCGTCGCATTTCCAGCAGGGGATATCATCGATCCGCCCGAGTCCCCCGCAGACCGGGCAGGGGTCTTGCTGCTTGGAGTACAGCAGCCGGATGGCCATGCGGGCGAGGGCCGCTGAAAAGGTTTTGCCCTGGTCTTTGCTCGAGACCCACCAAGCCCCCTCGCGGCGGCGCACCTCGAGCTTGTCACCGCAGCGCTCGAGGTAGGTACGCAGCAGGGGCTCGAGCTTTTTCGCAAACACCATGCTAGCGGCTAAGCCCCGGCCCATGACCTCGAGGTTTTCCAGCAGGTTTACCAGGCGCACGAGGTGTTCGCGGTCGGCCAGCAACCGGACGGGTTGATTGTTGATCGCGTTGAATAGCGCAAACCGCAGGTACTGCTCCAGTTCACCATAGGCGGCGTGGATCAGGGCCGCGATTCTCGTGTCTCCCTCGTAGGAATGATGCGCGACCCCGTTGCTGACAATCTTGACCAGGTAGAGCGCGGGATAACGCCGGATCTCCAGGGAGACCCCGGGGGCGAGCATTTGGCGCAGGGTATCCTCTAGCGCGGACATCGAGCCCTCCTTGGGCCAAGCCGCCACGTCTTCTAAAAGCCCATAGCCCTGGCCGAACTGCAGGGCGTACTTATCGGCGTAGTAGGCCAGGGTGCGCGCTTTTGCCGGATCGTGCAGGTGCAGGTCCAGCAACCGGCCCACGAGGCCTTCAGGGTGGGCCCGGCGCCAGGCGGCGAGGGCTCGAGTCTGGTGTATACTTTTTTGGGACATAGATCCTCCTTTCCCCCCGTTGCCGCGGGGGGAGGCTTTTATCGGGAGGCGGTAGCCGCCCGTAGTGCCCTGTTGCGTATTCCTTTTGTTATCACATTGAATCTGTATTGAATTACCAATGTAATCGGATATTTCACGTTCACCACGGGTATGATTTCTGCTCATGTATTTCACGCTTACAGTATTACTTAGTGATCACATCATGTCAAGTACCTTGACCCCACGGCGACCCTAGCCTGAAGCCATGAGCTTACTGGTCCTTCCCCCTGAGGTTGAACACCTCAGCATCGCCCTACCCCAGGACGTACAGGCCGCCCCGACCAGCGCGGGGCAGCGGGCGGTATATTTTGAGGCCGCCAACGATGCCTATGTGGACCGCGAGGGGGAGGTGGTCTCCACTGATGCCCTATGGGACAGCCGCAATCTGCTCAAGGAACAGGGGTCGCTGGATATCTGGCATTTCAGCTTTCTCAAGCAGGACCCCTCATATATCATCGGCAACCCCATTGACGTGAAGCGGGACGGGTCAGCCATCTACGTGCTAGGGGAGATATTCAACCCCACCTCAGCCGAAGCGCAGACACCTTATACCTCAGGCTGGTGGGCCAATCTATTCTGGCATTCCCTCACCGCGCTGCGCCCCCCCATGCGCTGGTTCCCCTCGGTGTTAGGAAGCGCCAAGGGGGCTGAGGTGGAGATCCGCAAGGGCCAGCGGGTGAAGGTGTTCAAGGGGCCGGTGGAGTGGTACAGCGTGGGGTTTGCGCCCCGGGTGCAAAACCCCGGACTTCCCGCGATCAGCACCACCCCCATCGGGCCCTTTCAGGAGGTGGTGGCTAAGGCCGTGATGCCCGCATCGGGGGTGAGGGTAGTGGGCAAGGTAGCCGCAATGTCGCTAGCCACCTTCGCCAAGGCTGTTGCCAGCACGGCGGCGGTCAGCGGGCTGGAGGGCAAAGCCAAGCTCCAGGGCCTTAGCGCGCTGCGGCGGGAAAGCCTCGAGGGAGCCCCCTTGCGCAACCTCTACCGGCGGCATAAAAAACGGGTGCTTGGGCGGATCCTGCGTCGGGAGATTCCCGGAGATCTGGGCGACGTGACCGATGCGTTTGCCAAATGTGGGATGAGCAAGGCCGAAGCCGCCCAATGCGCTAAGTGGTTAGGGGAAGAGTTGCACCGGCTGTTGCGTTAGCAATTGTAAACACGTGTTTATAGACAATTCGCCTATAACGTAGTTAGGCTGAATATGTAGGCTGATAACCTACGGAGGTGTATGTGGGCTGATAACCTACGGAGAACTATGACAAATGAGAACTTCCATATTTCGCTGTCGGACGCTGGTACGGTGGTCTCCGAGGGGCTGCGTGGTTGCCACGCAGATTTTGTTTTGATCGACTACCACCCCGATGGAGACGACATCTCCCCACACGACATTCTGGTCGCCGTGAACCCGCGCACCGGTGAGGCATTGTTCTGGCGGGTGGAGGAAGGCCTCCCCGACGCTGGCTACGATGCGCACGGGAATACGGTTCGGATCAATTGGCGAGTTTGGGAGATAGCAGGCATCGCCCGCGCGCTGAACGCGCTGCACCCGTAGGGGTGGCAGAAAGGAAAAACCCCCGAGGATTACCCTCGGGGGTTTTTCTGACCCCCGCCCCCGCCAAGGCTAATAGCATGAGGAGGAGAGCATGAACACCCCCAAGCGCGGCTTGGCCGCACTTCGTGAACTCCTCGAGCCCGCGGGCGGCGAAACCTTCGCCAAAGCCCAAAAGGTCGAGGACGACGACCTCGAGATGGACTTTTCCGACTACGACGACCTCGAGGACGAGGACAAGGATAAGGAAGAGGCCGATAAGGACCGGGACGATGAGGACCAGGACGAGGACGTGGATGCTACCCCCATCGTCAAGGCCATCTCCGAAGCCCTCGAGGATAGCTCCCGCGATCTAGCCTCGCTCAAGGAGCAAAGCACCCTGCTCGCCAAAGCCGTGGTGGAACTCGGAGGGATGCTCGAGGAGATCGGCAAAAAGCTCGGCGGCATAGAGGGCCTGGAACAGCGGGTAAGCACTCTCGAACGCTTCCTCAAACAGCCCCGCAAGCCCAAGGCCAGCTTCACCCAGGGCCAGCCCATCGCCAAAGCCGCGCCCGCGATCAATTGGACCGAGATCATCGCCAAGGCCGAAGGAAATACCGCGCTGTTTTCGGTTTCCGATATGGCCCGGCTCAACCACTACGCCAACGCGGGGAGCATTCAGGAAGTGCTCACCAAGTTCAGCCCCCGGCAACTTGAAGCCCTTGGACTGTCTGCCATGAAAGGAGCGTAAGCATGAATCCACTCACCCCCCTCGCATCCTTCGGCGGCTATCAGGGCCCGCTCGCAGGGATGTTCCCCGGCCAACTGGCAACCGTTGATCAGTGGCAGCAGTTCATGAAGGCGGTGCAGACCGCCGGAGACCCCCACGCGCTGGACTTCAAGGCGGGCCTCACCGGCGTACCGGCGATCCGCCCCGAATCGCTCGAAACCCTCTTGCGCTCGATTGTGGTGCGCAAGAAAGAGTTCAAGCTGTTCAACCGCCTGAAGAGCAAGAACACCGGCAGCTCCATCACCGAATGGGCCACCCTCTCCGGCCTGGGCCGCGATATCGGCTCGAGCTTCCACGGGGAGATGAGCACCATCCGCGGCGGGATTCCCCAGTACAACCGCGGCGTGCTGCGCATCAAGTACCTCATGGAGCGCACCGGCATCAGCATGGTGGCCGCCCAGCAGGAAACCATCGTCAACGATCTCAAGGCGCAGCACAACGAGGCGGCTACCCTCTCCCTGCTGTCTACCGTTGAGTGGGGCCTGTTCAACGGCGATGAGAGCGTAAACCCCTACGAGTACGACGGGATCAAGGCCACCCTAGAGAAGCAGCGCCCGCAGAACATTTTTGACCTCAACGGTTCCTCCGACACCGAGGAGCTGTTCCAGAAGATCATGGAGGCTTCTTCCAAGGCGGTGGGCTTCGCGGGCGGGTTCAACCGCATCACCGACGCCTTCGTTTCCAACGCGCTCCAACTCGACCTCAACAACCACCTGGCCCCGCAATGGCGTGTCTCCCTCGACCGCAACAACCCCGTCGCCATCAGCTACGGGGCGCCGGTAGAGGCGATCAAAACCGGATTCGGGGACGGGGTAGTGGCCCTCAACCAGGACCAGTTCATCGAGTTTGGCGACGCCGATTACCTGACCACCCCCATCGGCGTGCGGCTGGCGTTGCAGGACCTCAGCATCCCCGCCTCGGCCCCCACCTATCCCACCCTGGCCGTCACTGCGGTAGGCCCTACGCCCTTGCCCAGCGGGATTGTTTCGCGGTTCAACACCGCCGACCGGGCCGGGACCTACTACTACGCCGTGGCCTGCATTGGCGAGGGCGGGGAGGGCCCCATCAGCGGCATCGAGGCGGTGACCATCCCTCAGGGCGGCATCGCCCAGCTAACGATTACCCCGCCCGCACAGGGGAGCATCACCGGCTACGTGGTCTACCGCTCTAAGCGCAACCCCGTTTTCTTCCCCCAGCCTTCCGACCTGCGCAAAGTCAAGCGCATCCCCGCCGACGGGGCCAGTCCCGTAACCTTCTACGACGCCAACGAGGACATCCCCGGCACCACCGACGTCTATTTGCTCAACCTCGAGGATGAGGCTACCCTGGCCTGGCGCCAACTGATGGACCTCACCACCTTCCCCCTCTACCCCACCGATCAGGCCATCTACCCCTGGGCGGTGCTGATGTTCGGCGCCCCGCTGGTGGGCATCCCCCGCAGCCACTTCGTGGTGAAGGGCTACCTGCCCAAGACCGCGGCCTGGAAGCCGTTCTAGCCCCTAGAGGTTTCGCCCCCGGAGCCTTCCGGGGGCGCTTTTATTTCTGACCCCCTCCATCCCCGACATTGAGTTGTGGATGAGGCCGGTCTGCCTCTCCGAAAGGAGAAAGCTCATGGATTATCAGGTTTCCCCGGTTCCAGGAAAACAATTACACCTTGAGGACGCCCACCGGCGCGGGCTGCCGGCGAAAGTGAATGGGGTGCGCTTTGGCTACTCGGACAAGGCCGGTGCGCTGCTGTCGGAGCCGATTGACCGCGCCCGCGTGCAGATGTTTGTGGATGCCTCCCCGGAGGATTGGCGGGTGTGGGACATCGCAGAACGGCGCTGGATCGACTGGCAGCCTACCCCACCCCCCCCTTCGCTCGACGAGATCGTAGCCAAAGAAAAAGCCCGCCTGGCCGCCGAGGCCAAGCCCCCCACCGACCCCTCCCAGGCCTACTTGCTCGAGTTCCGCAAGCGCTATGAGGCGGCTAGCGACAAGGCCAGCATCCCCGCTGACGAACTCAAGCGGGCCCTGTATGAGCTAGGCCAGCCCGCCCGCCCCGATGCCACCCGGGAAGAGCTATTAGCCGCCTACGAGAAAGCTGCCGGGACCCCCAGCGAAACCGAAAGCGCCCAACAGCCGGAAGCGGCTTTTTTGGCGGAGTTCGCCCAGAAAGTCCAGGGGGCTAGCGGCGACCTCAAGAAGATCCCCTACGACGAACTCAAGAAGGCCCTGACCTTACTGCGGGTGGTCTATAACCCCTCCGCCCCCAAGGCCGAACTGTTTGAGCTATACCAACAAGCCACGGCGTAGGCCATGACCCCACGGAGCACCCTCACCCCGGCCTATCTGCAGAACTACATTCTGCAGGGTATCCCCCTCGAGGACAGCGCGGGTAGGCCGCTCGACCCCGCGGTCCTGGCGGGGTATATCGCCCAGGCCGAAGCGGACTACACCCGCAAGTTCGGGGTGCTCTACCGGCCCACCCGGGTGGTGCTGGGGCGGGTGCCGGAGGGGCGCATCCCCAGCACCCCCCCGGAGCGCATCGACCGGCCCGGCCCGGACTACGAGGCGCGGGCCTGGCAAGGCGACCGCTGGAGCATCTTGCGGCTACCGTATGGCCCGACCCGGGAGATCCTCTACGTGGGGATAGGCTACGGGGCCAACGGGGCACAGATCCTCGAGTTCAGCCCGCAGTGGTACCAGCCCACCCCCCACCGCTTCAACCTGCGGTTGTTTCCCGGCAGCACCTTGCTCGCCCAGGCTAATTTAGCGAGCTACGCGGCGGGGTTGCTGGCCGGAAGCCGCAGCGTGGTGCAGGGTTGGCGCATCGCCTATATCGCGGGGTACACCGATATCCTCACCGAGCAGCCCGACCTGGCCCACGCCATCGCCTTGCGGGCGGCGCAAAAAGCCCTGCCTATGCTGACCATGATGGCTCAGGGCTACATTTCCTCGGAATCGGTATCGGTGGACGGGCTCAGCCAGAGCCGGGGCTACCCGGTATCCGCCGGGAAGCATCTATATAGCGCGCTGGCCGATGAACTCAAGGCCCAGGAAGAGGACTTCTTGGGGAGCTTCTTCCAATCGCGCAAGGGCTCGAGGCTGTTGAGCGTGTAGGGGTTCACGGTGAACACACTAGGATTTGACAACCGGCGTTTTCGTGAACTGCTTTCGGGCCAGCAAGCCTGGACCCTGCTCTACCTGCCCGCCGCCATCTGTCCCTGCCGCGACCGGCAAACCGGCTCACCGAGCAAAAACTGTCCGGTGTGCGCGGGATATGGCTTCACCTGGCAGTCTCCCCCGCTCGAGGAATGGAGCGAACGGTTTTACATGGGCTCGATCCGGCGCCCCCCGGTGCTGCGCTACAAGCACGTCAAGGCCGAAGACATCCTCGAGGTGCGGGACGAGCAGGGAACCGTCTACCCCTTCCAGCTCGAGGCCGGGCGCATCGTGTTTCCCACCCTGTCTCCCCCCGTGGGAGCGGCTTTTACGGTGCGCTACCGCGCACCGCTGACGGTGTTGGGGCACATTTCCGGGCTCTCCAGCCAGCGGGAAGTAGGGGAAGAGGGGATCTGGGAGCACAAGACCCTCACCCTCACCCTCTCCGACCGGATGCAAGCTCCCGACGGTTCCTGGCGGGATAACCCCGCCTATAACGCCGAGGAAAACGACCGCTTTGTGGTGGTGGATGCCACCACCCGGGTGCAGCAGGTGCTATGGCGGGGCGAAAACGAGCGGCTGCTGTACGGCTACATTTACACGGTGCTTTCCTGCCATAGCTTGGCCCGTAAAACCTACGCCCGCCAGGACTGGCAATACGGGAGCGACTTCACCCTCGAGGGGGGATTAGTGCGCTGGCAACCCGGACGCGGCCCCGAGGACGGCCTACCCTACTCCGTGAGCTACCTGGCCGCCCCGGAGTGGTACGTGTTTCGATCCGCCGACCTCACCCGCCGCCAGGGGGGGCAGAACCTGCCCAAGCGCCTCACCTTGCGGTCCTGGGAACTCTATCCGCAGCCGGGGGCCGAGCGGCGCTAGGGCCGGAGAGTTCTGTATATTATGTAATTAGAGGTCCCCATGCCCGCCGCTACCCTGCTAGATCCCGTCTTGCTCGAGTACGCCGCCCGCCGGGCCTACCAAGCCGTGCGGGCTTATCGCCGGGTGCTGGGGGAGCCCCCTCCCCCGCCTTGGGAAGATGCCCCGATTGGGCAAAAAAAGCAGATCTACGCGGAGGTGCGCTTTTGGGCGCAGCACCCCCAGGCCCCCCTGGAGACCGCCTACGAGCAATGCTTTGCCCAGGGAGATTACGGGCGGTTGAGCGAGCCCCAACGCACCGAGCGGGCCATCGTTGCGGCTACCGCACTTGCGACTTTGGGGGCTGAGCGATGAGCGAGTTTGTCGTGCAAATCAGCGGCAACCCCAAGGTGCTCGAAAACCTCGAGCGCTTGACGCTGCGCACCGAGGACGTCGCACGGCTGTTTCCCCAGCAGATCGCGGCCCTCGAGCGGCTAGCCGAAGAAGCCCACGCCCGCTTTGCCCAGTGGGCCAGCGAAGCCAGCCGGGGATACGGTGAGTCCATCCGCCTCGAGCGCCTGGAAGGGTTGGAGTGGCGCATATTTGCCGATCCAGAGCGCTATCCCCGCGCTGCCTACATCGAGCAGGGCAACCCCGCTTGGGATATGAAAAAGGTGCTGCGTACCTCAAATAAGGTGCGCTTTGGTCGCCGGGGTCGCTATCTGGTCATCCCCTTGCGGCGGCGCAGCTTGAGTCTGGTGACCCCGGCCTCGAGCACGGAATGGGGCGGGGTGGGCAGCGGCGCATCGGTGTTGACCTTCCGCACCATGAGCGAAGCGAGCCCGCCGGATAGCTGGATCTACCCCGAACGGCCCGGGGCTCGGGTAGCCGAGCGGGTCCTTTCCTGGCTCGAGGAAGCCTGGCCACAGCTTGCGGCCTTGGCCCGCGAGCAAGATGCCCGTGGCCTTACCCAGGCCCTCACCGAGGATTAGGCTATGCCCACGGTTTCCTATCTGACCGCTGAGGTGCGCCCCGAAGGGGGCGCGGTGAGGCTGGCCTTCAGCTTGCCTTCAGGTTTCCCCGAGATATTGGTGTTGCGCCTACCCGCCGGGTCCCCCGCTCCCGATCCGCAGAGCCCCCCACCCCAGGCGCGGGAGGTGTTTGCCGGCCAACCCGAGCCCGGCCCGCCCTACCGATTTATCCGCAATGCCGCAGAGGCACCGCTCCAGCGGGGGCAGGTGTGGGATCTGGAAGCCTTTGTGGATGGACACGACGACGAGCCCAACCGCATCGAGGGCGCTACCTGGGATTACTGGGTCTTTCCCCGCGGGGATAGCTACGGTGAGGGGGCCAGGATCACCGCTAGCATCGCCCGTTCCCTCACCGCCGGGCTGAGCGTGAACGTGAAGAATCTGCTCTACCAGCGGCTGCGCTACCACGCCAAGGCGGTAGGGGGTACGGTAGCCCAGCAAGAGCATCTCATCGAGGGCCAACCGCTCCCCCAGGTGCTGCTCAAGGTGCGCCATGCCCTGCAGGAGCGGCACGCATCCGAGGAGCGCGACCGCGAGCGCAGCGTGCGGGCCGTCACCTACCGGGTTACCGCGGATGTGTTGATACTGGCCGATGACCCCCGCGAGCGCAACGCCCTGGTGACAAACTACCGCGAGCGGCTATTGGGGGACCTGTGGCTGCTCGAGGAATTGGGCTGGACCGGGCTCACCATGAGCGACGCCGATCAGATAGCCGATAAAGAGGATGCGGTGCTCTACGGCTCGGCGTTCACGCTCGAGGGGATGGTCCTGGGATACGTGAGCATCCCCCATCCTTACCGCATCGCAGATCCACTAACCGTCAACGGGGAAAGCTGACCCCCGCGGCAATGAGAATGCGTGTGAGGTTACCATGGCAAAAAAAGAGGAAAAAACCCCGTCCGCCCTCCCCGACCCGCAGCCTGAACCCACCCCCGCGGCTAGCCCGCGCCGGGTATGCCTGGACGAGTACTGGATCGCGGCCAGCCGCGCCGGGTTCGACCGCTTGGCCTATGCCGGGATGAAGGCGCTCTATGGAGATCCCACCCTGCGCTTTACCCACGAGGAGTGGGCGGTCCGCCTCGAGCGGATGCTGCGTAGCGAGGTACGGGTCTGATTCTGAGGGATGGACCCCTCTAGGCTTGAGGTGTCGGCTGGCAGACCCGACCACAACCCCTGGGGCGAAAACCCCAGGGGCCGCGCTTTGGCAATTCTGACCCCCCAGGGGGCGCAGGTTTAGGGTAGGAGGTGCTAATGGCTTCTGATTTTGGTTTTGACCTGGACGGGAAAGAGGTGGTGATCCCCGGGGCCTACGCGCGCAACACGGTGGACGCCTTCACCCGGCGGCGCAACCCGATATTGCGCCGTTTGGCGATCCTCGCTCCCGCCTTTGGCGGTAAACCCCAGGCCTTTACCGCGCTTTCCAGCCCCGCTCAGGCCGCGCAACTGCTCAAGGACGGGCCGGGGCTGGATCTGGCTGATCTGGCGTTCAAAGGAGGGGTAGGCGAGATCCTCTTCTACCGGATCAACGCCGCGGTGGCAGCGACGGCGAGCTTTGGGGACCTCACCGTCACCGCCCGGCCCGAGTTTGCGGGGCTGTTTGGCAACAATATCCGCATCCGGCGCGATACCCCCAGCGACTCCAACGCGCGCCTGCTGACCGTGGAGTATCCCGGCGACGGCCTGGGGGCGGAGGTCAGCCCCCCGCTTGGCCCCGCACTCGAGATCACCTATACCGGCATCGGCGCTTCCCCTTCGGTTTCGGTTTCTACCACCGCCGGGCAGAAAACCCTCTCCCTTACCGGCGACACCCCCGCCGAGAACCACAGCCTTCCCCTGGGGGGGGTGGGGGCCAAAACCTTTGCCGAGCTGGCCGCCCTGATCAACGGTTTCTCCGGTTGGACCGCTAAGGTGCTGTACGAGCATGATCGCTACAACCCCGGCGACCTGCCGGATGGGCCGCTCACCCTTACCGCCAACAAAACGGTTCTCAACCTGGGGGTAAAAGCCCAGGCGGCCTGGCTGGCCGCGAGCCGTTACGTGAGCGGTACCGCGGGCACCGGCAGCGAAAGCAATACCGATGCGGGCTGGGTCTACCTCTCAGGGGGGAGCGAAGGTCCGGCGGTGACCACGACCGACTACCAGGCGGGTTTTTCCGCGCTCGAGAACCAGGACGTGCAGGCCGTGGTGGTAGGCACCACCGATCCCGCCGTACACGCCATGGGGGCTGCCCACGCCGACGCCATGAGCCATCCCAAAGCGCGCAAGGAGCGGGTGTTTTTCTGCGGCCCAGCCCTGGCTTCTACGCTCTCCCAAAGCATCACCGATGCTCTTTCCCTGTCCACCGCGCTCTCGAGCGAGAACGCCGTGGTGGTGCCCACCCCTTCCCTGCGCCGCAACCCCCGCAGCGGAATTCTCGAGACGCTAGGACCCAACTTTACCGCCGCGCTGGTAGCGGGGATGTGGTGCGGCCTCAAGCCCAACCAGAGCCTCACCTATGCCGTAGCGCCGGTGCTGGGGCTGGGCTTCGAGTACAAGGATGAGCACATTGAGGCTTTGCTCAAGGGCGGGACCACCCCCCTGTTTTACGACCTCGAGGACGCCGCGTACCGCATCGCCCAGGGGGTCACCACCACCCGCGAGCGCAACAACAGTATGCGCCGCCTGCTCTCGGGCGTGGGCATCCGGGCCTACCTGAACCGGGGGATCCGCCAGGCCACCAAGAAGTTCGTGGGCACCTCCGGCGATGCCACCACCGTGGAGAGCATCCTGAACGCGGTCAAGGGCTTCTTGCAGCGCGAGGCGGACCCCAATAACCGCGAGGGGGTACTCACCCCTGGGGTAGACGCCAACGGGGTACCCCACGCCGGATTCCGCAATGTGCAGGCCGTTTTCGACACCGCATCCAACCTCGTGGGCATCACCTTTGAGGCGTTTACTCGGGGCGAGATCGGCTACATTCTGGCCAGCGCGTCGCTCGAGCCGACCAAAATTGTTGCTAGCTAAGGAGGACGAGAATGGCAACCGAGAAAGGCTCTCAGGTTTGGCACGCCAACACCGCGATCATCCGCTTCGACGGGGAAGACGTGGGATTCGTGCAGAACTTGCAGGTACAGGACGACTCGGGGGCGGATGCGGTGTACCAGGTGGGCACCGGCGAGCCCATCGAGATCAACCACAACCGTTACAGCTATAGCGTCACCATCGGCAAGCTGACCCTGCGGCAAAACGCGCCCAAGTTCCAGTTCGCCATGAGCAAATTGGGCCAGTTCCCCCCGGTAGACATCGAGGCCATCGACCGCGACTACGGCACCCGCTTCGTGGTGCGCGGGGCCGAACCGGTCAACCGTTCGCTCTCCATCAACATGAACCAGCGCACCGCCGAGAACGTGAGGATGATGGCGCTAGGGGTAGACTCTTAGCCGCGCTTACCCCTCGAGGCCTCCACCCTAGGGGTGGAGGTTTTGCATGTCTGCTGAACGCACCCTTGCTCCCAAGCCCGATCTGCCCAGCAATCCCCAGGCCGCCGGGCCGCATTTCGTGTTGAGCGAAGCGCTCAACCCCGAACTCAACGGGCCGTTTACCTTCCGCTATCCCGACGCCTTTGAAGAGGTGATGATCGGGGCCCGCATGGCTGAACTGGCCGCCGCGGGACGGGCCACCCCTATCAATCCCGACCAGCTCCCCACCCGGGCGCGCAATTTCCTGCGGGCCATCGCCACCCTCGAGTACGTGATCGAAACCGCCCCTAAGGGCTGGTACTCCGACGTGGGGGGGCGCCCGGTGCTCGAGCCGGGCCGCATCGGTGCGGGCGATACCGATGTAGTGCTCACGGTATTCGTGGGCTATTTGGAGTGGGCCGGGCGATTTCGCGCAGCACTGGCACGACCCCAAGACCCTCAAGGCGCTGCTGCCAACCTACCGGGCCAGCAAGCTAGCGGGGGTGCCCTTTTTGGGCAAGAGCCGCCTGAGTCCGCCTGAGGCGTTAGCCGTGTTGCGCCTGGAAAGCCTCAGCCGCGGCGAGGGGGACCCGGTAGCAGCGGATGAGGAACAGCGGGCCATGGCCGAGCGCTTTGCGGGTCTGGATGCCTGGGACAACGCCCTGCCCGGAGGGCGGGGCTACGACGGGCCACGCGGCCAGGCGAGGTATGGGTAAACCACCCCACGGCTAAAGCCGGGGGCTTTCCGAGAGGAGACGATGCAGAGAAGACACCCTCAGAATCCGGGCCGGTTTACAGCGGCCCATGCCCATCGAGCCTGCTCTTTGGGCGACGATCCCCTGCGGCCCTGCACGCAAGGCGATGTTGTGCGCGGCCACCCAGTCGGCGTTGTGCTGGAAACCGCAAGCGGTGCAGCGGAAAAGGGCCTGGCTTTTACGGTTCTCCCTGGCGGTATGCCCGCAGCGGGGACACTCCTGGCTGGTGTGCCGGGGGTCTACCGCCACCACCCGCACCCCCCTCAGCGCGGCCTTGTACTCCAGCAGGGAGCGGAAGCGGGCGTAGGGCCACAGGTGGTGCAGGTGTCTTGCTTCCTTGCCCCGCCGGGTAGTGCGCCCCCGCAACCCGTTCAGGTCCTCGACGGCGAGGGTGTCGCCGGGGTCGAGGCTGTCTACAATCCGCTTGGTCAGGGTATGCAGGGTGTGGTTCACGAAACGGGCTTCCCTTCCCGTAAGCCGTTCCCAGAGGCGCTGTACGCCTCTGGTGCGTTCGGAAGGGCGGTCCAGCTTGGATCGGACCTCGGCCCGCTTCGCCCGGTAGTGCAGACGTTTCCCCTTCAGGGAACCTCCGGAAAACTGCACCCCGGTGGAGAGGGTGGCCAGGGCCTTCTGCCCCAAATCAACACCCACCACCCTCCCGCCACCTGGGGGCAGGGTGGGGGTTTCCACCCGGAGGGAGAGGTGGATGTACCACTTGCCCCTCGGCCCTTTGGTCAGCACCCCGCCCTGCACACTCTTGGCCCGCTTCAACATCCCCCGCTGGTAGTTGCCCAGCTTCATCGGGATGAGCATCCGACCCGCGACGGTGGTCAGCGAGACCGCCTCGCCCCGCAAGGACAGGGTGCGCTGGTCGAAGGCGCAGGAGGTGGGCTGGTAGAACTTGGCCCGGCTCCCTTTCTTTTTGCCCACACGGGCAATCGCCTGCACCGCGAGGTTAGCCGAGAGCCCCATCGCCCGGAGGTCGCGGTAGACCAGGCGGTGCAGCTTGAACCTACGGAACTCCCCGTGCTCCTTAGCCACCCGCAGGGCGTGGTTGCAGCCCTCGGCAAACAACCGCACCGTGGCCTCCAGCGCCGCCGCCTGTTCGGGGGTGGGCTTGAGAGTGCAGCGGAGGGTAAGGGTCTGCATAAGCAAAGTATAACATATCATGCGAAAGGAGGAGCGGCGCTCCCCTGCTATCGCAGGGACTTCGTCAACCCCATGCCTGAAGGCAGGGGTCTCCGCGCCGCGAGGTATGGATGAATCCCGCGGCTTTTATCGCCCTGGCCCAGAAGCACCTACCGGATCTGGTGCGCAAATACCATCTTGCGGAGTGGTGGCTCGAGGTTGAGGTGGTGCCGCCGTCCAAACTCTCCGACCCCGAGCGAGCAGCGGAGTGCGACATGCGCGAAGAGTATCGCACCGCGACGCTCCGCTTCAGCCGTACGGCCATCCAGCGAGCGAGTCCTGAGCTAGCCCTTTCCTACCTCGAGCACGAGGTGCAGCACGTCACCGGGTGGTGGCTACAGGCTCTCGAGCGGCTGGTACTCAAGGCCCTCGAGGAGGATTCCGTACAGCAGGCTTTGATCCAGCACGAGTTCTTGCGCGCCCACGAACTCTACCGTGGGGTCCTCGGGCGGCTGACCCAGGCCGGGAACAACTGGGAGCTATAGCGATACCCCTGCCGCTGGCTAGCATAGCGCCATGGCGGACGTTGAGCTGCGCATCAAGGCTCTGCTCCAGGCGGAGGGGGCTACCGAGGCTGCACGGCAGATCCATGAGGTATCGGATGCCGTGCAGGAATATCTGGCCGTGGCTGAGGCCCAGGAGGCCGCGACCCGCGAGCGGCTAGGGGGCAGCTTTGAGGCCATTGCCCAGGAGGCCGCGCGGTCCTCTCAGACGCTACAGCAGATGCGCGTGGACCTGGCCCGCCAAGCCCTGGAGGCCGGGGATTTCTCTGCCGCCGGGCGCTACCTGGCCCAGGCCAGGCTCGAGGGCGAGCCGCTGCACCTCATCAACCGGGTAGGGACCAAGCTGCTCCACGCCCGCCGCGCTCAATCGCCCGACCCCGAAGAGGATCTGGAAGAGCCCCGTTACACCGACCCCCGCAACGCCCGCCGGGCCGGGCGATTTGAAACCCTGCTCGAGCGCACCCGACTCAACATCGGCACCGGGCGCATTCAGCAGGCCAGCCAGAATCTGAGGGAAGCCGAGCTGGTGCTCGAGGAGATGCGCCGTCAGGAAAAAAACACTGAGGCCATCGAGAAAAACACCAAGGCCCTGGAAGAGCACCGGCAGGCCCTCAAGAACGCCCAGCAAACCACCGAAACCCCCGGCGCGGGGCCGGGCGGGATCGACCTGGAAGGCATGATCGACATGCTCACCAAACGCGGCATCGGCACCGGGCTGGGGGGGCTGGGCGGTCTAGGCGGATTCATCTCCAGCGTGGCCCGCTTTTTGGGGCCGGTTGGCACCGCCCTGGCGGCAGGGGCCGCGGTGGCGGGGTTGGGCAACCTGGCCTTTAGCGCCGCTTCCAACCTAGCCAGAGCGGGGCGGGATGAGGGAGAGTTCTTCCTCAACCTGAACCGCCGGATGGGGCAGGACGGACTGATCTATGAAGAGTTCTTGAACGCCGGGCGGGTACCGGGGTTGGCCTACGCCTCCACCCGCCGCGAGCTAGCCCAACTCGGATACAACGCCCGCGAAGCGGGGGAGTTTGCCGCCGAGTATGGCATTCCCCAGGCGGGGGCGGGGTTATTCCGGGACACCCTGGCCGGGCTACGCCTGGCCCGTTACACCGGGATGGACCCCGGCCAGGTGGCTAGCCTGTTGCAGGCCGGGGTACGGGCCGACGTGACCGGCCCCGGATCGGCGGAATACCTCAGCCGCATCCTGTTTAGCGCGGTGCGGGAGGGAACCAAGGAGGGGGTATCCGCCTCCGAGACCTTTGCCGCGATGAACCGTTATCTCGAGGGCCTGACCTCCCGCGGCATCACCGGGGATTTGACCTCGACGGCAGCCATGGCCCTATACCTGGACCGGCTGAACGAAACCGGGAATCGCGGGCTGATGGGCGAGGCCGGAGCGCGGCAGCTCTCCGGGTTACTGGGGGGGCTGGCCAATACCTCTGCGGGCGGGATGGACCTGGTGGTGATGGACGCCCTGATGCAGAACCTGGGCAACCTCAGCGCCGGGGCGGTGGGGCTCGAGGGCGGCGCCGCCCGGCAATACGAGCGCCTGCGCAAAAGCGATCCCTATGCGGCAGCCCGAATGCTGCAAGAGCGGGTGCAGACCGGGAACCCGGCCATCCTGCGTACCTTGGGGCGCAGCTTGCAAGCCGCGCTGGGAAACAACCCCACCCTCGAGGCCGAGATCTTCTCGCAAATGGGCCTATCGCGGGAGGCGATAGCGGAGATTGAGGGCCGGTATGGCAGCGTGGGGGCCTTCCTGAGCAGCGCTAGCGATGCCGAGATCAAGCGTTTCACCGCCCAGGCACCCACCGACAGCGCGGTAGGCGGCGAGGCCAAGCGGCTAGGGCTGGCCGCTGAGTTACAGCGCTACCAGGAAGGGGAACTCGAGCGGATCAAGGCCCTCACCGCATCCCTGCAGGATCTGGATCTCGTGGTGCGCCAGCACCTGCTCGAGGGGTTTGACCGGCTTTACAACATGTCGCGCGCGGCGGCGGATGGCCTGGGAATGCTCAGCCCCGAACGGGTGCGGGCGATATTGCGGGGGGATATTGCCGAAACGCCAGCAATGCCTTCGGGGCAGATCAAAACCCCCGAAGAGGCCCGCGTGGCAACCGCTGTTGCTGCCCCCGGGGCAACCAAAGCACTCTCCCCGGACACCGGACCGGGCACGGTGATGGGAGACGCCCCTCTGCAGAACTACCAGATGCCCACCGGGGGAACCCTCATGGAGGCCATGGGGGCCACGCAGATCACCATGGATCCCGGGGGCACCTACCCCGAGAGTACCCTGGCCGAAATCCGCCGCCAGCACGGGGGAAAGCTGCCTTCCTGGGCCACCCTTCCCCATAACGGGGTGGACCTGCGCATCGGTAAGCCGGGGGTGAGTGACCCGGTATATAGCCCGTTCCCCCGGGGCACCAAGGTCAAGCGAATCATCCGCGATCAGCCCTGGCAAAAGCATGGCACCATCGACCTCGAACTGGAAACCCCCGAGGGACAGGCCTTTATCCTGCGCCACCTCACCCCCGAGGCCCGCAGCGGTCTCAAAGAGGGACTGCTGTTACCCCAGGGATATTTGCTGGGATACGAGGGCAATGAGGGGGATGGCGTTCACGTGCATTTAGAGGCGGTTGGGGTAGATAGCCGCAATACCCAGGAGTTCTCCAAGGCCATCCAGAAGCTGGGTTTCAAAGCGGTGGGCAACCGGGGCTACGCCAGCGGCGGATACACCGGCGACGGTCATCCGCTCGACCCGGCGGGGATCGTACACCGGGGGGAGTTCGTGGTCAACGAGGCCGCGACCCGCATGTTCCGGCCTCAGCTCGAGGCCATCAACGCCGGGATGAGCGGCGGTACCGTAGCCGAGAAACAGGTGGTGATCCCCATTTTCGTGCCGGGGGACGACAATCCTCAGGCTCGAGCGCTGGCCGATCTGTTGAATGATGCCTTACGCAAATACAAAGCCGAGCATCTAAGCCCCTTCAACGAGGGGCAGCGGCGGGGGCGGTAGAGGGGGTTTGAGCCTCCATCCATCAACCTTGGCCGTCCGGCCAGGCGATCAAGCACAGATAGGTGACTTCCCTCCCTAGCGGTTCCATGATTAGGAGGCTCACCGGATCACCGCGGGGAGAGACCCAAAACTCAGCAGCCGCGCCTAATCTCATCAACATTGCCTCGAGCGGATCGAACGGGGCGAGTGGGGCAGTTTGCAGGTCTTGCTTAAACCCTCGCGCTTTGAGCGCCGCTTGGAGCTTGCCTTTGGGGTCGCTGGTAACAGCCTGGGTGGGGCTCTCGTAGATCACCTGCAAGCACCCTTGCCACAACGGTTGGGGCTCGGTCCGATAGCCCAGATGGCGGGCGATGCGCGGAAGCGCATCCCGATACGCGGTTTCCCACACCGACTCGAGGTCCCCGGGCTTGGAGAAGTCGTAGAAGTTCAGGGCCCCTACCTCGGCCTGGAGCTGCTGCCAGTCGGGGGCCCGCGCTGACGTCCTGCATCCCACAAGAGCCAGGAGAAGGAGCAACGCAAGGCGTACGGTCATCGCCCACAAAGATAGCATGGTCATAGGCCACCGACCCCTCAACCGTCACACGATGGCTCTGATGCGGGCCACGCAGTCGGAAATCCTCGTGAAAATCCACCGCGCCGACGGGTCAACCCTCGACGTGAGCGACCTGTTGGTGCAGTACTCGGACAACCACCCGGTAAACGGTATCCCCATCTTTAGCCTGGCCCTACCTTTACGCTACGGCAAGGCGCCTTTCGTAGAAACCATCCGCACCGGCGATATCGTAGAGGTGGCTTTTCTGGCTCAACCCGACCCCAACCGGGGGGCCCGCTATTACACGGCCATGGTAGGGGTTATCCGGGAGTTGGGCCAGCAACAAGCCATGACCCAGAACAGCCTCAAGCAATTGACGGTAATCTCCGGCCAGCATTTGGCGGGATGGCTAGGCAACGAAACGATCAACTACTACCTGGCCGCGGTGATGCGGGGGAGGCTCGAGACGTTGCTAGGTGCGGAGGGGGTGTATCGGCAATTTCTTTCCGGGGTGCTCCGGGCGGGGGGGCTCGACGAGGCCGCCCACCTCTTCCTACAACAGATCGCCTTCGAGGTCATTGGGATTAAGCGCCCTCAGGGGGATATCTCCAAATTGCTGGGCTACCGGCTCAAGAGCCTGGCCGGGCGGGGAGCCTTCTACGCCACCTGGGGCAACTATCAGGGAACGGCCTGGGGGATCCTCGATGCCTACTCGGACAAGCCGCTGCATGAACTCTATGCCACCACCCTCCCCCTCGAGGAGTTCAAGCAGCTCGACGGCTACAAGAACACCCCGGTGACCTGGGGAGAGGATAAAGCCGTGCCGCTGCTGATGCTGCGGCCCAGCCCCTTCCCCTACGCCCTACCGGGAGGCGGGGGGACGCTAGGGGACTGGCCCCGGTTGCCCCTGCACGACCTAACCCAGGAGTATTTACTGCTCGAAAGCAGCGAGGACCACACCGCTGATTATTCCGATAAAGAGGTCTATACCGCTTTTTTCGTAAACGCCGCGGCGTTATCGGTATCGGAAACGTTTGCCAAGACCTACTCCCCGCCGGTGGTGAGCATCCCCAAATATCAACGCTACGGCTACCGCCCCCTGACCTGGCAGACCGTGCTGTGGCAAAACACCGCTAAAGAATCGGCGCCGGAGTTTTTTCGCTCCCTCAATTGGCGCATCGCCGGGCAGTGGAATCGCATGGATGAGTACGCCGGGGCCAATTTCAGCATTCGCTTAGCGCCGTGGATCAAGCCGGGGAGCCGAGTGCGCTACTACAACCAGTTGGGGGACCACCAATCCAAGATGGAAGGGTATGTGGAATCCGTAGCGCACACCTTCGTACCCGGCGGGGTGCGCAAAACCGCCTTGCGGATAATCCGGGCCTTGCCGGTTGCCACCTACCAGACCCCTGCATTTTTCGCCTGGGGGTTGAGCGAGATCAAGCCCCTCAAGGACTTGTTGTTGCCGGTAGCCAACGTGCAGCTCGAGGAAACCCGCGACCGCAGCCGCATCGACCCCAGCCCATAACATCTATTACTATGTAGTATAGTAAGCGTATGGAGGCCCAACCCTATCACCTCATCCTCGGGAATGCGCTCGAGGTATTGCCCCGCCTTGCCGCGAACTCGGTGGACTGCTGCATTACCAGCCCCCCCTATTGGGGCTTGCGCGACTACGGTACCGCCCGCTGGGAGGGGGGCGACCCCGAGTGCGATCATCGGCCAGACAGCACCCCCGGGCGGCGCGGCCTGGCCAGCAGTACCCTGGCCGGGGGCAAGTCCCACACCGGCCATCAACAAGAAGGGTTTGCCGGGGTTTGCCCGCGCTGTGGGGCGGTGCGCGTGGATGAGCAGATCGGGCTCGAGGGCACCCTCGAGGAATACGTGAGCAAGCTGACCGCCGTGTTTGAGGAAGTGCGGCGGGTGCTGAAGCCGCAAGGAACCCTATGGCTCAACCTGGGAGATTCCTACGGCACCGGCGCTGGCCCCCAAAGCGCCAAAAGCACCCTGCGGGGCAACGGCCATATCGGCAGTAACAACCGCTATTTGCTTAGCCTGCCCCAGATTGCCCCCCGGGCGCGGCCATTGCCAGCCAAAAACCTGCTGGGCATTCCCTGGCGGGTGGCTTTTGCTCTGCAAGACGCGGGGTGGATTCTACGGCAGGATATCATCTGGCACAAACTCAATCCGCTACCCGAGAGCGTTACCGACCGCTGCACCAAAGCGCACGAGTACATTTTCCTCTTCGCCAAGGAGCCCCGCTATTACTTTGACCAGCGGGCTATACAAGAGCCCGCCAGCGGGCAATCCCCGGGGAACCGACACCACCGTTACACCGAGGCCTATCGGGATGGCCAGGAACACCATCGCACCAAAGGCGGGCTGGTGGACTATGCCCAGCGGATGCGCACCCTCGAGCCATCCGAGGGGAAGATCTTCCGCAACCGGCGCTCAGTGTGGAGTATGGTCTCCCAACCCTTTTCGGGTACCCATTTTGCGGTGATGCCGCTGAGCTTGGCCGAGATGATGGTGCTAGCTGGCTGTCCAGCGGGGGGCGTGGTGCTCGACCCCTTCAGTGGGGCAGGAACCACCGGACTGGCCGCGCTCAAGCATGGGAGGCGCTATCTGGGGATCGAACTCAATCCCCGCTACCTCGAGCTGAGCCGGGAGCGGCTCACCCCTATCGCAGAGCAGCCCCTCTTGCTAGCTGGGGACTAGTACACTGCGGCTATGCTCAAAGGTATCCACCTAGCCCAGGTCATCGCCATCCACCCCGGCACCGCCCAGGACTCCCCCACCGATACCGCCCCCTACGCGGCCACCCTCAGCGTGCTGCTCTCCAACCTGATGATGATGGGGGGGACCGATGAGGCCCCCCGCTTCCGGGTGCGGATGCTCACCCCAGGGGCGGGGCCTAGCGCGGGGCGCTATAGCCTCCCCCGGGTGGGGGATTGGGGCCTGGTGGCCTTCACCGAAAACGACGGGGAGTCGGGTTTCTGGCTAGGCTCGATCCCCGACGACTTACGCCACGCCGCCCCCGAGGAGCTTTGGCGCAAGGATCCCTACGCCGAGGTCTGGCAGCACATCAGCGACTTCTACCAGATCACCCACGGGGATGGCACCCAGGAGACGGTTTGGCCCGATGGCACGCTGCTCAAGGTGACCACCCGCAAGGACGGCGCCCCCGGAAACCCCAGCCTGCGCGCCGCCAAGACTCCCCGCAAGGTGCGCCGCAAGAAGGCGGGGGGCAGCGGGTTTGAGAGCCAGCGGGTGGATTATCCCTTTCAGGCCGAACCTCCGGTAGACATCGTGCTCAAGCACTCGAGCGGGGCTGAGGTCAGGATCAGCGCGGATGGCAGCTTCTTTCTTTCCAGCCCGCGCGGGCACACCCTGCGCCTATTCGACGACGACGAGAAAGGCCGCGACCGTGACGGCCATATCACCACCCCGGGCAACGCCGGAGCGGACAGCGCAATCGTGCTCGAGGCCGCGGGGGGAGCCCGCATCAAGCTGCAGGAAAACCCGGTCAAAATCGTGATCGAGGCGGCCCAGGTGGAACTCGGGGAAGGGGCCTCGCAGGGGGTAGCCCGCTTGGGGGATACGGTTGAGGTGACGGTGCCCCCAGGGACCTTTTGGGTCAACCAGAACGTCCCCAACCCGGTCCCGGTGGTGCTCAGCGGAACCATCAAGTCGGGCTCGAGCAAGGTCAAGGCTAAATAGCTTGCACGGTTTTGATAACTATGTGATAATAACCCCACGCGGTGGAACTAGCGCCGCCGCGTTCGGTCTAGCACTACCCCGCCGAGGGGGTATCTCGGAAACGGGACGCCGCGGGTTCTATCCCCGCACCCGAACAGGGTCTACCGCTGGGCCTGGGTAGCGGCCCTCTGCTCGAGTGCGTCAAGCTCGAGCCCGTTGCGGGGAAGGCAACCGGGTAGCCGCGTGGCTCATAACCACGAGACGCTGGGTTCGACTCCCAGCCCCGCAACCATCGCCTGTCCTGTGGGACTCTCCTCGGGTGGCTCAAGCCCTGGGTGGTGGACGCGCTTGCCGGGGTTTCCCCGGCCTATGGGGTCGGTCCAGGTTCGACAGGCTTCCAAAACCGCGCGGAGCAGGCCGCAGCGCCCGTGGCTGCGTTACCAACGGGCAAACCGATAAGCGCCAAGCCTTCGGTAATCCCATACCCCTCCTTGCCCCCCATGCTTCGCATGGTCGCCTAGGAGGAATCGCCCGGAGAGTGCCCGAGTAGTATCCGGGGGATCAAAACTCGGGGGCCCCTGAGGGCCAGGCCACACCGAACCAACCTCCTGTGCCAAACAAAGCCTGTATAGCGCCGCGCGTGGAGGGAGCTTGGACGGGGGTGCAACTCCCCCCGACTCCACCACAACCACACCCCCGCCCTTTGGGCGGGGTTCTTTTACCCCAGCCGCACTTCACACTACGCGCATGGGCGATATATTGCTGCGCCTGCTCGAGCCCGATGGCCGACTCCACCCCTGCCCCGCTTCGAGGTTGGGGGCCAAGGGGATGTGGGTATTTCCCATCGGGGTGCAGAGCTTCACCGAGGAAGTCCCGGGCCGGGTGCAGTCGCTCGAGGTTCCCCCCCATCCCCAGACCGGCAAGTACGGGGTAATCGTGGATACCGCCGGGCTCTCCACCCCCCGCTTTCGCCTGGAGGTAACCTTCGGCAACCGGGGCCGAACTATCAACGGGGTGTCCTATAGCGCCCAGGAGATTCACGACGATCTGCGGGCCTTTCTGACCTACTACTTCGACGAGCGCTCCCGCCGCACCCGCAACCGCCAACCGCTCATCGAGATGGCCTATAGCGATTTTTACCAGAACCGGCATTGGATCGTAGTACCCGATTCCGCTGCTACCAAGCGCATGACCGCGCAGGAGCCCACCCGCCCCAGGCTTTCGCTGCTGCTGACCGGGGTGCGGCCCATCAATCGCCCGGCCCGCCCCGCCAACCCCGTAGCCGAGCGGCTAAAGCCGCAGGGAGGGGCTAGCGCCGCCCTCGAGCTGGCTAACCTCTGCCCACTCGATGGCCGCGCATAGGAGGCGCTATGGACTGGAACGCTTACCACGCCGCCCACCTCACCCTTTCCGCCGGGGATAACCAAGCTTTTGTGGCATCGGCCCGGGCCATTCGCGCGGACGCTGAGGCCAGCTTCGCCGTACGGGCCTCGCTGAACTTGCGCGCATCCGCGGGGGTCGTCTCGGGATTTGGCGCCGCTTTGCAAAGCCAGTTGTCTGCCGCGACCCAGGCGAGCCTGGGGGGCTACGCTGGCATCCTCAACGGTCTCGCCGGAACCCTGGCAGCATCCGTTGAACTCACCCCGGAGGGCCCGCGCTTCAAAACCCACGCCAACCTGCAGGCCAAGCTCAAAACCCTCGTGCAGTTCGCCCCCCCAGGACCGCTACAGGACGTTGTTGCGGGGCTCGAGGCGGGCCTCTTGCTCAGTTATGCCGATGGCCGCTGGGTGAGCGTTCGCCCCCACCTCGAGGTCCTGGCTAGCCTCACCCGGCGCTTGGTGGGTAGCGGCGGCAGCCCCAACGACTGGCCCCTCCGGGTGGCGGCGGTGGCCGCGTTGCGCGGGTTGCGGTCCATCGATAGCCACAAAGAAACCCAGGCCCTGCTGACCCTGGATTGGGCCGCCCGGATAGCGCTATGAGATACTACGAGATCAAAAGCCACGACCGGCTCGAGCTGCTGGCCTACCGGCTGTTGGGGGACGTGCGCCAATGGCGGGAATTGGCCGAACTCAACCGTCTCGATCCCCCCTATATAGCCGATGACCCCACCCCCTTCCAGGCTTCCGGCCTGCGGGTGATGGGCCCCGGAGATCTGCTCGCTTATCCCGGGGATACGCCCGAACCGCCGCCGGTTAGCCCCTATGAGGCCGACGCGGAGGCCTACGGGCGGGATCTGCGCCTGGAGGGGGGGTACGTAGTGCCCCAGGGCGGCTCGTTGGCCCTGGTGGTAGGCAAAGAGAATCTGCTAGCCGCCCTCATCCGGCGGCTGAATACCGGCATAGGCGGGCTACCTGCCCATCCCGATTCCTACGGAACGCGCTTTCGGGAGTACCTGGGGATCCTAGGCGGCGCCCAGGAAACCGAGCTGATCCGGCTCGAGGCCGAGGCCACCCTCTTGCAAGACCGCCGGGTGGAGCAGGCCGACGTTGCGGCTACCGGGGCCGAGAACGCCGTGAGGCTGGATGTCCGCGTGACCCCCATTGACCCCTCGAGCGGGTAATCCTGGGCGCATGGCTGAGGCCTACACCTTCAAAAGCTTGGATGAATCCCTGTGGGAGATGCTGGCGCTGTGGTGGGGCCGTACCGGAATAGAGCCGGATACCGAGCCGGGGAGCGTGCTGCGCACGCTCTTCGAAGCGGTGGCCTTTCAGGTTGAGGACCTGACCTACCGCTTTGATCGTCAGGCGGAAGCGGCTATCGCTCGGGCGGCCTTCACCGCGTTCAACTTTCAGCCGCGCCAGGCCACCCAGGCCCAGACCCTGCTCCGCTTTCGGCGCCCGGTGCCCCAGCCCGCCCCGCTGCGGATCCCCAAGGGCTTCCGGGTAGCGCGGTTTGACGGGGTGGAGTACGAAACCCTGGTAGAGGGGGCTATTGCCGCCGGACAGGTGTTGGCGGACATCCCGGCCATCGCGGTTGAGCCGGGGGAAAACGGCAATTGCCCGGCGGGAGCCATCATTGTTCCGCGCAGCCCCCTACCGGGCCTGGAAGGGGTCAGCAACCCCCAGCCCGCCACCGGGGGATCGGACGCGGAGACCCTCGAGCAGCAGCAAGCGCGCTTCGCCCGTTACATCGCTACGCTGCAGGGGGGAACCCTGGCCGGGCTCGAGGCCGCCGCGCTCTTGGCAGAAAGCCCCGACGGAGAGCGCATCACCCAGGCGCTAGTACTCGATCCGGTGGTAGACCCGTCGATCCCCGCGGGCACAGTCTATCTGTATGTAGACAACGGCACCGCGAGCGTTACCCCGGCTATGCTGACCTATCTGCGCAACACCCTCGATGCCGGGCGGCCCGCGGGGATTGACCTGCGGGTGCTGGCCGCGCAGCCCATCGCGGTCAACGTGACCTTTTCCCTGCGGGGCACCCCCGCCGCGCTCGAGGCCGCCAAGAGCGCCGCACAAAGCTATATCAAAAACCTGGGCATCGGAGAAAAAGTCTCCCGGGAAAACCTCATCACTGCCCTTACCATCGCCCATCCCGACATACGCGAAGTGGATCTGACCGATCCCGCCGGGGACGAGATGATCCCGATGGGCTATCGTGCGGTATTAGGCACCCTGAGCGGAGCCCTGCAGTAGCGAGGTAGCCATGGCGCAGTACTCCAAATACGTCCCCGCCCCCTGGAAAATGAACGCCGCCGATACCTACGGCGACCCCGCCGAGGTGCTGGTAGACCGGCTGCACGAAGCCGCCGCGGCGGTGGGGCTACAAAACTCGTTTTTCCCCGCCAGCGCAGACCTGGATAACGGCAGTCCCAACCTGCTCGATTGGGGCGACCACAATCTCTGGCTTGCCACCGAGGGCTACCGGGGAGAGACCCGCAACTACACCGGCTCGTTCGTGTATACCGAGGGCCACATGTACAACTGGAAGCCGGTACGGTTTACCGCCGGGTCGCTGCTGGTGCGCAACGTCGGTCAGACCAGCGACCTCCCCACCGGAGTAACCCGCCCCGCCTGGTATCAGGGCGGCAGCATTGACCTTAGCGGCAACCACGGCTCTAACGACTCGTGGAATGCGATCTACTTCCGACTCAAGCCCAACACCACCTACACCTATAGCTTCTACGCCAAGAAACTCAGCAGCGGGGCAGTGCAGGTACGGGTGGGGACGGGCAACGGCTTCTCCGATCCCACCCAGACTCAGGGGTCCAACCTCGTCAACGTCAGCCTCGACGACATCGCCCTGCCCGTGGGGGGATGGACCCGCCTGGCCTACACCTTCACCACCGACGCCAGCGGCTACATCGTGATCTACCTGGGGGGCTGGAGCGCCTGGACCAACGGCTGCGCCCTGCGCCTGGCCTACCCTCAACTCGAGGAAGGTTCCGCCGCCACCCCCTGGGCCCCGCCGCGCTACTGGAAATACCATCCCCTGCCCCAGCCCATCGCCCTGGACGACACCATCAACGACAGCAACTACGCCGCGCTATTCGGCCTGACCCTGCCGGGCAGCGCGCTGGTCTTGCGGATCGACGTGCGGCCCGATTGGAGCCTAACCAGCGGCACCGCGCCGCGCTTCACGCGCATGTGGGGCACCGACCCCGCCAGCGACGAAACCGTCACCCGCCGCCTCTACCGCAACAACGACTGGTATCAGCGCCACCCGCTATGGGAACTGAGCCACCTGTATCTCCCCTACCTCGGTCAGGAGGCGTGGGGGGTGCTCCGCTACAACAACGGCAACAGCTACCGGATGGTGGGGTCTATCCAGGGGGTGTGGCTGCGTCACGGGGCGGTGGGGGGGCTGCTGGAGGCGGACTCCTCAAGCCTCTCCGGCCCCGGCCACCGCAAGCTGTTGGCCTGGCGGCTGACCGATACCGGGTCCAACAAGGTACGCCTGAAGATGGCGAGCGTGCCTGGGGATGCCGCGTTTCTGCCCCAAGGGACGGTGGACCTGCGCTACGCCCGGCAGGCCGGGACGGGCACCACCTACGACAACACCCAGGACGCGGTTTCTTCCAACGTCTGGTTCGGGATCAGCGCGATACAGGGGGTGGCGAGCCTGAACCTGGACAAAACCGCCGACCTGTTCATCGACGCCGTGGGGAACGCCCAGGGGCTGTGCCTCAATTTCTTCCAGAACAACCAGTACGCCACCCCGGTAGTCGTGGGGGACTTCCTCAACCCCCCGGCGACCGCCGACGACGGCAGCAAGTTTGCCCGCTGGGGGATGATGGTGCCCAACCAGTACGTGGGCTATGAAATCTGCTCGAGCGGCCCCCTGGCCGTCCCCTACTGGCCGGGGTGGGGGGACCACTTTCATGGCCCCTGCGGCTGGAACAACTCCGGTTCTGCCGGCGAGCCCCCGGTGCCCTTCTTCGAGGTGGCCCTGGGCACCCGCTTCCTGGGCCGACCCAATCTGTCTCCGCTGTGGGCGGTGCGCTCGGATGGGACGGCGGCCAACCGCGGCCAGATGGCAAACCTTTACCTGGCCCGCAACGGCGCCTTCCCCGGCAACCCTGGGGATAGCTGGTTGGCCCCCGACGGCACCCGCTACTACCTGGCCCATAAGTCCCCGCAGTACAGCGGATATGCCGAAACCTACCTGCTCTTGGTCAAACCCTAGGAGTCCCCATGAAATACTCCACCGCGCTCAACCCCCCCTTTACCATCGGCCAGGTCTCCGATCTGGTCAAAACCGCCTTTGACGCCCTGGGCTGGGGCACCGGCAAGGTCAACATCCAGGGCGGCTACCGCTTCACCGCTCAACAGGCCGCCGATGCTGCGGCGGCCCCGATTCAGGTCAAGCCGGATGGGACGGTGGTAGCCCCAGCCTCGATCCCCAACCTCACCAGCTGTACCTGGGTAGATAATTTCAGCGGCAAAAACCTGGTTTACCCCAGCAAAAACACCTATTACCGCTGGCCATTGTTGTTCTGGTTGCCCGGCCTGAAAGCCTTTCGCATTCGCTTCACCCCCCTCTACCGACCCGCTGGGGGCAGCAGCGGGAACTTCTCGGATATCGATTTCAGGGTGGTGGAGGCTACCTACAACAACAACCCCACCAACGTCAGCAACCAGGGCCGGGCGGCCAGCCTCAACGACTCCGCCTGGGGCAGCACCTACACCGTGGGGCAGCAGTACGTGACCAAGTGGTCCCACGGCTCAGGGGGAGCCTTTAGCGATAGCGCTCAGATCGCCACCGCCGCGCTGGTCTTCTGTCAGAACGTAGTGCTCAGGATTGACGCCCTGGAGTACCTGGTGGACGAGAACGTATTTGGGGTGCAGAGCCCCAACCTCGACGGGCCGGTACACGAGTTCCTCTTTCTCGACGGCTCGGGCGCGGCCTACGCCTGTATGCGCCCCATCCCGGTCAAAAACGGCTATCAGCCGCGGGTGCTGCTGATGCCCCCGCTGCTGCTATACGACAACTCCCTGAGCAACCCACAAAGCCGTCGGTTGGTGCGCCTGAGCAGCTTCCTCTTCAACTATTACCGCGACGATACGCTGAGCGACGCCGGGCTGTGCAACGACACCCTACCCACCTTTGCCGTGCTGAAAAACTACAGCTATGGCTCGACGCTCAACCTCTTCGCGGCCAACAATGCCGACTACCGGGGATTTTTCCTGCGCATTACCCAGTCCGGGAAAACTACCATCGCCCTGGCCTCGGATCGGGTCAGCAAAAGCCTCTTCCCTACCAACCCGCTCACCATCCCCGAACGGATGGAGCGGGTGCGCCCGTTCACCGACCCCTCGCCCATTAGCGATGAAACCGCGCTCGAGCGGGTGGGCTGGTTGCTGCGGGTAGAAGGCCAGGCCCGCACCCTGAGCGGGGTGCGAATAGACGGCCTGTACTACCCCGGTACCGCGACCTACACCCTCGCCCTGTACGCGGTGCAGAAATCCGGCTCGAGCCTGGTGTATAGCAGCAAGGTGGCCGATCTGCCCCTGGTGGGCGACAATGCCAACGGCTACGGCAGCGCTTCGGGGTCCTTCAACCTCTCCCTGGCCCCGGGCTATTACCTGCTGGTGCCCCCGGCGTTACCCCACGGCATGGGCGACCGCTTCCCGGTCTCCCAGCATCCTCTCAGCAGCGGGGTGCGCCTGCTGGGGCCGGTGATCTGCCGCGACCTCTCCGGTAGCAGCGGGTGGACGCCCGGGTCCACGGTCCTCAACCTCGATGCCAGCAACCTGAGCCTGGCGGGGAACAACGCCGCCTTGCACGGCTCGACCTGGCTGAGCCTGGACTTCCTCAACATGGACACCCCGACCGCCTCCACCGGGGTGTTTGCCGAGGGCACGGCGTTTGTCTCGTTCTCCCCCGCCTCCGATGGGGGTGCCAATAACCTCGATTACGACCTGCTGGCGCTGGACAACAACAGCACCGGGGCGCAGGGGTACGGCCTGTACGGAGCGGCGCTGCCCTTCGGGTTGAGCCGGGCGCTATCGAGCGTGGAGCCGGGGGCGATATGGCAAATCTCCCCCCTGCCGGGGTGGATGGCGGGGCAGCGGAGCTACTATCTGTCCCAGATCAACCCGGTGGTGGAGTTCGCCTCGGACGTGACCAGCCCCTTTGCGGCCTGGATTGATCGCCCCTACCGCAGCCCGCTGCCGCTGTCTACCCTCAGGGTGCGCTCGGAGGCCAGCGTGCCCTCGGGGGGTTCCTACGTCAACCCCGACACCTCCGAGGATCTGGTCTTTTCCCGGCATTTTTCCGATCCTCGAGCCAACTATCAGCGCAGCCTGTGCTTCCGCCTGACCCCCTAAGGAGGAACCATGCCGTTGTGGACTCCCAACCTGAGCGAAAGCGACCTGCTCGCCACCCGGGGCTACCTCGGCTTCACCTACCTGCGGGGGATGTTCTGGAACGCCAGCGGGGGGACGCTGCTCGAGAGCACCCCGCGCCCCTTCCACCTGGCCTGGCGCAACCTGCGCACCGACCAGCCCAACCCCCTGGCTTCGGGGTTCGGGGCCATCCCGGTATCGGCTACCCTCTACCAACAGACCGCGCTGTACAAAGCCCTGTCCATCCGCGCGGGGCTGGTGCAGGCCCTCGAGCCCACCGTGCTCTCCCTGGACGTATCCCCGGTGGATAGCGCTACCTCGGTGGCTACCGTGACCCTCGACAAGCCGGGGTCTATCAGCCTCTTCGTCAAGCGCCTTACGGGCGGGGTTGAGGCCGGGCTCATCGCCGCCGCCGACGGGGCGGCAGGGGGCAGCGCCAAGACGCGCACCCTGCAATTCCCCCGCCAGAGCGGCACCTACCGGGTCATCGTGCGGGCCGGGATGACCCGCTACGCCCGCGACTATAGCGGGGACTCCCCCATCAGCGCCCTCACCACCTACGCCTCGAGCCAGGACGCATCCATCAAGGACGACTACCCCAAGGGGGTGAGCGATGGCCGAAGGGCCTTTGCCGAGGCCATCTACCCCCTGGCCAGCCCCTACGGTTTCGACGCCGCGGGGGTGCTGGCCGGGGCGGGCTGGGACACCGACGCTACCCGGCAGGCCATGGTGCAGAGCGTGGCCAACAGCAGCTCGATAGCCGCGTCCAAGACCTTCCTCAACGCCCTGGTCGGGCAGGGAGCCCCGCCCTACAACGCCTCTAGCACCGACCCCAACTACTACACCGGGCTGGCCGTTTCCTACGCCCAGGCGGTCTACCAGCAGGGCGGGGTGGGGGCCTATAAGAGCGTGTACAACCAGTACCCGGCCTTCACCTACAACACCTCGAGCCAGGACGGAGGCTACCTGGACGGGCTCAAGGGGGCATTCGTGGCTAAAATCCAGCAGGATGCCGATGCCGCCGGATACAACCGGGCCTACGGCGAGGTCTACGCCGCTGCCCGCGATGCGGAGATCGTGGGCGGGGTGCCGGAGGGCCAGACCGCCTTCCCCCTCGCCACCCCCCCCGGCCAGGCCAGCGGGGTCAGCCGCCACCTCTACGATGCCGGATTCCTCAAAGCCGCCCAGGAAATCTACGACCTGGCCCTCAGCGACGGCTTTGATTGGCGCGTGCGGGTCAATCCCTCGTTGAGCCTGGGGCAGACCGGGGTCAAGACCCAATACCGCGACCTCAAAACGGACTTCAAATCCGCCGTGCAGGCGGTGGCTAAGAGCGACGGGCTGAAGGCGTTTTTGGAGGCCATCCGCACCCAGTACGCATTCAGCTACGACTACAACAACAGCGCAAACCGCAGCAACCAGGACTACACCACCTACCTGGTCTCCTTGCGGGATGGGGCCATCCAGACCGTCTACGACACCGGGCGGGTGGGCAGTTACCGGGATCTGTACGACGCCGGAGCGACTTTCGGCTTCACCTATAACCCCGCCCAGAGCGCGGCGAACCTGGCCGCGCTCAAGGATGCCTTTTTGACCACGGTCTACTCCTATGGGATCGTGGCTACCTTGCAGGAACTCTACGACCTGGCGGCCTCGACCTACTTCAACACCCTCACCAACTACCCCAGCGTGCGCGACCCCAGCTTTGTGCAGCGCGCCGCCTACCTCAACCCCAAGGCGGCCACGCTGCGCAACCTGAAGGGCGATTACTTCACCCGCGTCTACGAAAGCGGGGTGATCTACGTCTACCGCGAGCGCATGTATCCGCTAGCCGAGCCCTATGGCTTCACCTTTGACCGCAGCCAGATCGTGGCTAGCTACTACTCCAGCAAGGAGCCGGAGTTCATCGAGGCCTTGCGGCAGGGGTACGGCACGGCCCGCATCATCCCGCCGGTCACCTGGGTGTATGACGCCCAGCGGGGAGGGATCGTGGTCAATCTGCGGCTCAATAAGCCCGCCCGGGCCTACCTATGGCTGACCCAGGACGGCGCTACCATCTCCCCGGTAGTGGTCACCGGGCCCGCCGCTACTACCCACGAGGTGGTGATCCCGGCTAATCCGGGCCTGGGAAATGTGGTAGTGGAGATCGAGGTTTCCAATGGCTGACCATTTTTCGTTCACCGCGTTTGTCCCCACCGCCGAGCCCCCGCCGAGCATCCCCGCCGGGGGCGGGGAGCGATTCTTGCTTCCCCGCTGGTTTAAGCGAGACGGGATCAATGCCCATCTGTTGCAAATCCTGTGGGATGCCCTGCAAAGCACCGATCCCGAAGGAGCGGTGGTCACTACCGACGTTGAACGCGCGGTCGGACGCTGGCTGGATGTACACGCCGCGCTCTATGGCATCCCCGCCCGCGACTACCGCGAGGACGACGCGGCCTTTTTACGGCGTATCCTCGCGGAATTGCGGATTGCCAAGACCACCCCTGTGGGCATTGAGCAGGCCATCGCCCAGGTTTTCCCCGGCACCACCGCCCTGGTCTACGATTGGACCACCGCAGAAAGCCGTGCGGGCCTGACCCTGCGCCGCTGGAACGGAGCGCTGCATTTCGACGGCAGCGCGCGCTTCAATCCCGGCGGCCCCTATGAGTACACCCCCTATTACCGCGGGGTGCTCATTGTGCGCCTGAGCGGGGGGCCGTATCAGCTCGAGCGGGTGAAAGCCCTGGTAAATCGTTTCCGCTCGGCGGGGGTGGTTCCGATCTACGAGATCAGCGGGCAACCCAGCGCGGTGTATCTCGATGGTACCCGGGTTATCAACGGATCCTGGACCATAGGGGGCTGACCCCCTACCCCTGCTAGGGTAGACCTATGCCGTTGACCGGGAATCCCAACGCTCCTTTTTCCAATAGTGTCCGGGCCATAGAAACCACCGACCCGGTACACCCCGATTCCATCAACCCCCAATTACAGGCGTTGATCAACAACGACGCCGGGCTCAACGCCCGCTTGGGGGTACTCGAGGGCGCCGGGCTGACCGCGCTGCCCGCGCGGGTGGGAGCGCTCGAGGGGCTCAACGCGGCAAACCGGCTCAATGCGCTCGAGGGCCTGAACGCCGGTTCAAGGCTGACCAGCCTCGAGAACCGCATGAGCAGCGCCGAGCAGGCCCTGGATGGCATCCAGAGCAACATCGGGGTACCCATTGGGGGCATCATCCAATGGGCGGGGTCCATTGCCGCTCCCCCAGCGGGATTTTTGCTGTGCGATGGGCGGGAGCTTCCGCGCGCGGACTACCCTACCTTGTTTGCCAAAATTGGCACCGCCTTCGGGGCCGGCGGACCGGATACGTTTCGCATCCCGGATCTACGCGACCGCTTTGTCATGGGGGCCGGAAATGCTTCCCTGGGGGAGGTAGGGGGGGCCAACCAGCAGGCGCTCTCCGTGGCCAACCTCCCCGCCCACGTCCACACCGGCGCTACCAAAGCGCCCTCGGGTACCAAGCCCCAACGCGGACAATGGGATGCCGATGCGGGAGCCCACGGCCACTACCTGGTGGGCTCAACCGGCGGAGGAGGGTCGGGATATTACGGACCGCAGATCTTCCAGATGGACAGCATGAACGAGTTTGCCGGGGGGCCTGGATTCAGCGGGATCAGCGCTCCCTTGGATGCCAGCAACCAGTGGTCTAGCGTCCCCGCTGGGGCCGTGCTGGGGTATTCGGTGATCCCTAACGGCTCGGAGCACCGCCACACCTTCACCACCGATCCCACCGGCTCGGGTCAGCCATTGGACAACCGCCCGGCGTATGTGGCACTGGCCTACATCATCCGGGCCAAGTAAGGAGCGGTATGGCTAACCTCAACGGCAATCCCAATGCCACTCTCACCCTAGCGATACGGCAGCTCGAGCTGACCGATCCGGCCCACCCCAATACCTGGAACCCGCAACTGCAAACCCTGATCAACAACGATGCGGTCTTGGACCGGCGGGTACGCGCGTTGGAGGGGGATTCCTCGCTGCTCGCACGGGTAGCGGCCCTCGAGGCCATCAACGCCGGCAGCCGCCTCACCGCCCTCGAGGGCCTGAATGCGGGAACCCGCCTGACCACGCTCGAGGGCGCGCAAAGCGTCCTCACCGGGCGGGTTAGCAGCTTAGAGTCAACGGTAGTCCCCCTGGATGGCCGCGTCACCGCCCTGGAAAACTGGCGCACCGGCATAGACGACGGGAGCGGCAAGGTCCCCTGGACGGCCATCAGCGGCAAGCCCGCCCAGTTTCCCCCCGCCGCCCATACCCACCCCACCAGCGAGGTCACCGGGCTGGACACCGCGCTGAACAACCTATCCACCCAGATCAGCGATCACCAATCCGCCACCGATCCTCACCCCCAATACCTGAACCAGGCCCGCGGCGACGCCCGCTACACCCGCACCCAGGCCAGCGCGGCCCCCGCCGCGGTCACGCCGGGAGCTTCCCCCTTCACCTACACCAACTCCGACCCCAACCCGGCAGCGCTGATCGTGCAGGGCGGGACGGTGGGCAAACTCGAGTACAGCCGTGACGGGACCACCTTTTACGACCTGGGGGTGACCGCGGGGCTGATCTATCTGGCCAGCGGGGATCGCCTGCGCATCACCTACACCGCCGCCCCCACGCTCACCACGATCCCACTATAGAGCCGGATTAACTACGCCTCAGGCGGCCTGGAGTCTTACCCATCCCCCCCCTCATGGTGGGAGCATGGAACGGTCTTCCCTACTCGATCAGGCCCTGCTGGCGTTACAGTCTTTGCTTACCCAAGCCTGGGGGGCCAAGGTGCTGCTCGCGGTGCTGGTTTTTTTATTTGGCACTTGGCGGGAAGCCTACGCCGCCCTGGCCGTTTTGATGCTGCTGGACTTCATCACCGGAGTGCTGGCCGCCAAACACCAGAACAAGCCGGTGACCAGCAAGACTATGGGGCTCAAAACCGGGCAAAAGGTCTGGCTGTACTCGGTGGTGCTGATATCGGCCAACCTCGCCGACAAGGGGATTCCCGGCCCCGACTTCCTGCTCGGGCTGGCCCTGGCCATGCTGGTAGTCACCGAAGCGCTATCGGTGGTTGAGAACCTTTCCCGGACGTTCCCCGACCAGCCCGTGCTGATGCACCTGCGTTCGGCCCTGGGGTCGAAGCTCGAGGATCTGAAGGACAAGGGGGGGCCATGAACGACCGCAACCCTATGGCCTTCGAGCCGGGCGATCTGGCCCGGGTGCTGGGCCCGGGTCTGGCGCAGCGGTGGTATCCGCACCTGCTCGAGACCTTCCGCACCTTTGGGATTGACACCGCCCGTCGCCAGGCGCACTTCTTGGCCCAGGCCGATGTGGAAAGCGGGGGGTTCACCCGGCTCGAGGAAAACCTCAACTATTCCGCCGAGGGGCTGCTGCGGGTTTGGCCGAGCCGTTTTACGCCCGCGCTGGCCCAGCAGATGGCCCATCGCCCGGAGATGATCGCCAACTACGTCTACGGGGGCCGCTATGGCAACGGCCCGGCCTCGAGCGGGGATGGCTGGCGCTACCGCGGGCGGGGGTTGAAGCAGATCACCTTCAAGGCCAACTACCAAAACCTCACCGTAGGGTTACGCAAGGCGTTACCCCGGGAGAGCGTACCGGACTTCGTGAAAGACCCCGACCTGCTCTTGCAAGACCGCTGGGCAGCACTCTCAGCGGGCTGGTTCTGGTCCAGCCGTTTCAGCTTCGACGGGGCCAGGCCGGTGTGGGGGCTCAACTACTACGCCGACCGGGGGGATGTGGTGCGCATCAGCCGGCTCATCAACGGCGGCGACAACGGGTTACCTGAGCGCATCCGCCGCACCGAGCGCTGGCTATGGGCGCTAGGGGTAGACCGCTGAGGTATGACCCCTTATCGCCATGAGGATTCCCTCATCGGATCTGCCCCGGCGGAAGGAGTTCTCATGAAACGAGCCCTGGCCCTTTTGGTAAGCCTGTTTTCCCTTTCCCTGGCTGCCGCCCCCGCAGCGGTAGTCAAAGCCCAAAGCGCGGTGTACAACCTTTGGCGCTTTGAGGAAGGAGCCCTGCGGGTGATTTGCAGCGGCACGGTCATCCAGACCAAGCAGGGACCGCGCTTCTTGAGCGCCGGGCATTGCGTGGAGGACGCCACCGCCGCGCGTTACTATATCTCCCAGGCCACCGATCCGAGCTTTTTGGTGCGGGTCACCCTCGAGGACTGGTACGACACCTGGCCCACCTCGGACTATTCCCTGTTCAGCCTTCCCAAGGGCTTCCACAGCCCCGCGCTGCCCTTATGCGCCGGGCAGGCCGCTATTGGGGAGGACGTGTGGAGCTGGACCGGTCCCTTGGGCATCGTGCCCGTGCTGCGCACCGGGATGTACTCGGGCCCGCTGCATTTCCCCGACGACAGCGAGGCGGAAAACGAGGTGGGGGGCATGTTCTTCGTGCAGACCAACGGAGATGGGGGATCTTCCGGCTCGAGCCTGTTGCGGCTTGAGAACGGATCGGTATGCGTATGGGCCATCTGGGTGGGGGGCTGGACCACCCGCGTGAAACTCGACGGAGCCTTGGGTGTGCCCATTCCCCCCGCGGCCCGATAACCCCCCGGCCCACCTGCGGGTGGGCCGTTCTTACCCTTCTTGCACACCACCTTAGGGGCGGGAGGATTTATGGAAAACGACAAACTGCTAGCCTTCATCAAGGAACTGGTGGACCACCTGAAGGACGGTCTGAACAAGGAAGACCTGGAATGGGTAGCGGGCGAGCTGGTGAAGTTTGCCGAGGGCTTTCTGCCCGGGGCTACCGGGCAGGAAAAAGAGGATTGGGTAGTGGGCAAGCTCAAAGAGGTGATCGAGCAGGCCAAGAAAGAGACCATAGCCGTGGTGGAGGAGTGGGACCACCGCATCCCCATCATTGGCTGGATCCTGGATCTGCCCTTTGTGGACGACCTCGAGGCCAGGGCCATCGGATATGCCTATGATCTGGCCCTCAAACAGCTCATCGAGCGGGTTCACCTCTTGCTAGCGGTGCAGGGAGAGGTTCATAGCAGCGCAATCCAGGGCTGAACGCAGGCCGCCCCCCAGGGGCGGCTTTTTCTTATCCCAGCGCGACTAGAAGGTAAAACTCGAGGTTGCCTGTGAAGAAACCCAAGTGGTTGAGCGATTCCGACGTAAAGCGTATCCAACAAATCCTGTCCAGGAAGGTTCACAACAATATACCCGCGGGACGCGGGGAGGTGATGCGCGAGCTTGGGTTGAACGATCATCACGCCAAAACCGCCATCCGCTACGTGCGCTCGCTGATGGAGCAAGAGCCCGAGCGCCTGCCCAGGTTTGACGACGACCTCGAGGGGGCGGTACGGCGCCGGGAGGACGAACTCGAGCAACTGCGCGAGAAGAACGAGGCCCTGAGCAAGGCCTACGCCAAGGCCCTCGAGCAGGCGAGCCTGGTGGAGGCCCTGGCCCGGCGCATTGAAGCCATCGCCCCCAAAAGTTACTCCCCCTTAGGCGCAGGCCGGGTTCCCCCCCGCCCCCGCGGCCAGACCCCCGAGTCCTACGTGCTGTTGCTGTCTGACGCGCACGTAGGGCAGGTGGTGAGCGCCGATCAGACCCTAGGTTTTGGTCGCTATGACCTGAACGTGTTCTTGGACCGACTGGCCTTTCTCGAGCAATCGGTGGCCTCGTACCTCGAGCACCACACCACCAGCCCGGTAGACCGGCTGGTAGTGGTGCTGCTGGGCGATATCATTCACGGCGATCTCGATCACGCCAACGAAGCCGATCAGGTGGTGGTGCTGGCTGATCAATGGCTGATCGCCGCCCATGCCATTGCGCAATTTTTGCGCAACCTGGCATCGCTGGTGCCGGATATCGAGGTGTACGGGGTAGTGGGCAACCATCCGCGCTGGGCCAATCAGCGCAAGATGCCCACGGTCAACCGCTACTCGAACCTGGATTGGTTTGTCTATCAAGCGCTGCGCATGCTCACCCGGGATGTGCCCAATATCCTCTGGAATCTGAACCGCCAGCCCTACGCGGTATTCGAGGTGCAGGGCTGGGTATTTCACGCGGGCCACGGCGACCATCTCAAGGGGGGCGACCGGGCCATGGGGATCCCGGCCCACGCCATCGCCCGCCAGATCAACACCCAGACCCAACTGTTCGTGCGCGGCCACCTACGCCCCCCATCGTTTTACCTGTTTGGCGACAAGCACCGGGGGATGCAGCTACCCCACGGCCTGGGAGAGGTCATTTTCAATGGGGCCTTCCCCGGGGTAGACAACTATTCCTTCATGGCCAACTACTCGCCCGCCGAGCCGATGCAGCAGCTCATCCGCATCCACCCCCGCTACGGCCGCACCGCCCTGTACAGCCTGAAACTGCAGGATGCCCCGCCGGGATTTGGGCGTCACTATCGGGCCGCGCTCGAGCGAGAAGGGGTTGTCCTATAGCGACTACCATGTAATAATAGTCAGTGAGGTCTGCCCATGGAAATATCCCTCAAAACCCTCAAAATACTGGCTGCTTCCGCTGCGGGGCTGATTTTCCTGGTGTGCATCGCGCTGAGGACCCTCGATCCGTTGGGCCTCGGCATCCTGTTGTTGCTTGCGGCATGGGTAGCCGAAGTCATGGAGTAGACATGGATTCTCCAAGCCTCGCGGTGGCCCTCGATGTGGATGGGGTCATCGCCAACACCCTGGAAACCCTGCAGGATGTGCTGCGGGAAGAGTTTGGCCTGCTCAACCTCGAGCTAGAAGGACCCCACTACGACCTTACGCAGTACTTTCCCGCGGCGCTACGGAAAGAGGCGGAGCGGGTGATCCGGCACGCCTACGCCACCGACTATCGCGGCGTGTACTCCCGGGCCTATCCCTACCCACAGGCGGTAGAGGTAGCCCAGGAACTCGAGCGCCGGGGACTCTTGCGGGGATATGTGACCCGCCGCCCGGTTACGGTGAGCCGGGCTACGTACGAGTGGTTGGATTGGTGGGAGTTCCCCCGCAAAGAGGTGTGCTTTGCCGGGCCAGAGGGCAAGGCCCCCTGGATACGCCGCCTGGGGGCTTCGATCATCGTGGAGGACTCCCCTAACGAGGCTGAGCAGATCAGCGCCGATGGGCTCGAGGTATTCCTCTTGCGGCGCAGCTACAACCAGCACTACTCGGGGCCACGGGTGATCCGCATACACCACCTGGGGGAGGTGCTGGCGTTGCTCGAGGCGATCCCCCTGGGAAAGGAGTAAGACATGGAAGCTTCATTCTCTGCCCCACGTTTGGTAACCCTCCGGCACGGGCTGGCCATCGTCAAGGTGCGGCGCGGCAAGGCCAAAGCCTTTCGGGTAGCCCGGATGCTAGGGGCTCAGGGCCAGGAAGGGTCGCTCGAGTGGTTGAGCGGCAACCTCTGGCCGACCCGGGAGAAGGCCGAGCGTGAACTGCACGCCCTGGTAGCCCGAGCCAAGCACGCTCTGCGGGTGCTACAGGACGAGCTGGCCGAGTTGGAGCGGGTGCGGCCCGCGCTCGAGGGCGGCTGGCCCGATGCCCCCGAGGAAGAGATCGAGGCTGGCTTCACGGCAGGCTTTGCCGGGGAAAACCCCCCGGCGGTGCTGACGGAGGCCCAACCCGGCTGGCTAGCGGGCTGGTACGCCGGGCGGATCAGCTTTTTGCAGGAGCAGGGAGTCCTGCCCAAGCCGCTTACCCCGGATTGGCGCGAGCGCCTAGCAATCAAGGGGGAGGACGCATGAAGCCCATCGTCGCTATTACTGGCCGGGCTGGCCACGGGAAAGACTCGCTATATCGGCTGGTTTTGGCCCCTCGGGGATATTACCGGGTTGCCCTGGCCGATCCGGTCAAGGCTTTGTATCTGCAGCGCTTAGCCGCTGAGGACGCATCTCCCCTGGCCGCCGCCGAGCGCTACTATCAGGCGTTTGGGGCGACCAAGACCCTCGAGGCCCGCCGGGCCTTGCAACAGATCGGCACCGAACAGGTACGCGAGGGGCTAGACCCCTTTTACTGGGTGTGGCTGGCCCTACAGGAGATCAAGCGTTTGGTGCAGGCCGGGGAAAAAGTAGCCATCACCGATTGCCGATTCCCCAACGAGGCCGCGGCGCTACGCGGGGAGGCCCAGACCATCCGCCGTATGTATGAAGAGTTGGCGGCGAGCGGGAAGGCTTTCAGCGAGCGCATTCAGCGGGATCTGCTCACCCCCTGGGAGGTCGGGGGGCTGCTCCCACCTTCCGGGATTGCCCTGGTGGTACGGGTAGTGAAGCCTGGCCGCGCGCTCGAGGGCGAGGCGGGCCAACACGCTAGCGAGCAGGGGGTGGAGGAGATACGCCCCGACGTTAGCTTGGAGGCTAACAATCTGCTCGAGCTACGCGAAATGGGCCAGCGGTTGTTGGCGGAGGACCCCCCGCCAGATCGGGCCTGGCAGGCCCGGGCTGGCTGGGCCAGGGCCATTGAGCTGCGCGGGGGGCCGCTGCACAACACCAGCGCCTTTGCCCCAGACGACGTACGCGAAATCGCCCTGCCCCCGGGAGAGGGGGCCTGGTTATACCGGCGAGACCCCGATCAGCCGGGGGTGTTCGTATTTGCGGGGGATGCGTGATTGGCTTGAAGGGAGAAATCCTCGATACCTACAACATAGTTTCGGTTTCCGGGGGCAAAGACTCTACGGCGCTGTTGCTGCTGGCCTTGGAGCGAGGAGCGTCCAATCTAGTAGCGGTTTTTGCCGACACCGGTCACGAGCACCCCGCCACCTACGAGTACATCGAGTACCTGAGCGAGCAGGTATACCCGATTCGCACGGTGAGGGCGGATTTCAGACAGGAGTTCGAGCGGCGACGGGAGTTTCTGCGCTCCGAACGCTGTAAATGGCCTGAAGAAGATCGAGAGCGGGCGCTGGCTCTGCTTCAGCCGACAGGGGTCCCATTTCTGGATTTGTGTATGTTAAAAGGCCGCTTCCCTTCCGCCCACGCCCAATTCTGTACTCGGGAACTGAAGCTGAAGCCCGTCTACGAGCATATCTACCGGCCTCTGCTAGAACAGCAGCCACTGCCACGGGTGGTCTCCTGGATAGGAGTCAGGCGGCAGGAGAGCCGCCGAAGAGCCAAACTACCCGAGTGGGAGGCTGAAATAGGGGATATAGAGGGTGGACCGGGGCTTTTTTATTACCGTCCATTGCTGGACTGGACGGTAGAAGATGTCTTCGCCATGCTGAAAAAACATGGCGTGAAGCCCAATCCTTTGTACCTCCAGGGCATGAGGCGGGTAGGGTGCATGCCCTGCATCCACGCCAACAAGCAGGAAATCCGCGAGATCGCCCGGCGCTGGCCGGAGCATATCGAGCGAATCGCGGAGTGGGAACGGCTGGTCTCGGGTGTGGCCCGCAAGGAGGGCTCGGCCACGTTCTTCTACGTGGCCGAGCCCGACGGCGAGATCCACTACCGCACCCACGGCATAAAAACCGTGGTGGAGTGGGCCAAAACCGGCCGTGGGGGAACGCAGTACGAGCTATTCGCCTTCGATCCAGAAGCTCCGGCCTGCTCAAGCACCTACGGGCTTTGCGAATAGGGGACAGGCCAATTGTCACGAACCCCACGCCTGAAGGCGGGGGCTTGTAGCCCTCGTTCGTGACCAGCCTAAGCCCTTTGGGGCTACGTTTGCCGGGTCATGGCACCCACAGGTGCGAGGCCAGCCTGTGGCAACTGCCGTCGTCGATCATGCTGTCCTGTGTGGGGTACAGGGCGAAGGTTGACGGCGTGACAAGCCTGGCAGACATTGGCGAGGCCAACGTTACCGCCGAAAGGCGAGTTTGCTCCGTAAGGAGGTGCTCTGGTATGGTGTTTGTGCTTGACAGCAATCGAAAGCCGCTTGATCCCTGCCACCCTGCCAGGGCACGGAAGCTCTTGAAGGCAGGGAAAGCGGCTGTGTTCCGTAGGTATCCGTTCACCATCATTCTGAAGGAGCGGAGGGTTGCCGACTCTACCACTCATGCCCATCGCGTCAAGATTGACCCCGGCTCCAAGGTGACGGGAATTGCCGTTGTCAACGAGGTTACTGGTCGGGTCGTGTGGGCGGCAGAACTGACTCATCGGGGCCAACAGATCCGTGAGCGACTTCTGGCCCGGCGGCAGCTTCGCAGGGCACGAAGGAGCAGGAAGACTCGCTACCGCAAGGCCCGCTTTAACAACCGACGCCGCCCGTCCGGGTGGCTCCCGCCCTCCCTGGCAAGTCGGGTAGCCAACATCGAGACCTGGGTCAAACGGCTGCTTCGTCTCTGCCCCGTCGAAGCCATTTCGATGGAGTTGGTTCGCTTCGATACGCAGGCGCTCCAGAATCCTGAGATCAGCGGCGTCGAATACCAGCGGGGCGAACTTTACGGCTATGAGGTCCGGGAGTATCTGCTGGAGAAGTTCGGGCGCCGGTGCGCTTACTGCGGGAAGGAGAATGTGCCCCTCGAAGAGGAAAGGCAGCGCATCCTTAGAGAAGCGGCGATGGACTATCTGTTTGAACTTATGTCCGAAGCCTCTGAGGACCACTGGGCCGCAGGATGGATGAGCGGAACAGAAGTGGCGCTATGGAAAGCCATTCAGCAATATCCCCAACCTTTGCAGTGGGGGATGGGGCCTATAGCCCTGGATACGGTTCGGAAGCTGCGCGACCTGGCGTTAGCGGTTGAGGGGTGGTGGGAATGGACCGACGACGGCCAGCGGTTCGTCCCGCTCGATGAGTGGGAGCGGATGTATGCTCAGTATTTCCGCAAAAAGGAGTCGGGTAATGCAGAGGGATATTGAGGCATAACATGGAAGAAAGCGCTATCTCTATAGACGAAATACTCGAAGCGATCCCTCCGCCTAGCCGAGCGATGGCCCCTTTCCGATGGTTCGGCGGCAAGGGGAATCTAGCTCAGCGCATCATCCCTTTGCTCCCCAAGGCCACCACCTACGTCGAACCCTACGCCGGGGCGGCCTCGGTGTTCTGGCACCTGACCGAGCCCTATCCGGTCGAGGTCCTCAACGACCTCGACGACCGCATCGTCACCCTATTCCGGGTGCTGCAGGACCGGGCCAAATTCGAGGAATTGGCCCACCGCCTTGTCTGGACCCCCTACTCCAGGGCGGAGTTCCGCCGGGCTCTGGCGATCCTGCAAGATCCCAGCGCTTCCGACCTGGACCGGGCCTGGGCGTTCTTTGTGGCGCAGAACCAGGGATTCAGTGGCGAAGCGACCTGCGAGGGCAATTGGAGCCGGGTGCTCACCGCATCGAATCGGGGCATGGCTGAAACAACAAATAGATGGCGGGGGCGGCTCAAGCTCCTCGCCTCCTGGCACGACCGGCTCATGCGGGTGCAAATAGACTCCATAGACGCCCTGGAGTGCATCCGCTACTGGGACACGCCAAATACTTTATTTTACATTGACCCGCCGTATGTGCTTCAAACGAGAAATCATGGCGGCTACGCCCACGAAGCCGACGACGAGCACCACCAAGCCCTGGTGCAGCTTTTGCTCAATATCCAGGGCAAGGCAGTGTTGTCTGGCTACGACCACCCCATCTACAAGCCCTTGGAGGATGCCGGATGGCACAAGATCGTCATCCCCACCGCATCCCATGCCGCTGGGCGGATTCGCGGTTCAATGTTGCGCGGCGAGGGGGCGGCTCTAGCTAAAGTCCCCCGCTTCGAGGCGATCTGGAGCAACGTCACCCGGAGCTTAACCCTTTTCGATTTCGCCCGCGGGCCCTAGCGCTTTTTCCAATGCGCGCAGTTGCTGTGGGTGGGGGCGGTGGATAGCACGCCCTCAACAGGGATCCCCATTGCCCGCCGCAGGGTGGGGCTCTCGCACCGCCCCAGGCCCTGCCCATTCGGATTGGGCGTGAAAAACTGACAGCTCGAGCAGGTCTTGTCCACCTTCTTGGCCAGGGCTACCGGGCGCAGCGCCTCGGGGAGCTGGTCTTGCAGGGTTCCGGTGCGGTGGGTAGGAGGAGGGGTAGTAGGAACCATCTGGGTTGACCCCGCGTCCCGCATCAGGGCGGCCACACAAAAGCCCCAGGCGTGGGCAAAGTCGGGCTCAACCGAGAGGTGCCGGAAGGTGTAGCTGAACTTGCCCTCATCGATGATCTCGCCGGTCTCGGGATGTTTGCGGCGGCGGGGGAGCGAGGTGCGGGCGATGTTCCCCATGTGCCGCCGCCATTCATCTCCCAGGGATACCCATTTCCGGGTGCCGTCTACCCATAGCTCTTGTCCCTTGCGCTCGAGGTCCACCGGCACCGCCACCCGATGATGCCGGAAAAGGGTGAACGCCTGCAGCAGGTGCTTGTAGCGGTCGATCTTGACCCAGTACTCGTACTTGGCTTCCCGCTTGGAGAGGCTAATTTTCTCACTCCCGCGCTGGTCGCTCCACTCTAGGGGCTGGTCGCGGTCGTCGAGATAATCCGCCAGCCATACCGCTCCCCTGGGCATCCGCTGGGCTACCCCGAGGGCGTAATCAAACGACGGCTCGGCGTCCACCACCCCCACATCCACATTCCATTGCCGCAGGATGGCTACAGTACGCTCTACCGCCCGATCCTTGCCCCGCTCATCCACCCCTTCCTCTTCCACTATCTCCAGGTGTACCGGATAGATACGCCCGTTAGGCCCCCACTCTGCGATGAGGACGTGCTTTTGCCCCGGCTTTTGGTCTATGCCGAAGGCCCGCGCGGCGGCCCTGGGAGGCCGTTCGGGCTCGAGCGGCCAGTGGTAGTCGGGATCCACCTGTTTCCCCTCGTTGAATACCGCCGCGGTGACGATCACCGCATTGGGGTCTTTGTGGGGCAGGCCCAGGTCGGAGTTGTAGAACTCCGCCGGGTTGACTCCACCCACTACCATGGTCTGGAAGTTGCGCCATAGCTGGGGCAGCTCCCGCGGCCCCTTGAGGGTACGGTTCATCTGGTAGCCCCGCCATTCCGCATCGGCTGGCCCCAGCCGCTCCCAATCGCCCTCCAGGACGTGTTCTATGCGCCGCCCACAGCGCGGGCAGCGGTAGTGCAGATCGGCAGGATCGCTGGCGTTGACCACCGCCCCCTGGGTATCCACCCAGGCCTGAGCCAGGTTGAAGCCGTGACGGTTTTCGCACAGCGGCCCCGGGCAGCGGGTCATGAACCAGTGCTGATCGGACTGCAGGAAGTAGGCGTGAATATCCGAATCCGGGAATCCCGCCGTGCTCCCGAGCTGGATGATCCCCTTGAGGCCGGTGGGGGATACGTGCTTGGACTCGAGCACGCGCTTTTGCACCCGCTCGATAGCCGCACGGCTCATCAGCCGCACCTCATCGAAGAGGAGCGCATCGAGGGGCACCGAATCCATGCTCACTCCCGACTTCATGCCACGGAAGCGCATCACCGAAACCCCAAAGCGCACCACATCCACCCGCGCTAGCCCCCCGGCATCGGCCAGGCGCATCATGCGGCTAGCATTCTGGAACATCGGCTTGAAGCGGGAGGCCGATAGGTCATACACCGCGTTCTGCGAGGGGAAGAAAAAGCCCACGTTGACCCGCCGCCGGGCATCGGCAGTGAACCAGGCCCCCCGGTAGAGTTCATGGATGGTCAGGCCGAGCTGCGCCGACTTCATGATCACCAGCCGGTAATAGGGATCCTCCCGCCGCTCGTCATACAGCGGTTGCATGTACTCCCGACCTTCCAGGCTGAACGGCGGCCCGCCGGGGCCTTCAGGGCGAATCCCCGAGGCCCGGGCGAAGCTCTCGAGGGTAGCCAGCTCTTCCGGGGAAAACTCCGGCGTGGGGGGAGCTATCCGCTCGAGGAACCCCTGCACCAAGCGATTTTCGTAGGGCAGCATCCCTACCCCTTCCCCACCTGGCCCCAGCCTATTCCGCGCCGGGTCAGCTCGCGCGAGAGGGCGGCGTAGCGGGACTCATAGCCCCGGATGAGGCCCCGCAGGAGCCGGGCTCGAGCCCGCCATTGCAGCAACGCCACCCCATAGTGCCGCCCCTGGGGGCTGGTCTCCCACTCTCCCCTATCCCCCTGGAACAAGGCCCGCTCGAGCCCTTCTTGGTACTCGAGCAGCATCACCTGGACCTCAGCCGCGGCCAGTTCGCTCTCGGCATAGGCGGTATGCCCGGCCAGCAAGCCCAGCATCCGCCCGATCTGCTCGGGCGCGATGAGGGTGAGGTCTTCCGGCCATTCGATCTCGCCTTGCACCGGCTCGGGCAGCGGCAGGCCCTTCCCTATCCCCATCCGCGCGGTTGTAAGCGCCCGCGCGGCCCGCTCTACCGCCTCACGGGGGTCCTCGGGTTGGGCTAGGAGTTTGTCTAGATCATCGGTTGCGTCGTACATGGCCCTACCTCGTGTGTTCAGTTATCCAAAAAGCCTCGCCAAAATAGCCAACTCGATTACGTGCAAGACCTGATCCACCACGATGGGCTTGGCCGGCCAGGTCTCCCCGGTAGACCATCTCCGGGAGTCGGTAAGGAAATGGCTTAGCGCCAAGAGCCCGAGGAAGAGCAGCGCCCTGCCGAGGCCCGGCCAGTGCAGGGCTAGCACCGGCAGAAAGGCAGCCGCATAGGTGGCTACATGGAGGGCTCGAGCCCGCCAGCAGCGTAGTTTGTTTGCAGCCATCCAGTCGCTTTGCAGCAGGAAATCCCCTGCCAGATGCGCCGCGAGGAGGTCTAAGGGGAGCAGACCGTTCATGGCTTGAGTATACTTTATTACCTTATAGACAAGTATAGAAAGTTGTGCTAGTTTGGGTTCGAGGGCCCTCGAGCCCCGCCGGGACGATCAGATAAGCCGCCCTGGGCGCACCAGAGACCCCGGCCCTCGAGCGAGTCCTCCCCGAGCGCCGGGGTGCGGCACCGAGGCCAAAGCTCGAGTGCGCAAACGCGGACGGATTGGACTGGCCCACGATACGGGCTGATGGGCGCCGAAAACGCACCTAGCCGTACCTGCAAACCGTATCCGGGTTACCCCCTAGCCCGCCCGAAAGGCGGTCGAACAGCCGAAAGTTGAGGGGGCCTCGGTGAGAGCCCGAAAGGCGCGGGGGTACGGCGAACGCTCAGGAAAGGGCGAGGCGAAATCCGGTGGACGCCGGGCGGAATAGGCGAAAGAGCCTGCGCGGCTCGTGAACCTTGAAAGACCTCCACCCCAACCGATCTCGAGCGCGTGTGCCTTGCGCCCGGCTCGAACCCGTTGTTGCGGCTTTCCCGAGACTTATATCCCCCGCTGGTGCGGGGGTTTTCTTTTGCACTAACCGCCGGGAGGCTGTAGCTGGGCCATTACCTCGTTTTTGAAGCGGGCGTAGACTATTTCGTACTGCTCTGGCTCGAGCGTTTCCCGCAGGATGCTCGAAAGCAGGGCGCTTAGCTCGAGGAACTTTTCTAGGGCCTTGGCCTCGGCGGTCTTGGCCCGGGTAGTAGCGCGCGATTCCACCGCCTTGATGACCCGATAGGCGTGATCCGAGACGATGCGCGAGTAGTTTTCCAGCAGTCCATAGGCCTGGGACACATCGCGGGCGGCCTTGGCGACTACGGCGATGGTCTCGAGGTCGGGGGACAGCCGCAGGGCCTCGAGCTGGCCTTCTACGAGCTTGGAAGCGTCCTCGAGGGTTAGCGCGGCCTGAGCTACGCGGTCTTCCTGCTCGAGGAGCATCTTGAGCACCGCGCGCACCACGATGAGGTCGGGATCGGTGTTCTCGATATCCTGTTGCTGGTACAGCCGCTCGAGTTCCTCGCGGATCTCGGAGATGCGGGTTTTGCCGCTCTTGGCGTACACCCCAAAGACCGTGTTGACCGTAAGGGGGTCCTTGCGCTCGCCGCGCTCCACCCGCTTGCGGGTTCCCGCCCCGTGCATCTTGCACACTCGAGTCCCTTTGGCCGCGGGCTGGCCGCATTGATAACCGTCGCGTTTCTTGGCTTGACAGCGTTGCACTTCCGCATGTCCGAGCCGCATGGTCTCGACAAAGGGGGTGCCATCGGGGTTGTATTTGATTTCGGGCATAGGGCAGTCGGGCTCGAGCCTAGGGCTAGGGGGTTCCCGCCCCTTTGGGGGGATCTAGGGGCGGGGAGGTTCTACCCCAGTATCCCCCCCGGGGGGGCTAAGGGGGAAAGCCGCTTCCCCCTAGGGAGGCGGGGGGCTCTTCCACTTTTCGGGCGGGATCGCGTTGAGCCAGCGCACCTTGGGGATGGCGGGCAGGCTGATCGGGCCCTCTTTGGGCAAGCCCGCATACCACTCGAAGACCTCGGCGGCGCGGGACCAATCCCAGGCCACCGCCACCAAGTTGTTCTCCGATACCGCGAAGGCGGCGTAGGCGAGCTGTTCCTCGGAGAGGGTATTGCGGTCTACCTTGAGTTCGACATATAGACTGACATAGCCCCCCCGGCTAGCGCTGAGGTGATAATCCGGTACGCCCCGCTTTACCCCTTTGGCTACCTGCTTGCGCAAGCGGGCTACCCTCCGGCGGCGCATGGAGGACGCGCTGTAGGCGGCCTTGCGCGACCCCAGGGCCTGCTCGAGCCGCCCTATCTCTTCCTTCTCAGCCGCCCAGTCGCCTACATTCATCTCGTTGGGTACGTGATAGACGTAGGCCAGCAGGGGGTAGCGGGCGCTCATGAGGCGCAACTGGTGCATCAGGTAAACGCTGTGCTGATCCTCGGTGCCGGTGTAGCTCGAGAGGGGCTTTCCCTTTTTGGTGAGGGTGGAGGCTTTAGGCATTGGCTTCGCCTGCCCCCTCCACCAGCGCGAACGCCATGCGCCGCCCCCGATGCACGATCTGCTGAACGGGAATCTTGCGCACCGCAAGCCGGTCGTGGATTGAGGCCAGGTGGCACCCCGCCTCGGCGGCGAGCACCTTTACCGGGGTGCCCCGCTCGAGAACGGCACGCTTGCGCTTTTCGATGCCAATGCGGGCGCGCTCGAGGGAGTAGGGTTCTACCGCGAGCCAGCCGCCGGGGGAGTAAACGTGCTTGATCGTACGTAGCAGATCCCCATAAGCCCCCCGCCCTTCCAGTCCCCGCAACAGCGAAACGCGATGCAGTCCCAGATAGCGGGCGGCCTCGAGGCTCGAAAGATACCCCGCGGCCACCGCCGCTCGATAGCGCCCCATCTGCTCTATATAAGCCGCCGCAAGGCGCTCATGCACCACCCAGGCCCGCTTTATCTGGAGCAAGAGGGGGAGGGGGGGAATCCACCTAGCGCGGCGGCGGAGATAGCGCCAGGAGAGGGCTTCCACCCATAGCCGCAGGGTTTCCCGCACCATAGCCTGGAAAATCAATTGATCATAGGGCATCCCCGCCTCAGCCCCCACCACCGATGCCAGCACGTACCCCTCAGGGGGGTTGATGTGGAAATAAAGGCCCAGCCGCTGCGCTTTGGTGCGGATGGCGTGTACGCTGCGCCCCTGCAGGACCGGGGAATGCGCGCAGGCCACGGGTCCTAGGCGGTTGTAGTTGCGCCGCAGGTAGTCCACCTGGGCCTCAGTCCAGGCGCGGCCCATTACACCCTCAGCGGCACGATCAGGGCCATGGTCCTTTCCCCGCGTACCACGAAGGGCGTGGTGGGACCGGAAAGGTCCAGGGTCACGATCTCGGCATCCGCCGCATACTTCAGCGCATCGAGCAGGTAGGGAGCCCTGACCGAGAAGGCCAGCGTGGGTCCTTGGTATTCCCCCTGCATCACCTCGCTGCTTCGCCCCCAATCCCCCTCCGCCCCGAGGGTTATCTTGTCGTCCAGGTGCAAATCCAGGCGGCGATTATCGGGATCAGCCAGCACCGCGACCCGCCGCACCGACTCCAGGAAGGCCTCGCGCGGGAGGGAGAGTTTAGCCACGAAGGCTTGGGGGATGACCCGGTTGTAATCGGGCATCTCCCCCTCGAGCCGCCGCGCGCTGAGGCGATACGGGCCGGAGCGGTAAAAAATCCCCCGCTCATTCCACCCCAGCGCCCCCCGCTCCCCAGGCTCAGCCAACTGCTGCAAAATCCCCACCACGGCCCGGGGGATTACGCAGACCCCGGCTTGTTCGGAATGCTCTACCCAGGCCATGGCCAGGCGATAGCCGTCCGAGGCCACCGCCTTGAGCTTGCCGCCGCCGCTTTCCAGCTGTACCCCACGGAAGATGCCCCGGTACTCCTCGGTGCTAGCCGCATAGGCCGCCTTGAGGATAAAAAGCAGTTCGGCATTGGTCAGGGTCATCTGGGGTTCTACCCAGCCCTCAAACAGCGCCGGATACTCTTCGGGGCTCATCGTGGCAAAGCTGGCCCGTGCGGCCTCGCTCTCCAGCTCGAGCCTACCGGATTCCTTGAAGCTGACCGTATCGCCCCGTAAGGCCGCCAGGAAAGCATGAAAGGGCGCATAGGGCACCAGCGCCCGATACTCCCGCTCCACCTCCGCCTCGAGGGATACTTCCAGGTCGATCTCGCCATTCGAGCCCCACAGCCGCATCCCCGCCGGGCTAGCCTGCACGAAAAGGTTGCCCAGCAGCGGGTTGACCTTATTCCCTTTGGGGATGATGCTACCCACCAGCCCCACGGCCTCTACCAACGCTTTGCGTGAAACACGAATCATGACAATCCTCCAAAGTCGGGGCAGCGAGGCCCCGTGAGTTCCTTATGGCCCATACCGCACCCCAGCCGGGCGTCACTCCAAAAGGCACAGTTGCAGAGGTTGAGTTCCCGGCAGACCCGTTCGATAGTCTCGGGGCCAAAAAGCTCCTCGAGCAGAGCGCGCGGGATCAGCCATTCCCCGCTTTTTTTGGGGTGGGGCAGCAACCGCATCCCCCGTTCGGCCCCGATCACCCTCAGCAGTGGGATGAGGTCGCCTTTGAGGCGGGCCGATCCCGATAGGGCCGCCGCACGCACCGCGTGTATCCCCTGCAGCAGCTCCCCGCCTTCGTCATCCACCACCCAGGTGCCGTAGTGGGTGTAGCGCACCTGCAGCACCTGCCAGTCATCGGTGCGCAGCAGGTAGCACCCCCCTTCCCAGGAGAGTTGCCCCTCATAGACCCCCCGATGCCCCTCGGCCTGGATCCGCTGCAAGCGGTCGAGGGTGATGTGCTTGATCTTCCAGTCATCCAGCAGGTGGTACAGCACCGAGGGCGAAAGGCCCAAATCGCGCTCGAGCGCCGAGAAGGTCCCAGGGCGGGCGAGCAGGGCGTAGAGGGCCATGGCCCGGTGGTGCGCCCAGAACTCCGACGCCTCGCGGCTACGGATCTCGCCCCGGGGCCGCCAGGTGCGGATATGCGCAATGGCTGCCTCGGGGGGCATACGATAGCTGAACTCCCATACCTGGCGCTCGAGCAGGGGCATCTCGGCGCGGTTCAGCCACTCGTGCCAGCGGATCAGGTGCTGCCAGATGGGGGGAGTCGGGGGCAGGCCAGCCGGGGGTAAGGGGCAAAGGGTGGGGGGCATTGGGATCCTCGTTATTACTATTACATAGTGTTCTAGCCGTTGACAAGGCTTACGGCAACTCCCGCAACCGGTACTCTTCCCCGGACAGGCTCACCCAGGTATCCGGCCAGCCGGGAGCGGCGGGGATGGGATGCCCGCGATACATAGCGCGCATCCCCCAGCGCTCACCCCGCCGCTCGAGCCTACAGGAAAAGGCGGGGATCCAATCAACGCTGCCTAGGCCATTCCACATGGCTCGAGCGCACGCGGTACCGGCTTGCTCGAGCAGGGCGCGAAGGTCGCCTGGATAGGAGGGATTGGGACGGGGGAGGGGAAGTACGACTACCAGGGGTTCTTGAGCTGGGCGGGGCATTACCTGCCACAGCGCGACGCAGCCGAGCAGGGCCAGCAGGGCAAACGCGGCTAGGGCCCTTATTCGTCCCATGCGCTTTTCCCTCCCTGCAGGCGAAAGTTGGTGCCGTGGTTGACCCGGATCACCTTTAGCGGTTCGAGCCGCTGCAAGGTGCGCGCCCCTAGCATTTCCCCCAGTTCGTGCAGCTCGAGGTTGGTGGTAGCGACGGTGGGCCGCTGCATCTTTTGCCGCCCTTCCAGGATGAGATAGGCCAAGCGCCGCTCGATCCCCAGGCTCTCCCCTTCTCCCGCCCCCAGGTCATCGAGTACCAGCAGATCTACCTGCTGCAGGCGCCTCACCGTGGATCCCATGGTGTCCTCGCCTATGCCCTTGATGGCGTCCATCACCTGGATGCTGAGCTGCCCGAGGTTTTCCACCGCCACGGAGTACCCCCGCTTGATTGCCTCTTTAGCGATCAGCACCGCGGCCTGGGTTTTCCCCTGGCCGGATTCCCCATGCAGCAGCAGGCTGTGCCCCTGCAGGATCACCTCATCCAGGCGGGCGCATACCGCCTGGAGGTGGGGGAAGGGGGGAACCGGGGCTAGGGAATCCCAGTCCTTATCGAGGTAGATCGAGCCAATCCCCGCCGCGAGCATCCGCTCCCGCAAACGGGTGAAGTTCGCGAGGTAGTCGCACACCGGGCAACGCAAACCCGCGGTGCTGCCGTCCTCACGCCAATAGGTCACCATCCCGTTATCGCAGTAGGCCTCGTGCTCGAGGGGGTCAAACTCGGTGGGCTGAGCGCGCCAGGCGCGTACCGTTTCCAGCGGGGCTACGTCTTTGGCAAACAGGGTCATCGCACTCTCCTTTTCTCGCCAGCCAGGGGCAGGCGTTTGTATAGCTCAGCCCGCGCAGCGGGGTCGTTGTAGTCCACGGCGGGGGCAGAGGGGGCGAGGGGGGTAGCGGGCTTGTCGCTTAGCAGCTTGAGATAAAAGCCCCAGGGGCTCGAGCCCGCCCGCTTGATGGATTCCTGCAGGGCGGAGGCTACCGCATCCGCCCCGAATTGCTCGATGTGCTGCACCAGGTCGGGTAACCACGCGCGGAACGTCTCGGTATCCCGAGACCCCTGCTTGGCCCCCATAGCGAGGGCGTAGCCCAGCGCCTGGCGGTGTTTGCGGGCTAGCGTGAAATAGTACGGCCTGGCCGCAGGGTCTTTCCGGGCCGCAAGGATTAGGGACCGCTTGAAGCCGGTGAAGGTCGCCTCCCAGGCCTCGAGGTCGTCTTTTGGAGTGGTTCCAGCCGCCGCGCCGGGCAGATCTTCCGAGGTCTGAGGTGGCTCGGCGGGCTGACCCCCTGACGATTTTTCCCCCATGCCGCGAGGGGTTGAGGTTGGAGCAGGGGAAGCTTTTTCGGATTTTGTTTCGCGCGCGCTCTTTGAGAGAGAGCTTTTAATTTCAGTATTAACTACTACTGGGTTAATACTATGTTCCGGGTTAGCCGGATCCGGTTCAGCCGTATCCGGGTTAGCCGGATCCGGGTTTTCAGTAAGCGGTGTCCTGGACGTTATTCTATCCGCTTCCTGAAAAGCCGTATCCGGCTGAGCCGTATCCGGCTGAGCCGTATCCGGTTTTTCCGTAATCGGGCGGCGTACTTTGGGCTCGAGCCCTTCGGGTTGGCGCACGTCATAGATGACGTATTCGCCGTCTTTTACCTGGCCATTAGGCTCGTAGTACTCGACGAACTGAGCATAGCGGTTGGCAATCAGCTCACGCATGATGCGGTAGGCCTTATCCCGGCCCATCCCCCGGCGTTTCTGCAGGTCTGCCACGTTGACCCGCCAGTGATCGGGCTTGGAGAGGATATAGACCAGGACCCCCAGGGCTTCAGCGGTTAGCTCGAGGTCGTTAGCGGTCTCGTTGTAGACCACGAAACCGCGCCGATCTCGAGACGAGCGACGGATGTTTGTCATGCACACCCCACTATGAAATACTGGGCACACTAGCGCTGCGGAACCGCTTTAGCCTTGCGCGCGGCCAACCAGCGCACCCCGGCCTCATGAGGGATAAACCAGCGGTTTTTGCCGAGGTCCTGGTAGGCCCCGGGGAAGCGCCCCTCGCGGCACTCCTGTTTGATAAACGATTCCGGGTACGAGGTACGCTCCGCCCATTCCCGCGCGGTGTACACCATTTTCAACGGTAGCCCCCCGCTGAGCAGGGTACGGAGTGCGCGCACCTCATCCAGCAGCTCGAGTACCTGATCCAGCCCCTCGAGCCGGGCGGATATCTCCAGGCCCATCAGATCCCTCCATCCAGGGTAAGCAGGAGCGTCTGACCGCCCTTGAGCAGGTCCAGCAGATCAGGCCGCACCTCGTGACGCCAACCCATTTTTTCCCGGGGGTCATGGGTCAGCAGATCCACCCGATCCGCCCGGGCAATCAGCTCCCGCAACCGCTCCGAGGCCCCCCCTCGCACCCGCGTTACCGCCGAGGATGGGGTTTCACCATCGAGTACGGCGAAGCTATATAGGGCGCGGCGGTTGCTGTCGTACAGAGCAACATGTGTGGCAGACATGGCAGACTCCGTTGGCTATTGTGATTTGCGCATTTCCTCGAGTTTGTCCCAGGGGTGTCCCCCTTCTCGCTCAGCAACCAGTTCTGCTGCCGCCATCCAGTTGATGACGGCCTTGGGCAACCGCTGCGCGCGCAGCATTTTCGTTGCGGTACGGCGGGACATTTTGATTGCGGAAACCAGATGGGTGAAACGGATTTTGGTTCGGGCAAAGAGGGGGTTTTTGGGTTCGTACTGCATGTTAGTACTATACTACACAATAAACACTTTCATGCAAGTCCATCGCTAAAGCGATTGACGAATCTAGTCGGGCTTATATACTACTAAGTAGTATCTTAGTGGTCTCTAAAGGAGATCCATAATGAAAACAGACTTACAAAAACTGGGTTCAGCTATTGAGCAGTACATTCGGGACGAGTTGCACAGCAGCCAGATGGGGGTCGCCCTGCGTTCGGGAGGGCTCATCAGCCAGCCCTTGCTGAGCCTTATATGCCGGGGTTTGCGCGACCCCGCTGAACTCCCCCTGCGCAACCTGCAGGGACTGCTGCTGGGGCTGGGTCTAACCCGGGAAGAGTTCATCGCCCGCTTCGGCCACGATATTCCGCCGGTAGATTTGGAGCGCGTCGCTAAGGTCAACCAGAAGCGCAAGAGAGCGGGGGAAGCCCTCGAGCGCTACATCCGGCATGAGCTATTGGGAGACCGACCCGGTAAGTACAAAGACCTCAAGGAGTGGGCCGATAAAGCCGGGGTGAGCCGTTCCTGGCTATATGGCGTGTTTCGGGGACGGTTTGACCCCACCGACCTCAACTCCCTGCAGTTCGCCCAGTTTTTGCGCGCGCTGAAGCTCACCCCGGAGCAGTTCACCGAACTCACCGGGCTAGAGATCCCGGGTCTCGAGTCGCCCATGGCCCATTTCCCGGTCTACTCCCCGCTGGCTGCGGCCCCCCACAGCCGTTACCGTGCGCTAGGCGGGGCTGGGGTGTGCTTCCCGGCTAGCGAGATCCCCGATGCGCGGCGCATACGTGTATATCATCTGCTAGAACACTTTTTCGTCTCTGAGGCTGTCCTGCGCCACCCCAAAAGCGTAGCCGAGGGCGATTATGTTCTGGTAACCGACGAGCCCGGCCCTATGGAGGCCTGGTGGTGGCCCGCCGAGCAGGCCCTGGTGATCGGGATGGTAGATGAGCCGCTGGGGGTGGGTTGGGGTCCAAATCGGTTACAAATCAAGCTCCCTGACCGGCGCTCGCTAGAGGAAGTGGGCTCGGTAGTAGCCCGCCTCGGTACCACCCAGGAGTAAAGATGGGCCGGGCTCGCTCTAATGGGGAGGGCTCGATTCGCAGGCGCCCGGATGGGCGTTGGGAGGGAAGGCTCACCCTAGGCATGGTAGATGGCAAACAGCGAAGGGTGAGCGTATACGGCAAGACCAAAGCCGAGGTGGTAGCTCAGATGGACCGGTTGCGCACCGAGCGCTTGGCCGGCACCCTGCCCCTGGGCGAGGAAGTCACTCTCGGAGAATGGCTCGAGCGCTTCGTAAAACTGCGCCAAGCCGATCCCGAACTGCAGCAGAACACCAAAGAAAAAGACCGGCAATTGCTGAGCCACATCACGGCAGCCTTAGGACATATCCCCCTGCGCAAACTCGAGCCGCACCACTTAGAGGGGTTTTACTTTGATTTGATCCAGCGCCGCTCAGCCAGCACGGTGCGGCAGTGCCATAACCTCATCGCCATGAGTTTGGACTGGGCTCTCAGGAACCGCAAACAGACCGGGGTCACCCACAACCCGGCTCGATTAGCCCGCAAGCCGGGAATGCGCCGGGAGCCGGTTTCGCAAGCTTTGCCACCAGAGTTCCGCGAACCGCTTTTGGCCGAACTCAAGCGAAGGCGGCTATTTGCCCTGTTTTATCTCTATCTGGCCCTGGGCTTGCGGCGGGGAGAGGGGCTGGGCTTGCGCAAAGAGGACCTCACTTTTGTGATGGACCCGGATACCGGTAAAGAATACCTGGAGGTGCGCATCCGGCGCCAGGTGGTGGTGGAGGACGGCAAACCTACCGTAAAAGAACGGCTCAAGACCAAGGCCGGGCGCCGCACTCTGTACCTACCAGCGGCTGGGGCTGAGATCGTGACCTGGTGGCTGGGGCAACTCGAGGAAGAACGCAAACGCTTAGGCTACCCCGATCAGGGCTGGCTTTTTCCCAACCGAAAGGGCAAGCCCACCTCTCCGGTGACCATCAACGAAATATGGGACCGGGTACGCAAAGAGGTATTCGGGAAGCTCGAGGACTCCGATCCCCGTAAGCAGAGACTGCTCAAGTTCCGCATACATGACTTGCGGCATAGCTGGTTCACCCAAGCCGCCCGGGTCTTCCGCACCCCCAAGGATCTCGCGGTCGCAGGGGGGCATTCCGATCCTAGGGTCTCCATCGAGATCTACCAAAAGGTACACGATGAGGACTTGCGCGAGGGAATGCTACGAATGGCTATAGAGCCGCCCACCCCGTCCCCCGAAAAGGAGCCATGAACGCTGTAGCCCGTAGGGGTCAAATAGGGGTCAAAAGAAAACCCGCCCTTGAATGGCACGGGCGGGTTTTTGCGTTGCTGGCGGAGGGGGCGGGATTCGAACCCGCGATACCCCGTAAGGGATATACCGGTTTTCGAGACCGGCCCATTCAACCGCTCTGGCACCCCTCCCCAAGGCGCAGAGGCGCGAAAAAAGCCTTTAGAAGTTTAGCACACCCTCCTTCTAGGCGTCCAGCATCCACCTCGAGCTGCGGTTTCAACCCGTGAGCGGTAAAAGCCCCGGCTTTGAGGTTTTCCGCCCCATACACGAGCCGCGAGACCTGCGCCTCGAGCATGGCCCCATAGCACATCGGGCAGGGCTCGAGGGTCACGTAGAGGGTGGAGCCCGGCAGCACCTTCTCGCCCAGGGCCTCGAGGGCAGCGCGAATCGCCAGCTGTTCGGCGTGGGCGGTCGCGTCTTGGAACTCCTCGACCCGGTTCCCTGCCCTCGCGATCACCTCTCCCCCCCGGACCAAGACCGCCCCGATGGGAACTTCACCGCGCCCACCGGCCGCGCGGGCCTCGGAGAGGGCCAGGCCCATGAAACGCTCGTCAAGAGACGCGGGGTGAAGGTCCCTGACCTCGAGCACCTGCGATCCTACGGCCCGAACCGGCCAGACCCGCTTGAGTTCGGCGGGAAGACCCCGCTCGGCCAGAAACTCCACCAGCCGCTTGCGTCCCAGGGGAAGCTCCAGGTAATCCCCGGGTTGCGGGGTACGCCAACCGGGTTCGAGCGGGGGGGCCGCTGTGGTCAGGAAAAACAGCGTGCCCCCTTTCCGGCGCACCCCGACCCCGCCGGGGAGGGTTTGGGGGCGACCTGCAAGCGCCGCCTCCACAGCCTCGATAAGTCGGGACTCGGGGTGGAGGCCGAGGCGCTCGAGGATCTGCCGGATGGCCCGGCGGCGCAGGCCCGGCGCCGTGCCCTCGAGCGGTGCCGCCCGATAGGCCGGGACCGGCCAGCGTCGGTCGGGGAGGAGCCTCTGGGCGGCTGCCTCCTCGAGCAGCGGATCCTCCGCCTGGCGCACCTCGGCAAAGCGGGCCAGCGCTCCCGTCGCCCCGCCAAAGCGGGCCTCCAACCGGGGCAGAACCTCGTGACGGAGATAGTTCCGGTCTAAGGTAAGGTCCTGGTTGGTGGGGTCCTCGAGCCAGCTTGCCCCCCTGGCCCGCAAGTAGTCGCGGAGTTCGGCGCGGGTAAACCCCAGGAGGGGTCGCATCACCCTCCCCTGTCGCTGGCGAATGCCCGTGGCCCGGCCTGTCCCCCGCAGCAGTTGCAGCAACACCGTCTCGGCTTGGTCGTTTTGGGTATGGGCGGTGAGGATGCCCTCGGTGCGATACTTTTTGGCCACCCGGCTCAAGAAGGCGTAGCGCAGTTCGCGGGCGGTAGCCTCGAGGTTGCGCTTTTTCTGCTCGGCTATCCGGCGCACCTCTACCCGCTCGACTTCGCAAGGATAACCCAACGCCTCCGCCAGCTGCTGCACCCAAACCGCCTCTTCAGCCGAGCTGGGCCGTAGGGCATGGTCGAAGTGGGCCACGATAGCTTCGAAGCCGAGGGCTTTTAGGAGGTAGAGCAACGCCACCGAGTCGCCTCCACCCGAGACCGCCACCACTACCGACCCTCGCAGCCCGAGTTCGGCCAGGGCTCGGGAAAAGCGGGCCTCGATAGGGTGAGGTATAGCCTCAGGCCGAAACATCTCCCCTATCCTGAAGCCTCGAGGGCCAGGTAGCAACCGCCCCCTAGGCTTGGGTAGCATAAGGCGGTGATTCCCGAGCTGACCTTCGACTTCGACCGTTACCCCTACCTCTGCGCCGACCTAACGGGAACGGGGGGACGTATCCGCGGGGAAAACCGAGATTTTCAGGTGGAGGAAGTCCCCGCCTACACGCCCTCGGGACGAGGCGAGCACCTCTACTTGTTGGTGGAAAAGGAGGGGCTCACCACCCGAGCCGTCTTCGAGTTTCTCCGCGACACCCTGGCCATCCCCGAAGCGGGGATCGGCGTGGCCGGGCTCAAGGACAAACGCGCCCTGACGCGGCAATGGATTAGCATCCCGGCCAAGTACGAAGGGCGGGTAAAGGGCCTCGAGGGGCTTCCTGGGGTACGTGTCCTCGAGCAGGGCCTACACACCAACAAGCTGCGCATCGGGCACCTCCGGGGAAACCGCTTTCGCATCCTGATCCGAGATGTAGCCGCAGCGGACGCCAAACCCCTGGCGGAAGCGGTCTTGCGGCGGCTCGAGGCCCAAGGTGTCCCGAACTACTTCGGCCCCCAGCGCTTCGGCATCGGCGGGCTGAACCCGCAAAAAGGTTATGAGCTGGTGAGCCGGGGCAAGGGCCGGGGCAACCCTTGGCTCAAGAAGTTTCTCATCGCCAGCCTGCAAAGCCTCCTTTTCAACGACTGGCTGGCGCTGCGGCTGCGGCGCGGCCTCTACGACCGGGTAGTGCGCGGCGACGTAGCCAAAAAGCACGACTCCGGCGGGGAGTTTGTGGTCGTAGACCCCGAACTCGAGAACCCCCGGGCCGCCCGGCTCGAGATCAGCGCGATGGGGCCACTGTACGGGAAAAAATACTTCGAGGCCGAGGCCGAAGCGCGCGCGCTCGAGGACGAAATCCTGGCCCGCTACGACCTCCGCCGCGAGCAATTCGCAGCCCGCAAGGGAGCCCGCCGGGCGATCCGCTTTCCTCTCCCCGAGTGGTCCGTAAGCGAAGACCCCCAGGGCATCTGGGTCAGCTTTTTCCTCCCCAAGGGGGCCTACGCGACCGCGGTGCTGCGCGAGGTCATGAAGACCAACCCGGAAGCGGGCGAGGTCGAGGCGGACGAGGACGAGGCATGATCAACCCCCCTTCCGTCCGGTAGCGGATCACCGGGTCGCCAACCCCCCGCGGGCCGCCTAAAGCCAAGCTAAAGCCAGCGTGCGGGGGCTATGCTATGATTAAAACATGCTCAGATTTGCTGCTGTATTGATCCTGAGCTTGATTGCATTCCTTCTCTCGGGTTGTCAACCCTCGAGCGAGACCGGCCCCGGTCCGTCGGGAGAGCGGATATCGAACTTCACCCTGGAATCCCCTTACCTTTGTATGGCCCGTCCCAGCGCCGTCGCGTACCGATTCAGCTTCCAAGGAAGCCTCGTCTCCTGGCGCACTTACTGGCAGGCCGATGACGGCAACCGCTACGACCTGCGCAGCCTTAGCGCCAGCGTGAATAAGGAGGGCAACCTGATCTCGGTAACGGCCCAGATCCCCTCCTTCGCAACCTTGGCGAGCAAAGAGGGAATTGCCACCGCCTCACGCCCTCCGGAAAACGCCTATTTGGTGCTCGAGGCTACCTTTGAGAGCGGCTTCCGCCAGACCCGAGCCTCGTACAGCGTCCCCATCTTCGACTGCTAGGCCTGGCTTCGCCGTTTGTTAGACTGGGACCGTGGGCGTTTCATCCCCCCGTGTGTTTCGGGAGTTTGCCGATCGGTTGGGAAAGGGTAAGGTTTTCCTCGAGCTTCCCCAACGACAGATGTATCGCTACGACGCCATCGCGGTGGGCCAAACCCCCACCGTGGTGGTGCTGCCCGAGACCACCCAGGACGTGGTGGAGGTGGTGCGGCTGGCCCGGGCGGTGGGCCTGCCGGTGGTGGCGCGGGGGGCGGCCAGCGGGCTATCGGGCGGGGCGGTGCCGGTGCGGGAGAGCATCGTCGTCGCTTTTACCCGCATGACCCGCCTCGAGCTCGACCCCCTCCGCCGCCTCGCCATCGCCCAGCCGGGGGTGGTCACGGCCTGGGTCAGCGAGCGGGCCAGACCCCACGGGCTGTACTACCCCCCTGACCCGGCCTCCTTCCGCACCAGCACCCTGGGGGGCAACCTAGCCGAGAACGCCGGGGGCCCGATGTGCTTCAAAAAAGGGGTGACCGGCGACTATGTGCGCGAGCTAGAGTTCGTGGACGCCTTTGGCGAGGTGCACCGCCTGGGCCGCCAGGCCTACGACCTGCCGGGGCTGCTCATCGGCAGCGAGGGCACGCTGGGCCTCATCACCGAGGCCACGCTGGGGCTCGAGCCCCTCCCCAAGCACACCCGTACCCTCATGGCCCACTTCCCTGAGGTGGGACAGGCCGCCGAGGCCGTCTCCCAGGCCATCGCGGCGGGGGCGGTCCCGGCAAAGCTGGAATTTCTCGACCGGGCCTGCATCCGCGCGGTCGAGGACTACCTGCACCTGGGCCTGCCGGTGGACGCGGCGGCGCTGCTGCTGGTGGACACCGACGGCGACGACCTCGAGGTGGTGACGGAGGAGCTGGAGTGGGTGGCCCAGGCCTGCCGGGCCGCGGGGGGAGTGGTGCGCTTGGCGAACAGCCCGGCGGAAGCCGAGGGGCTCTGGCAGGCGCGGCGCTCGGTGTCGCCGGCCATCGGGCGCATTCGCCCCAAGCGCATGAACGAGGACATCACGGTGCCGCGCTCCGCCCTCCCCGCGGTGGTGCGCGAGATCGAGGCCCTGGGCCAGCGGTACGGGCTTCCTTTGGTGCAGTTCGGCCACATCGGCGACGGCAACCTCCACCCCAACATCCTCTACGACCCCAAAGCCGACCCTGAAGACAAGGTATGGGAGCTGGCCCACGAGGTCGCGCGGGTGGCGCTGCGCCACGGCGGGGTGCTCTCGGGTGAACACGGCATCGGCCTGATGAAGCGCGAGTTCATGCGCGAGGCGGTGGACCCGGAGACCCTGGCCGTCCTCTGGGACCTCAAGCGCCACCTAGACCCCGAGGGGCGGTTGAACCCCGGCAAGGTGTTGCCCGAGCTGGCCTAGTATCCTTAGGCTGTGTCCAACCGGTGGCTGGCCGCCCTGAATTGCACCACCCTGGTGGGTTTATGGGTCTATAGCCTGCTGGTGTACAGCCGACTGCCCGACCGGATTCCTCTCCGGTTCGACCTGTGGGGCAACGCGACGGCCTGGGGGCCGAAGCCCCACTTCCTCGAGATCCCCCTCATCTTCAGCGGGATCGTCGTCTTGGTGCTCGCCCTATCGACCCTGACGCTGCACGAAGCCCGCCTCGCTTGGCTCAACCTCCCGCACAAGGAGCGGCTGCTCCGGCTGCCCCCGGCAGCCCGCCGGGAAGCGCTGTCGGTGGTTTGGGGTTTCGTCTGGGCGGCGCTCGTGGCGGTGTTGCCGATGGCCTGGCTGCTGGTCTGGATGGTGGCCCGGCACGCCCACAACGCCCCGCCGCCCGGAGGTCTATTCGCAGCCCTTTGGGGGCTCGACCTCGCCTACCTGGCCTTCCTGATCGCCGGGCTGGGACCCAGCTTGCGCAGGGTGCTCGAGCGATACCCAAAAGAGGCTCAGCGCACCCGATAGCCGATGCTTTCCAGGATTCGCCGGGCCGCCTCGCGCTCTTCCGCCGTGGCGAAGCCCATGCGGATGGCCCCGCCCTCGTCGCGGATGGCCAGCACCTCGAACTGCTTGATGTTGATGTAGGCCTCGCCCAAAGCGGTCGAGACGCGGGCGATCTGGCCGGGTTTGTCCGGCACCTGCACCACCAGCTCGTGCATTACCGGGAGCAGGCTGCGCTTGACGATGGGCAAGGCGTCGCGGGTGCGTTTGGCCTCCTCGGCGGTGGCCAGGAGGGTTTCGGGATCCTCGAGCTGTTCTTCCAGCTCGAGCAAGATGGCCCGCAGGTCTTCGATGGCCCCCCGCAGGGCCGCCCGGTTGGTCACCACCATGTCCCGGCTCATGCGCGGGGAGCCCGAGGCCACCCGGGTCAGGTCGCGGAACCCCCCTGCCGCCAAAAACATCAATAGCTCCCGGTGCTCGTCCTGAGCGACCATTCGGTTGAGCCCTACCGCCAGCAGGTAAGGGAGGTGAGAGACGCGGGCCACCAGCCGGTCATGCAGGTCGGGAGAGAGGTCCATCGGGTAGGCCCCCAGGTGGCGCACCAGTTCGCGCAGGCGCTCGAGGGCCTGGGGTTGGGTCTTTGGGGTGGGGGTCAGCACCCAGACGGCGTTCTCCAAAAGCCCGGCGTGGGCGGCCTCCACTCCGGCCTTCTCGCTGCCGGCCATAGGATGCCCCCCCACGAAGTTGGGCAACACCGGAGAAAGCGCGGCCACGATGGGGGCTTTGACGCTGCCCACGTCGGTCCACAAGCTGTCGGGGCGGGTGAAGCGAGCCACTTGCTGGCCGAGTTCAGCCAACGCCCGGACGGGAGCGGCCAGGACGCCCATATCGAGTTCCTCGATCCAGGAACCGAGCCCAGTGTGGGTGCGGTCCACTACCCCTAGGGCCAAGGCATCCTCGAGGGCGCTCGGGTCGGCGTCGTAAGCGTGCACCTCCTCGGCCAAAAAGCGCTCGCGCAGGCCCAGCGCCACCGATCCCCCCAGCAGCCCGATGCCGAAGATACCGACTTTAGCAAAGACCGGTTTCATCATAGGGAAGCCGCCACAAGTTAGCGAGAACGGCCCGGGTCTAGGAATTGCCGCGTTGCCGCTCCAAAGGGACGATGGCCAGCGTACAACGGGAAACGCAGACCAGCCGGCCTTGCTCGTCGCGGATCTCGATGCTCCAGACGTGGGTGGTGCGGCCCTGGTGCAACGGGGTGGCCACCGCCCTCACCTTGCCGGACTGCATCGAACGGAGGTGGTTGGCGTTGATCTCGAGCCCGAACGAGGTGTGCCCTTCGGGGGCGGCCAGATAGGCCCCGATGCTGGCTACGGTCTCGGCCAGGGCCACGCTAGCCCCGCCGTGCAAAAAGCCGAAGGGCTGGTGCACCTTGGGGGTCACCTCCATCTCGGCCACCACCCGGTCGGGGCTGGCTTCGGTTACACGGATCCCCAGGGTCTCGATCAGGGTCTCTTTGGGAAGGTTGTGGAAGTTCAGCTGCGGCACATGACGAGTTTACCGGAGGCGCCGACTTCACGAAAGCCGTCGTTCTTTCCCACAAGGGTAATGAGCAGAGCTGCGAACTTCTGCGGGCTGAATCGCTGTTTGTTTTCCCAAACCATGAGATCTTGTTTGGGTGGAGCAGCTCGTCCTGATGCCCGGTTATCTAGCCCCACCCGCAGGCTTTCGTGGGCTGGCCAGGGCGCTTTCGAGATTCGACGTCAGCGAACTCGAGCGCTACCCCACCGCTCTCCAGGCGTACCAAGCGTGGCGGGCGCGGGTCCCGCGCCACGCCCATCTGGTCGCCTTCGCCGAAGCCTCCTGGGCCGCGATCCACCTCGCCGCCGAGAGCGAGGCCCGCAGCCTGAGCGTGTTCAGCCCCATCGTGCGGGTGGATGCCGCGCTCGAGGCCCGGCTGCGAGCCCTAAGAACCGCTCACGCGACAGGGCTCGCGGCGTTTGTGGAAGCGGCCAAGCCCTGGTTCTTCGGGGCGTATTTTCTCGAGTACGGCCAACAGCCCATCGCCGCTTGGGCCGAGGGCCTAGCCGGCTTGGACGTAGGCCAGTGGATCGGGGGAATGCTCGAACTTCCCGATGGGCGAAAAGCTGTGCGGCGGCTAAGAGGCCCGGTGTTGGTAGGGGTCGGGGCCGAGGATGTGTTCACCCCTTCGCGCTACGCTCAGGAAGTGGCGGACTGGGTGCCCGCGAATGAGCGGGGCCTGGGCGCGGTGCGGGTGAGCCTGGAGGGCTGCGGCCACCTAGCCCCCTGGGAGAACCCAGCGGAGGCGGCCTCGTTGGTGGAGGGGTTCATCCAGGGTGCGGGCCTCTCGGGCGGAGAAGCTCCGGTTTGGGACGTGGGCTAAGTTGCCGACGCACTAAGCTAGAGACGTTATGGCCTACTGGTTGTTGAAGTCCGAACCCGAGGTATATAGCATCCACGACCTCGCGCGCCAGAAAACCACCGTGTGGGACGGGGTACGCAACTACCAAGCGCGAAACTTTTTGCGTGCGATGCAAGTAGGCGACCTAGCCTTTTTCTATCATTCCAACACCGCCTCTCCGGGAATCGCCGGGCTGTGTAGGGTGATCGAGAGCGAGGTGGTGGACCCCACCCAGTTCGATCCCAGATCCGACTACTTTGACCCCCGAAGCCGCCCTGATCACCCTCGCTGGTGGACGGTGCGGGTGGAGTTCGTGCAGGCTTTTGCCAACGTGCTGGGGCTCGAGGTGTTGCGCGCCCACTTCTCCCCCGAGGAGCTATGGACGCTACGGCGGGGGAACCGCCTCTCGGTGATGCCGGTGGGAGAAGCTGTGGCGCAGAGGATCCTCGCGCTGGCCAAGCCTTGGCTGGCCTATTGACTCCCCGAAAGGGTGCTGATGATCTGGAACAGCGGCAGGAACATCCCCGCCACAATCATTCCCACGATCACCCCCAAGAAGATAATCATCACCGGTTCGATGGCGGCGGTGAGGCTCGAGACCGCCTCGTTCACCTCGCGCTCGTAAAAGTCGCCGATCTTTTGCAGCATGGTATCGAGCGCCCCGGTCTCCTCGCCGATAGCCACCATCGAACTCACCATCGGCGGGAACACCTGCGGATAGGCTTGCAACGTCGAGTGCACCGGCTCCCCGGCTTGGATGGTGACCTTGGTCTCCTCGAGCACATCTTCCACCACAGCGTTCCCGGCGGTTCCCTTGGTGATATCCAGCGACTCCACGATGTTCACGCCGCTGCTGATCAGAATCCCAAAGGTGCGGGAGAAGCGGGCCAGCGAGCTCTTCTTGGTCAGGTCACCGAAGACCGGCATCCGCAACTTGAAACGATCGATGACCCGCCGCCCCTGCTCGGTGCGGTAATAGGCGCGGTAGGCAAAATATCCGGCTACGGCCAGGACCAGCAGGAAAAGCCCGCTCGACTTTAGAAAATCCGAAACCGCAATCAGAAAGCGGGTCAGCGGGGGCAGTTGGGCGTTGAGGGAGGTGAGGATGCTGGCAAACTGCGGCACAATCCCGGTGAGCAAGAAGTAGGTCACCCCGATGGCGAACACAAATACGATGGTGGGGTAGGTGAGCGCCGACTTAATCTTGCCCCGCAGCTCGAGGTCTTTCTCCAAGAAAGTAGAGAGCCGGTCCAAGATAGCGTCCAGGTTGCCCGAGGTCTCCCCGGCCCGCACCAGGTTCATGTACAGGCGGTTGAAGAGCTTGGGATGACGGGCTAAAGCCTCGCTGAAGGAGGCTCCGCCCTCGACCTCGGTGCGGACATCCTTGATGATGGCCTGAAAGGTTTTTTTCTCGGTTTGCTTTTCCAGAATCGCCAAAGCTTGCACGATCGGCAAGCCCGCCGAGAGCATGGTGGCGAGCTGGCGGCTGAAGATAGCCAGGTCCTTGAGGCCCGGCCCCCGGTCCAACCCAGGGATCTTGATCTCCGCCTGAAGCCCTTTACCGGGTTCTTTAATCTCCGCGATATAGAAGCCCTTATCCCGCAGGGTCCGGGCTGCAGTCCGCACGTCGTCGGCCTCGATTACCGCCGAGATCATCCGTCCCTGCTTGTCGCGGGCTTTGTATTGGTAGCTCGGCATATTGGGTTTAGTATAGCTGAGGTTCAGGCCGCCCAAAGTTCATCTGCGGCCCTGCAGTACAGTCACCATGCACGAGCTCCGTCCCACCCTCCTGGCCCTGCTCTTTGCCGCGGGGAGGCCTCTGACCCTCGAGGACTTCGCCAAGCTGGGCTACCCCAAGGACGCCTTGTTACGCTCGCTCGATTCCTTGGCCGCCGAGCTCTCCAGCGGCGACACCGGGGTCAGCCTGGAGTACGTGGCCCAAGGCTGGCGGCTGGTGGTCCACCCTCGCCACCTCGCGGCGGTGGAGCAGGTGCTCCGCCCCACTCCCCCCAAGCTCTCCAGGGCCGCGCTCGAGGTCCTAGCCATCGTGGCTTACCACCAACCCCTGACCCGCGCCGAGATCGAAGCTTTGCGGGGCAAGAGCGCCGAAGGGGTGCTAGATGGGCTCCTCGAGCGCGAGCTGGTACGAGTGGTAGGGGAAAAAGACGCGCTGGGCAAGCCCAAGCTCTACGGAACTACCGAACGCTTTTTGATCACCTTTGGTCTGCAAAGCCTGGACGACTTGCCGCCCATGGAAGAAGGGCCGACCTTGCTGCTGCGCAGTTGAGCGCCCTCGGCGTCGTAAGCCCATCGCTTGGGGCACGACGACGTGACGTATGCCCCTTATATAATGCCGCCGTGCGCCTACGGGTAGATCTGAGCCCTAACCCGACTTACCCCGACCTAGCGGTGGTGGTAGACGTTTTTCCCGGGAGCGCAGTGAGCCTGCTCCTGGCTCGGGGAGCCCGCGAGGTCTGGGTGGCTCCTAGCCTCCGCTCGGCCCGTCTCCTGGCCGAACCCGGCGACGTGTTGCTGGGAGAGCAGGAGGGGATCCCCCCCGAGGGATTCCACCGCGGGCTGAGCTTTAGGGATTTGGAATCGGCCGATATGCGTGGGCTTCGGTGCGTTGTCCACGCCCCTTCCTTGGCCAGAGCGCTGGCTTTCCAGGCCCCGCGGGCTGTCCTGGGACATTTCCGCAACGCCAAGGCCCTGCTCGCCGCGGTTCCCCGGCTGGCCAGGGAGGAAGTGGCCCTCATCTGCGCGGCGGAAACCCTCGGGGACCCCCAATCCGCCGGATCGGGCGAGCCCAGCCAAGCGAACATGCTAGCCGCGGGGTTTTTCGCCAAACGGCTCGAGCAGGCCCTTTCGTTCACCACCATGCAGGGAGCTTCCCTGGCCACCCACCTGCTCTCGCTTTTCCCCGACCCACAAGAAGCCCTGTTCGGGAGTGGGGAGGGCCAGCGCCTGCACCGCATGGGCCGCGACGAGGATATCGCCTTGGCCAGCCTGATCGGCTTCGATCGGGTAGTTCCGCTGTTGCAGGAAACCCGGCTGCTGGAAGCTTCCCGTTACGGACTCTCCAAAGACCGTATCGCCTATGCTTTTACCGCACTGGAGGGCAGCGATGAAGCCTGAGCGGATCAGCCTTGTGGGCCTTCCCCTGGACCTGGTCAACATGAGCGGGGCCCTCGAGGTCATCGAGGGATTTCTGCAAACGTCCGGCCCCACTCGCCAAGTCCTGACGCTCAACCCCGAGATCGTGGTGCGGGCGCAATCCGACCCAGCAGTTCGGCGGGCCATCCTCGAGGCCGAGCTGGTCACTGCGGACGGGGTAGGGATCCTCTGGGCCGCCAAGCGGCTTACGGGAAAGCGGCTGGAGGAGCGGGTCACCGGAGCCGACCTGACGGTCGAACTCTTCAAGCGCTTCGGCCCTCGCCTAAGGGTCTTCTTCCTCGGGGCAAGACCGGGGATCGCGCAAAAAGCCGCCGAACGCTCCCGGCGCGAGTGGGGAATCCAGGTGGTGGGCACCCAAGACGGCTATTTCCAGGACGAAGCCGCCGTGCTCGAGGCCATCCGCCAATCCCAGCCGGACTTGTTGCTGGTAGGGATGGGCGAGCGGCAAGACACCTTCATCCACCGCAACAAAGCGAACCTGGGTGCGAAGGTCGCCATCGGCGTCGGCGGGGTGTTGGACGTGCTCTCCGGCGAGGTCAGGCGGGTGCCCGTGTGGGCACAACGCCTCAACATCGAGTGGTTGCTCAGGGTTGGGCTGGATCGCAAGCGCTGGGGGCGCTTCCCCCGGCTGATCCGCTTCGTGCGGCTGGTATGGGCGGCGAAGAAGGCCCGCGCTTAACCATCTGCGGCCGTACGTGCAAGAAACCGACCTCGGTGGAGGGATCAATCCTGCGGCACTGGCTGGACCTTCACCAGCGCGTAGGCGTAGCCGTCGGTGAGGGCCTTGAGGGAGGCCTCGAGGCTGTTGCGGCTGGCGCCCACGGTGGTCCAACGCTCTCCGGCGCGGTGCATCTCGATCACAACCCGCACCCCGCTGGCGGTGCCCATCTCCTGGCCGCTCAGGATGCGCATCTTGTAGTCGGTGAGCTCGATCTCGCCGATCTCGGGGTAGAAGGCCTGCACCGCCTTGCGGAAGGCGATGTCGAGCGCTGAAACCGGACCGAACGCGCTCTCCCCCGCGGTGTGCTGCACGCTCTCCCCCACCCTCACCCGCACCGTGGCCTCGGCCCAGGTAGGGGTGTCGGGGCGGTGGTCGTTGGCGTGCATGAAGACGCTGAAGCCCAGCACCTCAAAAGGCAACCTTCCCCCGCGCAGCCGGTGGGCCAGCAGGTAGAAGCTGGCCTCGGCGCCCTCGAAGGAGTAGCCGGCGTGCTCGAGCTGCTTGACCTCTTCCAACAGCGCCCCCGCCGTCTCCTTGGGCACCTGCACCCCGGCCTCGGCCAGCTTGGCCAGCAGGTTGCTGCGGCCCGAGAGGTCGGAGACCAGTACCCGCCTTGTGTTGCCGACCGCCTCGGGGGGCACGTGCTCGTAGGTGCGGGGGTTCTTCAGCACCGCCGAGACGTGGATGCCGCCCTTGTGGGCGAAGGCCGCGTCGCCCACGTAGGGTGCGCGGATGTTGGGCGTGAGGTTGGCCCGCTCGTCCACGTAGTGCGAGACCTCGCGCAGCTCGGCGAGCTTCTCCCGGCCGATGCCCTCGAGCTCGAGCCCGTACTTGAGGATCAGGTTGGGGATGGTGCTGGTGAGGTTGAGGTTGCCGCAGCGCTCGCCGTAGCCGTTGATGGTGCCCTGCACGTGGGTGGCCCCGGCGCGTATGGCGGCCAGGGCGTTGGCCACGGCCAGCTCGGCGTCGTTGTGGGGGTGGATGCCGATGCGAACACCCGGGAAAGCCTCCACGACCGCGCGGGTGATCTCGGCGACCTCCTCGGGCAGGCTGCCGCCGTTGGTGTCGCACAGACACAGCGTGTCGGCCCCGCCCCGCACGGCGGCCTCGAGCGTCGCCAGGGCATAGCCCCGGTTGGCCTTGAAGCCGTCGAAGAAGTGCTCGGCGTCGTGGATGACCCGCCGGCCCTGAGCGACCAGGTAGGCGTAGGTCTCCTCGATCATGCGCAGGTTCTCCTCCAGGCTCACCTCGAGCGCCTCGGCAACGTGAAAATCCCAGCTCTTGGCCACCACCGTGACCACCGGGGTGTGGGCCTCCAGCATGGCCTGCACCGACGGGTCGTCCTGTGGACGGAGCCCCTTGCGCCGGGTCGAACCGAAGGCCACCAGCCGGGTCTGGCCTAGGTCTACGCCCTTCATGCGGGCGAAGAACTCGGCATCCTTGGGGTTCGACCCCGGCCAGCCGCCCTCGATGAGCGGCACGCCAAAGGCCGCCAGCCGCCGGGCGATGGCCACCTTGTCGTCGCTGGAGAGGCTCACAGCCTGCCCCTGGGTGCCGTCGCGTAGGGTGGTATCTAGAATTTCGATCACGTCTTACTCCCCCTCGGGTCGCGCCAACCGTACGCCCACTCCATCAGCTTCTTCCCCCGACACCGAGTAGGTCTCGCGCCAGGAGTCCACGTGGACGCGGGCGATGGCAGGGGCGTCGCCCACGCGGGCCGGGCGGATCACTGCCTGCCCTTCCATACCTGCTGCACCAGCATCAACGCAGCGCCGCGCGAGAGGAGCCGGTCGCGCTCGTCCTCGAGGTCCCGTTCGAAGCGTGGCACCAGCTCGCGGTAAGCCCTCATGAGTTCCTCAATCCGCACGTCTTGGAGAGCATCCAAGCGCTGTTCCATGCGAAGGACGGTAGCTTTGAGGTCATCCAGCATGCGAGATGGGTTCATCTCCACTAGCGTTCTACGCCCTTGGTCTGCACCTCGTCCAGGCTCGGCGGGTGCTTGGCCGCCTGCCCGGCCACCAGCTTGTTGGCCGCATCGAGGTAGGCGCGGGCCGAAGCCTCGATGATGTCGGGCGAGATACCGTGGCCGGTGGCCATGACTTCGCCCAGCTTGAGCTTGACCGTGACCTCGCCCAGCGCCTCGGTGGTGCCGGTGACCGCCTCCACGCGGTAGAGCTCGAGTTCGGGCTGAATCTCGATGGCCTCGGCGAGCGCCTTGTAAACCGCGTCTACCGGCCCATCGCCGATGGCCGTGGTGGTCACCTCGCCCTTGGGGGTCTTCAGGCGCACGGTGGCGGTGGGAAGCATGCCGTAGCCGGAGAAGAATTGCAGCTGTTCGATGGTAAAGAGGTGCGCGCTGGACGCGGTCTCGCTCTCCACCAAAGCCCGCAGTTCCTCGGTGGAGATGGGGCCCTTGCGGTCTACGATCTCGCGGAAGCGCTGGAAGACGGTCTGCATCTGGCCCTCGTCGAGCTCGTAGCCCAAGTCGTGCAGGGCCTTCTTGACCGCGGCCCGGCCCGAGTGCTTGCCCAGCACCAGCACGGCGGCCTCGCGGCCTACGAGTTCGGCGTTCATGATCTCGTAGGTCTCCTTGTTCTTGATCACCCCGTCCTGGTGGATGCCCGACTCGTGGGCGAAGGCGTTGTCCCCCACGATGGCCTTGTTGGGCTGCACCACCATGCCGGTGTAGCGCTCGACCATGCGGCTGATGCGGTAGATCTCGCGGGTGTTGATCCGGGTTTCGGCCTGGTAGTGGTCGCGGCGGACGTAGAGCGCCATCACCACCTCTTCCAAAGCGGTGTTGCCGGCCCGCTCCCCGATGCCGTTGACGGTGCACTCGATCTGGGTCGCGCCGTTCTCCACCGCCGCCAGGCTGTTGGCGGTGGCCATACCCAAGTCGTCGTGGCAGTGGGCGGAGATGTGCACGTCGCGCCCGCGTACTACCTCGTCGTGGATGCGCTTGATCAGGGCGCCGTACTCCGGCGGGGTGCCGTAGCCGGTGGTGTCGGGAATGTTGATGGTGGTGGCCCCGGCGGCGATGGCGGCGTCGTAGAGGCGCAGCACGAAGTCGAAGTCGGCGCGCATGACGTCCTGGGCGCTGAACTCCACGTCGTCGGTAAACTGCCGGGCATAGCGCACCATCTCGTCGGTGAGCTCGAGGATCTGCTCGGGCGTCTTCTTGAGCATGTACTCCAGGTGCACCCGGCTGGCGCTGGTGAAGACGTGAATGCGGCGCCGCTCGGCGGGCTCGAGCGCCGCCGCCGCCCGCTCAATGTCGAGCTTGTGGGTACGGGCCAGGGCACAGATCACCGGCCCTTGCACCTCGCGGGCGATGCGGGAGACGCACTCGAACTCGCTAGCCCCGTTGACCGGGAAGCCCGCCTCGATGATGTCCACATTCAGCCGGGCCAGGGCGTGGGCGATCTCGAGCTTCTGCTGCAGCGAAAGGGCTACGCCAGGGGATTGTTCCCCGTCCCGAAGCGTGGTGTCGAAGATTCGGATGTGGCGCATGGAAACCTCCTGGTTTGGTCGTACGTCTTACGTGCCACGTCATACGCCTTGGGGTGCGTAACATGCAGCGTATGGCGCGCGGCTCAGTCCCCAGCTACCTCTTCTTTGGAGAAGCGCGACTTGAGGAAGGGCATCATGGCCCTGAGTTTGGGGCCGACAACCTCGATGGGGTGGCTCTTCCAGTAGTTGCGGTTGGCGTTGAGCACGGGCTGGCCGGCCTGGTTCTCTAGCATCCACTCCCGGGCGAACTCGCCCTGCTGGATTTGCCGCAGCACCTCGCGCATGCGGGCCTTGGTCTCCTCGCGGCTCACCACCATCGGGCCACGGGTGTAGTCGCCGTACTCGGCGGTGTTGGAGATGGAGTAGCGCATCCCCGCAAACCCAGATTCGTAGATCAGGTCCACAATGAGCTTGACCTCGTGCAGGCACTCGAAGTAGGCCATCTCGGGCGGGTACCCGGCCTCTACCAGCGTCTCGAAGCCCGCGGCGATGAGCTGGGTCAGACCGCCGCACAGCACCGTCTGCTCGCCGAAGAGGTCGGTCTCGGTCTCGTCCTTGAAAGTGGTCTGGATGGTCCCGGCGCGGGTGCCGCCGTTGGCCTTGGCGTAGGCCAGCGCGGTGGGCAGGGCCGAGCCGGAAGCGTCTTGGTAGACGGCGACCAGGCTGGGCACCCCCGAGCCTTTCTCGTACTCGCTGCGCACCAGGTGGCCGGGGCCCTTGGGGGCCACCATCCACACGTCGAGGTCGGGCCGGGGCTTAATCTGGCCGAAGTGGATGTTGAAGCCGTGGGCGAAGGCCAGCGCCGCGCCCTCCTTGAGGGCCGGCTCGATCTCCTCGCGGTAGACCTTGCCCTGGGTCTCGTCGGGAAGCAGCACCATCACCACGTCGGCCTTCTTCACCGCTTCGGCGACGGGGAGCACCTCGAGCCCCGCCCCCCGGGCCTTGGCCTCGTTGCGGCTGCCGGGGCGCAGCCCCACCACTACCCGGATGCCCGAGTCGCGCAGGTTTAGCGCATGGGCGTGGCCCTGCGAACCGAAGCCCAGGATGGCCACGGTCTTGTCCTTGATGAAGCCCAAGTCTGCGTCGGAGTCGTAATAGATCTTCACAAGCAACCTCCCTTTACTTCAGCGCATAGAACGCCGCGAACACGCTGTTCTTATGCAGCACTTCCACTTCGCGATAGCCCACCCTCCGCAGCAGTTCCATCTGGAAGCCGAGGGAGCGGGGTGAGTCCTCGAGGTCTATGTAAGCGAACACCTTTTCGCGGTAAGCCTCTCCTCCCAGGTTTGTCAGGTATTGCCCGTAGCGATTCCACATCAGGGCGTGTACGGCAGGGTGGGCGTGGGTCACCAAGTCGGAGACAAGCAGGGCTCCGCCCGGCGCGGTGATGCGGTAGAGTTTGGCAAAAGCGGCCTCCCAGTCGGCCTCGTCGCGTAGGTGGTGGAGCACCGCCGCCGCGACGATCAGGTCGTAGGCGTCGTCCTCGAGCGGCGCGGTGCGGAAGTCCGCCTGAAAAGTGCGAAGCGGAGCATCGGTTACCTGGGAAACCCGCTCCCTGGCCCGCTCGAGCATGGCAGCGCTCAGGTCGAGAAGGTCACAGGCAATATGAGGGTAACGCTGGAGGATCTTCAAGGTGTTGTTCCCGGCGCCGCAACCCACGTCGAGGAGGCGTTTAGGCTCAGGCACCAAGGCCAGCGCGGTCTGCGCCAACAACTCCAGCACCAGCGGCGCGTCGATGGTGGCGGACTGGCCGGTCTCGAGGTTGGAGAAGCGCTCCACGTCCGCGTCGAAACGGGCGCGGATCTGCTCGGGGGTGGATTTTTCCTGAAGGGCTCGAGGCATAAACGATAAGGCGCGGATAACCGCGCCCTTACACGGCCTCCTTTCGCTCGCGTACTTTCAAGGTCTTCTCGCCCCGCGAAAGGGCCACCGCCCCGGTGCGCATGACCTCCATCAGCCCGTAAGGCCGCATGGCTTCGATGAAGTTCTGCACCTTGCTCGAGTCGCCGGTGAGCTCGAAGATGATCGACCTCCGGGCCACGTCCACGATGCGGGCGCGGAAAGCCTCGGCGATGTCCTTGATCTCCAGCCGCTCCTCCATGCCCGGCACCGCCACCTTGACCAGCGCCAGCTCGCGCTCGACGTGGGGCTCGGAGTGGTCGGTGACCTTGATGACCTCGATCAGGCGGTTGAGCTGCTTCTCGACCTGCTCGAGCACCCGGTCGTCTCCGGTCACCACCAGCGAGATGCGCGAGAGCCCCTCCTGGTGGGTGCGCCCCACCGCCAGCGACTCGATGTTGAAGCCCCGGCGGGCGATCAGGCCCGCGATGCGTTGCAGGACGCCGGGCTTGTCCTGGACCAAAACGGAAACCACGTGTCGCATGAACTCTCCTGTCTACCGGTCAGTCTCCGGCCTCCACCGCTTCGCGCGGGTTCTCGATGATCATGTCCTCGGCGGCCCCGCCCGAAGGGATCATGGGGAAGACGCCCTCCTCGTGGTGCACGCGGCAATCGAGCAGCACCGGGCCGTCGTGCGCCAGCACCTCCCGCACCGCCTCGGCCAGCCGGGACCTATCCTCCAAGGTCACGCCCTTGATGCCGTAGGCCTCGGCCAGCTTGGCGAAGTCGGGGTTAGAGTCGGCCAGGTAGACCTCGCTGTAGCGCCGGGCGTGGAAGAGGTCCTGCCACTGCCGCACCATGCCCAAGAAGCCGTTGTTGAGGAGAACGATCTTGACGGGAAGGTTGTACTTCTTCACCGTGGCCAGCTCCTGCAGGGTCATCTGGAAGGAGCCGTCGCCGTCGAAGTCGATGACCAGCTCGCCGGGCCTCGCCAGCGCCGCGCCGATGGCGAAGGGCAGGCCTACCCCCATGGTGCCCAGCCCGCCGGAGTTGATCCAGGAGCGGGGCCGGTCGAACTTGAAGAACTGCGCGGTGAACATCTGATGCTGCCCCACCCCACTCGTCACGATGGCCCGGCCACCGGTAGCCTCCCAGAAGGCGTGGATAACCTCCTGGCTTTGCAGGTAGGGCTTGGGGGTCCAGCTAAAGGGGTGCTTGGTGCGCCACTCGTCCACCTGCTGCCACCACTCGGCGATGGCGAGCCGCTTGGCCCCCTTGGCCAGCTCGGCGGCCACCCACCGGGCGTCGCCCACCACCGGGATGGCGGTGTTCACCAGCTTGCCGATCTCGGCAGGGTCGATATCGACATGGATGATGGTGTGGGCGTTGGGGGCAAAGCGCGAGACCTTGCCGGTCACCCGGTCATCGAAGCGCAGGCCGATGGCCAGGATGGTGTCGGCGTTGTGGATGGCCCAGTTGGCCGCCACCGAGCCGTGCATGCCGGGCATGCCCAGAAACTGCCGGTGGGTGCCGGGGAAAGCCCCCAGCCCCATCAGGGTGGGGATCACCGGGATGCCGGTCTTCTCGGCAAACTCGAGGATCTCGGCCGCGGCGTGCTGGGCCCCGCCGCCCACCATCAGGACGGGTTTTTTGGCCCTCTCGATGGCCTCGAGCGCCCGCTCGATCTGGCGGGGGTGCCCCTTGTAAGTGGGCTTGTAGCCGGGGAGGTCGATCTCTACATCGAAGCTACCGTTGAAGGGCGCGAGCTGCACGTCCTTGGGAACGTCCACCAGCACCGGCCCCGGGCGGCCCGTGGAGGCGATGTAGAAAGCCTCGGCAATCACCCGCGGGATATCGTTGACGTTGCGGATCTGGAGGTTGTGCTTGGTGACCGGCTGGGTGATGCCGCAGACGTCGGCCTCCTGGAAAGCATCGGTACCGATGAGCGCCTGGGGCACGTTGCCGGTGATGGCCACGACGGCGGTGGAGTCCATCAGCGCGTCCTGTAGCCCGGTGACCAGGTTCAGCGCCCCCGGCCCCGAGGTCGCCATCACCACCCCCACCTTGCCGCTGGCGCGGGCGTAGGCAGTGGCGGCGTGGACTCCGCCCTGCTCGTGCCGTACCAGGATATGCCGGATGGGAGAGTCGTAAAGGGCATCGTAGGTAGGCATGATGGTGCCCCCAGGGTGCCCAAAGATGGTGGTCACCCCTTGCTTCTCTAACGCTTTGAGGATTGCCGCCGCTCCGTTCATAAGATCTCCCCGTCTGCTCAAACCTAAACCCCCCGCTCGAGCGGGGGGTCTATGGTGTTCTGCTGGCTTATCGCTGCACCAAGCCCCCCCTAGCCGCTACTACTAGGGCTAGGGATAGGCTAATAATGCTGGCGTAAGCTCGAATCACCTTGAGAGGGAGTCTACTCGGGCTTGGTATACCGTGTCAAGCCAGCCTTACAACCTCCCGGCCTAAGCTGCAAGGTTTTCCGCGCTTAGCGGGTCAGGCGCGCGATGAGCTCGGCGTGCTGAGGGAAACGCCGACCCAGCTCCTCCCGGGAGGGCAATTCAAAGTCCGCAAACTCAAACCCGGGAGCCACCGTGCAGCCCACAAGCGCATAATTCCCCACCGGGCACGCCGCTTGCCAGACCCCCGCCGGAACCACGGCTTGAGGCCTCTCCCCTTGCAGGAGGTTCGAACCCATGCGAACCTTGCTGTATACCCCCTCCTCGCTCAGCAGGTGCAGCTCGAGCCCGCCCCCTGCATAAAAATGCCATACCTCGTCCGAGCAAACCCTGTGCCAAGCGGAAAAATCCCCAGCCTCGAGCAAAAAGTAAATCGCGGTGGAAGCTGCCCGCTGCCCCTGCCGCGCCTCCAGGAGGAGCGGAGACTTGAAGGTCTGGATGTAGTGGCCCCCCTCGGGATGCGGCTTCAGCCCCAGGATCCGGATCACCTCCGCCGAGGTCATCGCGGCACCTCCTGCGTCCGCCGGGCGATCTCTCTAACCGCGATTTTGGCGTGCTCCCGGCCATTTTCGATAAAGACCGTGCGGGTGTCGTGGCCAAAGCCTGCGCTACCTGCCACGAACAAGCCGGGAATCGAGGTTTCGAAGACCTCGGAGAGCAAGGGAGCATCGCTCTCCCCGCCAAAACGGGCTCCCGCCTGGCGCAAAAGTTGGTCCACTGCCCGGTACCCAATCAGCACGACCACGAAGTCGGCGCGGAGGCGGGTAAGAGACGCCTGAGTGCTCGAGCGCTCCACAAGCCTCACTTCGTTGGGGGTAATCTCCCGCACCTCGGCATTCAGGATGAGGCGGATCGCCCCCTCCTTGACCCGGTTCTCGAAGTCGGGCTTGAGCCAGTACTTGACGCTAGGCCGAATCTCTCTCTCGCGGTGGACGACGGTGACCCTAGCCCCACCCCGATATAGGTCAAGGGCGGTTTCCACCGCGCTGTTTGAGCCGCCCAGCACTACCACCTCGCGGTTCCAGTAAGGCAGGGTCTCCTCGATCCCGTAGCGGACATGGGGCAAGTTCTCGCCCGGCACGCCGAGCCGGTTGGGATTGCCGTAATAGCCGGTGGCCACCAGGACGAACCGGGCCGACATCCTGCCCTCCCCCTCCCGGTCGTGGTAGCGAACGGTGAAATTCCCTTCTTGACCGGCGATTCCCGTCGCCTCGGTATAGGTACGGACCTCGAGCCCCTCTACCTCCGCTACCCGGCGGTAGTACTGCAAGGCTTCGCGGCGGGTAGGCTTGGGGGCCAGGGAGGGAAAAGGGTGACCTCCGATCTCGAGGTTTTTGGCCTCGCTGAAGAAGACCGTCTCGCGCGGCCAGCGGTAGATGGTCTCAAGCAGGGTACCCTTTTCCAGCACCACCGCCTCGAGCCCGGCCCGCTTGGCCTCGATGGCCGCCGCCAAGCCCACCGGCCCCGCTCCGACGATCACCAAGTCGTACATCCGCCCCATGGTACACGAGGGCGGACAGGCAAGGTGTGGATGGCCTTACCAGGGTAGAATACGTGCGCCATGAGCTACCGCATCGAAAAAGACACCATGGGCGAGGTAAAGGTACCGGCGGACCGCTACTGGGGGGCCCAAACCCAGCGCTCCATCCAAAACTTCCCTATTGGGGTAGAGCGCTTCAAGATGCCCCGGAGCATAATCCGGGCGCTGGGCATCCTCAAGAAAAGCGCCGCCTTGGCCAACGCCGAGCTGGGCGAGCTGCCCCGCGACAAAGCCGAGCTCATCGTACGGGCCGCCGAAGAGGTGATCGCCGGGAAGCTCGACGAGCACTTCCCGCTGGTGGTCTTCCAGACCGGCTCGGGCACCCAGAGCAACATGAACGCCAACGAGGTGATCGCCAACCGAGCCATCGAGCTTGCAGGAGGGGTGCTGGGCTCCAAGGACCCCATCCACCCCAACGACCACGTCAACCGGGGGCAATCCTCCAACGACACCTTCCCCACCGCCATGCACATCGCGGTGGTAGAGGAGCTGCACCGCCAGCTCTACCCCAACGTGAAGCGGCTGCGCGACACCCTGGCGGCCAAGGCCGAAGCCTACCAGGACGTGGTCAAGGTGGGCCGCACCCACCTGCAAGACGCCACCCCCATCACCCTGGGTCAGGAGATCGGGAGCTGGGTCGCGCAAATCGACTACGGCCTCGAGCAGGTGCGCCACGCCGAGGGGGGGTTGTACGAGCTGGCCATCGGCGGGACCGCGGTGGGCACCGGGCTCAACGCCCACCCCAAGTTCGGCGACCTCTGCGCCGCCTACATCGCCAAGGAAACCGGCTTTCCCTTCGTCTCGGCCAAGAACAAGTTCGCCGCGCTCGCCGCCCACGACGCCCTGGTGACCACCAGCGCCGCGCTGCGCACCCTGGCCGGAGCCCTCTTCAAGATGGCCAACGACGTGCGCTGGCTGGCCTCTGGTCCGCGCAACGGCATCGGGGAACTCATCATCCCCGAGAACGAGCCCGGCTCCTCGATCATGCCCGGCAAGGTCAACCCCACCCAGAGCGAGGCCCTGACCATGGTCTGCGTGCAGGTCTTCGGCAACGACGCAGCGGTGGCCTTCGCCGGCACTCAGGGCAACTTCCAGCTCAACGTCTACAAGCCGGTGATGGTGTACAACGTCCTCACCAGCATCCAGCTCCTGGGCGATGCCTCTTTGGCCTTCAACGACCACTGCGCGGTGGGCCTCGAGCCCAACCTGCCCCGCATCCGGGAGAACCTGGAGAAGAACCTGATGCTGGTCACCGCGCTCAACCGCCACATCGGCTACGACAAGGCCGCCGCCATCGCCAAGAAAGCCCACAAGGAGGGCACCAGCCTCAAGGAAGCGGCCCTGGCGCTGGGCTATTTGAGCGAGGAGGAGTTCGACCGCTGGGTGGTGCCAATAGAGATGACGAAGCCCAGCGAAGGCTAGAAATCAAGCGTAGATATGCATTGGCTCACAACTTGATAGGAAGACCGGTAATAGAGTACCCCTTTAGGAGGTGAAAGCATGAGTTACCCGTTCAAGTTGCCCGAACGCCCGTATGCCGCGGATGCCCTCGAGCCCCACATCGACGCTAAAACCATGGAGGTGCACTACCAGGGCCACCACCTGGCCTACGTCAACAACCTCAACGCCGCCTTGGAAAAGCACCCCGAGCTCCACGGCTGGGAGCTAGAGGACCTGCTACGCCGGATCAACGAGGTGCCCGAGGACATCCGCACCGCCGTGCGCAACAATGGCGGCGGCCACCACAACCACACCCTATTCTGGGACATCCTCACCCCCGGCGGGGCCAAGGAACCTACCGGCAAGCTGGCCGAGGCCATCAACTCTACCTTTGGCAGCTTCGATGAGTTCAAGAAGCAGCTGACCCAAGCCGGGGCCACCCGCTTTGGCTCGGGCTGGGCCTGGCTGGTGAAGGACAAGGGCGGCAAGCTGAAAATCTACAGCACCGCCAACCAGGACTCCCCCCTCATGGAAGGCGACACCCCACTTTTGGGCATCGACGTGTGGGAGCACGCCTACTACCTCAAGTACCAAAACCGCCGGCCCGAATATCTGGCGGCGATCTGGAACGTGATCAACTGGGACAAGGTAGCCGAGCGCTTCTAAACCCAAGCTCATTCCAGAGGCCGGGAATATCTCCCGGCCTCGACTCGGTATTCGGCAGACCCCGCTGTTCAGCAATCTGCTGTGCGTGCTCCCCTGGACGGCGCTTTGGGCCAAGGCCCCAGGTAGATTCTCACGTACAACCCCGCGCCTTGCGGACGTGGGACGTTCGTAACATCTAGGGCGCTAAATCCCCGTCATTTACCCAGGGCATGGGCTACGAAACGGTTGGCCAGCAAGCGCTCGCGCAGGGTGGGCTCGAGCGCCGCCGCCAGTTCGTGTATCCCCCGCTGGCTGTGGATTAGATAGGGCCGCCCCTCGTGGTCGCCCAGGGCGCGGGCGTAGGCGTAGAGCACCAACGGTAGGTCGAAAAGCCCTTTGGCCCAGTCCTCGAGGTAGCGCATGGCCTCCTGAGCGGCCTCGCGGGCTTTGGCGCGGTTCCCGTAGCGTAAGCGGGCCAAGGCCAACGCCGCCAGCGAGCGCGCCCGGTGGCGCCACTCTTTGCGCTCTCCCCACAAGTCGGCGGCTTCGCTTAGGTAAGCCTCGGCCAACTCGGGCTCTCCCGAATCCAAAAGGGTCCACCCCAAGGCGAAAAGGGTATGCCCCAAGCGGGCTCGTTCGCCGAGTTCCTGTAGCTCACGCAGGGCGATGGAGAGGTGTTCGCGGGCCTCGGCCAGGCGGTTGATCGCCATCAGCCCAGCCCCCAGGTCGCTCCGCAACACCGCCCGGTCGCGCCAGGCCCCGGCGGCCTCGGCTTCCCTGAGCGAATCCTGCAGGGCCTGCTCGAGCCCCTCGTCGAGCCCCAACACGCTGGCGTTGAGGGCCTGTACCTGCAAGGCATCCCACACCGCCCAGAGGTCGCCGGTCTGGCGGGCCTCGGCCAAAAGGCGCTCCCCCGCCGCCAGGCTCTGGCCATAGCGCCCCTTCACCCAGTCCACATTGGCCCGGTCGGCCATCAGCCGGCGCAGCAAGTAGCGATCCTGGGTCGCCTCGGCCAGCCGCAAAGCCTCGCCGTAGGCAGCCTCAAAAGCCTCGAGTTGGCCCAAGCGCAACCAGTAGCCGGAAAGGTTTCGCACCGCCTGGGCCTCCAGGCCCCTCTCGCCCGCCTCATGAAAAGCTTGTATGGCCTGTTCCAAGGGCTCGAGCTGGGCGTCGGGATCGCCGCCGCGGTATTCCAGCCAGGCCAGCCGAAACAGCGCTCGGCCCCGCTCGAGGGGGGTTTCGGCCAGCTCGAGGGCCTGCCGAGCCGAGAGGATGCCCTCTTCCACAACCCCGCTCAGCACCGCCGCGTTCGCTTCCAAAAGGCGCAACCGGTACTGGGCGGCCTTGCCCAGCTCGGCGGCCAGCGGCTCCATCTGGTGCACCTCGCGCCGGGGGTTCTCTCCCAAGATCAACTTGAGTTCGGCGATCTCGGCCAGCAACGCGAAGGAATCTGCCGGGCTGAGGTTCTCTCCGAGCAGGCTCCGGGCTTCGGCGTAGTAGCTGAGGGCCTGCGTGGCCAGCGGCCCCGAGCGGGCCGCGCGCGCCGCTTGGAGATAGGCCTGGGCCGCCTCGCGCGGTCGGCCTGCGAGGTGCAGGTGCAGGGCCAAGCGCTCAGGAGGGGCCCCCGAGATCCGCAACAGCTCGACGAAGCGGGCATGAAAGCCCATCCGGGTGGTCTCGGGCATCGCGGCCAGGATAGCCTGGCGGGAGAGCTCGTGGCTTAGGCTGAACCTTACCCCACCCGGCGAATCCGAGCCCGCACGCACCAACCCGGCCTGCACCAGCTGGTCCAGCGCAGCCAGCAGAGCGTTGTCTGCTGGCGACCCCTCCCTAAGCAAATCCCGCAGGGCCTCGAGGCTGAGGGGCTGATCCGCCAAAGCCAGCGCCTGGGCGATCCGCAGGGCCTGTTCCCGCATCGGCGAAGTCCCCTCGGTGAGGTGCTGGAAGCGGCTCAGCACCGCCCCCTGTACGCTGGGCGGGACCGGGAGTTCATGGTAGTCGGCGGTGAAGGCGTCATAGGGGGTGCGCCAGCTCCCCTCTCCCACCCGCAATAGCCCCTGCTCGAACAAAAAGCGCAGCGTTTCGAGCAGGAAAAAGGGGTTCCCTCCGGTACTCTTGTGCAGCCGCTCGGAAAAGAGGCTGCCCCCCGATTCTTGGCCGGAGAGGTGGCGGATCAACTCGAGCACCTCGGCTACCTCGAGGTTCCGTAGAACGCGAACCCTTAGCGCCTGTTCCGCCTTGAGCTCCTGAAGAACGGCCCGCAGTTGGGCCGGGTGCCGCTCTTCAGGGCGGGCCGTGGCCAGCACCATATACCCTAACCCTCCCGAACGCTGCACCAGGTAGGGCAAAAACTCCAGGCTGGACTCGTCGGCCCAATGTACGTCCTCCCACAGCAAGATCCCGCCTGGCCCCACCCAGTTCTGTACAAAGCGGGCCAAGGCCTCGAAGAGGTGCGACTTGGCCGAGCGGGAGGGACGAGTTTTGAACCTCACCCGGCCAGCCTCGCGAAGCCACCCCTCTTGGCGCTCGCGGCGAAAGGACGCCTCGAGGCTGCCGGCCAACTCAGGGACCAACCAGGCCAGCTCGTCCCGCCAAGCGGCCTCCATCCCCGCCGGATCCCAGCCTTGCTCGAGCGCCACCCGTACGGCCTCGATAAACCCGCTAAAGCCAAGCCTCCGACCACTCTCGCGCTGCCGCACGACGAGCGTCCGGCCCCGCCGCCGGGAGAACTCCTGGGTCAAACGGCTCTTCCCCACCCCGGGCTCGCCGGTCACCAACAACAACACTCCCGAGCACAGGTTGGCCTCAAGCCACATCCAGTCCTCGGCCCGGCCCACCAGCGGCGGCTCGTTCAGCGCGCGAGGCAACGAAAAGCCTTCCGCTTCGGTTAGGGGTTTGCCCTGACGTAAACGGCGGTACAAGGCCTGGGTCTCAGGAGAGGGTTCCACCCCGAACTCCCGGCGCAGTACCTCACGGTAACCCTCATACTGCCGCAGCGCCGCCGGAGTCTCGCCCAAAAGGGCGTAAAGCCGAATCACCGCCTGCTGCTCTTGCTCCTGGTAAGGGTCGGCCTCCAGCAGCCGCCGGTAGATCTCTATCGCTTCGTGGTAGGCTCCGGCAGCCTCGCGGCTGCGGGCCCAGCCCAGCATAGCCTCGCGGTACAGCCCCTGCCAGCGCTCCTGTTCGGGCAAGAGCCAATCCAAAAAGGCCTCGCCGCCCCGCACCTCGAAGCCGCACAAGAACCCCCCCCGCCAGATCCCCGCCGCCTTCGCCCACTCGCCCCGGGTCAGGTGGCCCAGGAAGGCCTCGAGGTCGGTGTCCACTTCGCCTAGGGCCAGGGTCTGGGGGGTTTGCTTGAGCAAGGGCTCGAACACCGAGCCCTTGAGCCGGAAGAGTTCTTGCCGTAGATTTCTCCGCGCCGCTTCCTCGTCCCCCTCCCACAAAAGCCCAGCCAAGACCGAACGCTCCACCGGCTCCCGCCGAGTCGCCAGGTAGGCCACCAAGGCTACCGCCTTGCGCTGGGAAAGCTCAACAACCTTTCCCTTGAGGGTAAGGGTCGGTGGGCCGAGCAGGCTGAGGTGGGGCTTCATGGGGCTAATGATCTGCTCACGATAGCGCTTCCTCGGGCCCCGGTTAGCATCCCCCCCGACCCATCAGGGCGAGGGCGGCTTGGCGCCATCCACCGCTACGGGCCAGGCTGGTTCCTACCAATACCGCATCAAAAATCCCCTTCAGCGGGATGAGTTCTTCTGCCCGCCCATACCCCGACTCGGCCACCAACAAACCCGAGTAGCCGCGCTGCCGGGCCAGACGACCTAAGCGAGGGGCGGTTTCAAGGTCGACCTCGAGGGTGGCGAGGTCGCGGTTGTTGACGCCCAAGAGGGTCGCCCCCGCCGCTAGGGCGATCTCCAGCTCAGCCTCGTCGTGCACCTCTACCAGGGCCTCTATTCCGGCCTGGCGGGCAGCCTCGAGGAAGCCCGCGGTCTCCTCACCTAGCACCGCCACGATGAGCAGCGCCGCCGAAGCCCCTAAGCTGCGGGCCTCGGCGAGTTGATAGGGATGCACGGTGAAGTCCTTGCGCAGGATGGGCAAGCTCACCGCCTCCCGCACCGCCCGCAAGTCCTGGTCGGAACCCGCAAAGTAGTGGGGCTCGGTCAGCACGCTGATGGCTCGAGCCCCGCCCTCGGCGTACTGACGGGCGACTTGCGCCGGATCGAGTTGGGCGATGTCTCCCTGAGAGGGGCTTTTGCGTTTGACCTCGGCGATCAAGGATAGACCAGGTTGGGCCAAGGCCTCGGTAAAGGAGGGAACCGCGGGCGGTTCAGCCAGGGGCGAGCCGACCCGGGGCGCCACTTCCTCCCAGCGCCGCCGGATGATCTCCCCCAAGACCCCAGGTACATGATCCCAGTGCATAGGCCTAACTTACTCCAGCCGGGGTGAGTTGTGTACGGGCCGCCGGCTGATACAGTGAAGATATGGGTTTGGTCCTGGCCTTAGGAGGGGGGGGTGTCCGCGGTATCGCCCACCTGGCGATCCTCGAGACCCTCCGCCGGGAGGGCATCCCTATCCGGGCGCTGGCGGGAAGCTCAGCCGGGGCCTTGGCCGCGGCCATGTACGCCTTTGATCTGCCGCTCGACCCGCAGCTGGTATTGCAAACCCTCTACGACCCGGATGTGGAACGGCTGGTGCAGGCCGGAACCCTGCGGCAGATGGCCCGGCTGGTGGCTTTTCTTCGCAAACCCCACCTCTCCGAGGGGGCCGGGTTGCGCAGCGGTTACGCCCGACTTTTCGGCGAGCGGCGGATCGAGGAAAGCCCGATTCCCCTAGCCCTGGTCGCCGCCGACCTGCGCACCGGCGAGGCCGTAGCCCTTCGCGAAGGTCTGGTCTGGGAAGCTGTTAAAGCCAGCAGTGCCATTCCCAGCGTTTTCCCCCCAGTAGTCTGGGACGGGCGGCTTCTGGTGGACGGAGACGTGGCAGAAAAGGTTCCCGTGACGGTAGCCCGCTCCCTCGCCCCAGGGCCGGTGTTAGCGGTGGATATCTCTAACCCCTATCCTCCCGTGGAACCCAAAACCGCCCTCGAGGCCGCGCTGCAAGCCGGAGAAGCCTCCCGACGGCGGCTGTTGCAGCTCGCCTTGGAAAAAGCCGATCTGGTGATCCGGCTAGATCCTCCTCGGGCCATCGAGACCTTCGACACGCGCCAGGCCGAGTACATCTACCGGCTGGGGCAGGAACGCATCGCGGCGGCCCTTCCAGCCATCCGGGAACTCCTCCGCCCTCGCCGCTGGTGGAAAGGCTGGTTACGGCGCATCCAACGCGCGGGATAGGGCCAACAAGTACCCCCCTAGCCCCATCCCTAGCAGCAGCAACCCCCAGCCCACCAACCCGAAAGCCACCGCCAGCGCCGCTAGAAGCAAAAAGGTGCCCAAAGAGGCGGCCTCCAGTAACCCTCTGGCTACGGCGTAACCGGAACGCTTGGGGTCGAGCTGGCGCACGCGCCGTCGAACCCATACGTACGCGCTCAGGCCAATCCCCACCAACCCCACCCCCGCCCAACCGGGGAGCTGGAGTTCCCGGTGGGCCACCAACCAAACCATCACCGCGAGCAGAAGGTTGGGCAGCGGCGCCAGGGCATATAGACCCAGCAAAGCCGACCGGCGAAGGGCCGGGTCGGCTTTGGGATCGTATAGCGCACGGATCCGCTGCATCCGGTTATGCGCTGAGCCTAGCTCGAGCCGAGGTCATGCGCTGCCAAACATAGACCAGCAACAGCAGCCCGGCCCCGACCAAGTCGCTTTGGATGCCCGGGGTTACCAGGGCCACCGCCGCCCCCAGCAACAACAGCCGCTGCAGCCAGTTGAGCGGGCGGTGCAAGAACCCCATCACCCCCGAAGCAAAGGCCACCATGCCTATGAAGCCCGAGAGCACCACCTCGAGGACGTCGAAGAAACCATTCACCCCGATCAACAGCAGCTTGGGGTTAAAAAAGAACATGTAGGCCAAAAAGGCGGTGCGCATCTCGTAGACAAAGCCCTGTACCCCGGTGCGCCAGAAATCCGATCTGGCGATAGCGCTCGCCGCATAGGCCGCCAGCGCCACAGGTGGGGTAGAGTCGGCCATGATGCCGAAGTAAAACACGAAGAGGTGGGCGGCCACCGCGGGCACCTGGAGGCCAGCCTTCTCCGCCAGGTTGAGCACCACCGGCACCACCAAGCTCGCCATGACGATGTAGTTGGCGGTGGTGGGAAGTCCCATCCCCAGGATCAGGCAGATGATCTGGGTCATCACCAGCACGGCGATGATATTGCCCATGGACAGGGCCTGCACGATGTCGGAGAGGCCAAAACCGATTCCGGTGATGGTCACTACCCCCACGATGATCCCCGCGCTGGCGGTGGCCAAGGCGATCCCCACCATACCTCGCCCCGCTGCCTCGAGGCCCTCCAAGATCAGCCCCGCCCCCCGGCGCAGCCCCCATAGCGCTCCCTGGCCGCCTCGCCAAGCGCGCCAGGCCTCCTGCAGGAGGATCAACAGGCCGATCAACATCACCGTGTTGAAGGCCGCCCGCTCGGGGGTCATGTGGGCGATGACCAGGCTGTAGATCAAGTATCCCAGAGGGATCAGATAGTGGAAACCGCTGCGCAAAATAGGCCCGGCAGCGGGCAGCTCGGAACGCGGAACCCCTTTGAGGCCCAGCCGTAAGGCCTCGAGGTGCACCACCACGAAAAGGGTGGCATAGGCCAACACCGCCGGCACGGCGGCATAGACGATGAGCTGGCTGTAGGGGATGGAGAGGTATTCGGCCATGATGAAGGCCGCCGCTCCCATCACCGGGGGCATGAGCTGCCCGTTGGATCCCCCCGCTACCTCGATGGCCCCCGCGGTCTCCGCCGGGTAGCCCACCCGCTTCATCAGCGGGATGGTCAGGGTTCCCACCGTGACCACGTTAGAAACCGAGGAGCCCGAGACCATCCCGTGCAGCCCCGAAGCCACCACCGCGGCCTTGGCCGGGCCACCCCGGAAGGTTCCCAACAAGCTGTAGGCGATCTGGATCAGGAACTGCCCAGCTCCGGCCTTATCTAAAAGCGCCCCGAAGAGCACAAACAAAAACACAAAAGTAGCCGATACCCCGATGGGCGTACCCCACAGCCCCTCGGTGGTCAGGTAGAGCTGGCCTACCGCCTGGGGCCAGGTAAACCCAGCATGGAGCTGCAAAAAAGCAGGTAGGCTGAAATGAAGCGCTCCCTTAGGACCAGTAAGGGCATATAGCAGAAAAACCGCGGCGATGATCGGCAGCGCTTTGCCTAAAACCCGCCAGCTGGCCACCAGCAAAACCAAAATGGTCAGGGTGGCCATCACGCTGTCGAGCTGGTTTGGCACCCCGCCGCGGATCTGCGTGATCCCGTAATACTCCACCACCACATAAAGCGCCCCAACCACCCCCAAGCCCGCCAGCAGCCAGTCCGCCCAAGGAACCCGGTCTCTAGGGCTCTTCTTGGAAAAGGGGTAGACCAAGAAGGCCAAGGCTAGGGCAAAGGCCAGGTGAATGGCGCGCAGCTTGAGCGGATCCAGGGTTCCGGCCCAGGTGGCCCACAGCTGGAACAGACTCCAAGCAACGGCGACGGCGAAGATCAGCCAACGGCTATAACCCTTGGGTTTACGCCCTCCTAACTCAGACTCCTCTACGATCTCCAAGGCACGGTTGTCCTCGGCCATTCTTACCTCCTCAGGCACTGAGCAACATACGCCAATATATCCCTTCGAAGCTCCTTTGGCTCCACAAAAAGATCGGCCCCGCACAGGGGGCCTATCCAAGGGGCCAGCGGACTACTTGATTACGCCCTTTTCCTTCCAGTAACGCTCGGCACCGGGGTGCAGCGGAACCGGGAGGTTGCGCACCGCCTTTTTCGGGTCGAAGTAGCGCTCGAGGTTGGGGTGGATCTTCTTGAACTCAGCCAGGTTGTCAAAGGTGGCCTTCATGATCTTGTACACGCTATCCGCGCTGAGCTGGTCGGAAGCCAGTAGCATCGAGAGCACGGCCACGGTAGGGGTGCTCACCTCTACGCCGCGGTAGACCCCGCTGGGGATGATGAAGCTGGTGTAAAAGGGATACTTCTGGGTGAGGGTCTTGAGTTTAGCCGGTTCCACCGTGACCAGGTTGATCCGGGTGGTGAGGGCCAGTTGCTGAATGGCCGAAGCCCCCAGACCCACGGTGTAGAACATGGCGTCAGCCCGGCCATCCTGCAACAGCGAGATCCCCTGGGAAGCCCCTACCCGGATGGTCTGGCCCAGGTCGTTAAAGGTGAGCCCGTAGGCCTCGAGGATCTGACGGGTGTTCTGCTCGGTGCCCGAGCCTACGTCGCCCACCACCACCCGCTTGCCCTTGAGGTCAGCGACCGAGTCAATTTTGGCCTCCGCCCGGGCGACGATGTGCACCACTTCAGGGTAAAGCACCGCGATGGAGCGGATGGACTTGACCGGTTTACCCTCGAAGGCGGGGATGCTGCTGCCGTTATAGGCGTAATAGGCGATATCGTTTTGGGAAAGGCCCATCTGCAACTCCCCGGAGGCGATGGCGTTGATGTTAAACACGCTCCCGCCGGTGGAGCGAGCGTTAGCCCGTATACCCGCGTTGGCATCGTTGATCAGCTTGGCGATGCCCGTAGCCACCGGAAAGTAGACCCCGGTGGTGGCCCCAGATCCGATGGTCACGAACTCCTGAGCCAGCGCGGAAGCCGCCAAGGTGAGCGACGCTAAAGTTAGTAGGATTTTCTTCATCGCATCTTCCTCCTAAGCCTCGAGATGATTTTCAGGTCCCCCCAAACTCTTCGGTCCGTCTTTACGGCGCTGGTTAGGGTTTCCCCGGTGCAACTTACTATAACCTGCTTTGCCGCTGCAACCGTCCTTCGCGTACGACGCGGGACGTGGCGCTCCGAAGATCAATATTACCCGTGCCCTTAGGTCCTCCCGAAGGTTCCCGTAAAGTTAGGGGTGTGACACTGACCATAGAAAAGCTAGTGCCGGGTGGCCTGGGCCTGGCCCGTACCGCGATGGGTACGGTCCTGGTGCGCGGGGCCCTGCCCGGCGAGGTGGTTCGGGTAGGGCTCCGGTCGCGCAAGCACCACCTCGAGGGCCAGGTATTGGACATCCTCCAGGCCCACCCTGAGCGCTATCCCGACCCGCTTCCTCCGACCGCTGATCTTCCCCTCTATTACTCCGCCCAACTGCCGCTCAAGCAGGGCTTGGTGCACGAAGCCCTGGGGCGCATTGCCAAGCTCGAGTTTCCCCTCTCCCCCATCCAACCCTCGCCGGAAGCCCTCGGCTACCGCACCGCCGCGCAGTATGCGCTGCATCCTTCTGGCGGGCTCGCCTACCGCAAACCCGACAGCCACCAGCTGGTAAAGCTCGAGCAAGACCCCTTGATCGCGCCCCCCTTGCAGGAGGCTTTCCGGCTGTTGTCGCGCTGGCCGCTCTCGAACCTCGACGAGGTGGTGCTGCGGGGCAGCCTGTACGAGGGACGCACCCTGGTGGGCCTGATCGGCGGGGAGGCTCACTCTTGGAAGCCCACCGCCCAGGCTTTGGTACGGGAGGGCCTGGCTGGGGTGGTCTGGGCCGAGGTCAGCCCCAAAGGGCGCTTTCGGGGGCGGGTGCGGCGTCTGGCCGGGGAGGGAGGCTTGCTCGAGGAGTTCGGCGGGGTGCTCTCCACCGTAGAGGTGCAGAGCTTCGCCCAAGTCAACCCCAAAGCCGCCGGGCTTTTGTACCAGGAAGCCGCCCGGATCGTAGGGAACGGAGGAAGAGCCATTGAACTCTACGCGGGGAGCGGGGTCTTGGGGCTCCACCTGGCCGAGCGGTTTTGCGAGGTGATCGCCGTCGAGATCAGCCGGGATGCCGTAAAGCGCGGGGAGGCCGACCGGGAAAGGCTGGGGGTGAGTCACCTGCGCTTTCACCGCGGGGACGCAAGGGAGCTTTCCAGGTTCACCCCCGCCGATTTGGTCGCGGTGGACCCGCCCCGCTCCGGGCTAGCGGCGGAGGTGATGCAGGCGATCGTACAGGCCCGCCCTAGACGGGTGCTCTATGTCTCCTGCGACCCTGCGACTTGGGCCAGGGATGTGCGGGGGCTCACCCAGGCCGGTTACCGGCTCGCTTTCGCCCGACCTTATGACTTCTACCCCTTCACCCATCACGTAGAGGTGCTGAGCCTGCTCGAGCGCTGAGCACAAAGAACTTTCGCCCAGGGGCTATACTCTGTCCATGCTAGCCAAACGCCTCATCCCTTGTCTGGATGTCCACGCCGGGCGGGTGGTCAAGGGGGTCAATTTCGTAAACCTGCGGGACGCCGCAGACCCTGTGGAAGCCGCCCGTGCCTACGACCGAGCAGGGGCTGACGAGCTGGTCTTTCTCGACATCACCGCCACCCATGAGGAGCGGAAAATCCTGCTCGATTTGGTTTCGCAGGTAGCGGAGCAGGTGTTTATCCCGCTCACCGTGGGGGGCGGAGTGCGGAGCCTGGAGGACGCTCGAGCCCTGCTCCTCGCCGGCGCCGATAAAGTCTCGGTGAACTCAGCAGCGGTCAGGCGACCCGAACTCATCCGGGAACTCTCCGATCACTTCGGTTCGCAGGCGGTAGTGCTGGCGATTGACGCCCGGAAGAGCCCCGATGGCTGGGAGGTCTATGTAGCGGGGGGACGCACCCCTACTGGCCTCGATGCGGTGCGATGGGCCGAGCGCGGGGTAGAGCTAGGGGCGGGGGAAATCCTGCTCACCAGCATGGACCAAGACGGAACCAAGGCCGGCTACGACCTCCCGCTCACCCGGGCCGTCCGCGAGGCGGTGGGGGTTCCGCTGATCGCCTCGGGCGGAGCGGGAAGGCGCGAGGATTTCGCAGCGGTGCTCGAGGTAGCTGACGCCGCCCTAGCCGCTTCGGTGTTCCACTTTGGGGAAATCCCCATCCCCGAACTCAAGGAGTACCTGGCTTCAAAGGGTTTCCCTATCCGCATCGAGGTGCCCGCATGAATATCGAGGACGTGCAATTCGACGCCAACGGCCTGGTGCCGGTGGTCGTACAGGACGCCCAAAGCGGCCAGGTGCTGACCCTGGCCTACGCTAACCGGGAAGCCCTAGCCAAAACCCTCGAGACCCGCCAAAGCACCTTCTGGAGCCGCAGCCGGGGCGAGCTTTGGGTCAAAGGGGCCACCTCCGGCAACACCCAAGAGGTGGTAGAGGTGCTGCTGGATTGCGACCAGGATGCGGTGCTCTACCGGGTGATCCCTACCGGCCCGGCCTGCCACACCGGGGCCGAGACGTGTTTTCACCACTCCATTACGGAAACCACGACGCCTCCCCTGGGCGAAGTGCTGGAAAAGGTCTACCGCACCCTCCGCGCTCGGCTCCGCGAGCGCCCCGAGGGCTCTTATGTGGTAAAGATGCACGACGCGGGCCTCGACCGCATCCTCAAGAAGATCGGGGAGGAAGCTGGAGAGGTCATCATCGCCGCAAAGAATGGTAGCCGGGAAGAACTCGCCTGGGAAGCCGCGGACCTGCTCTTTCACCTGCTCTTTACGTTGACCGAGCTGGGCCTGAGCCCTCAGGATCTGGCTCGAGTGCTATGGGAGCGCAACCAAAAAAGCGCGTCCATCCCGGTCGAGCGTGTTCCCCCAGTCTGAGCCAAGAGGGCTTGCCGCGTTCACCGCTGCATCTTGGTCCTGCTCCCAGTAGCTTTTCGCGCAGAGCTGATGGGTGCCCGTCCGCAAAATAGCAGCGGTCTGTTGGAACCGCTACCGCGGCGAGGCTGACTCGAGCTTTGATAGGCTCAGTTTATGGAGATCGAACGCCTACTGGTACTCGAGGTCGCCCGCGTCACCGAGCAAGCCGCCTTGGCCGCTAGCCGCCTAGCCGGAAAAGGCGACAAAGAAGCCGTGGACGCTGCCGGTACCGAGGCCATGCGCCAGGTGCTAGGCGAGCTACCCATCAACGGCACGGTGGTGATCGGCGAGGGGGAGATGGACGAAGCCCCTATGCTCTATATCGGGGAAAAACTCGGGACGGGTGGCCCCGAGGTGGATATCGCGGTGGACCCGGTGGAGGGCACCACCATCACCGCCAAAGGGCTGCCCAACTCCATCACGGTCATCGCCATCAGCGAGAAAGGCGGGCTCCTCCACGCCCCTGATATGTACATGGAGAAGCTGGTGGTGGCCCCTCCGGCGGCGGGAAAGGTGAGCCTGGAGTATCCCGTCAAGGCCAACCTGCGCTTGATCGCCGAGTCGCTCCAACGCGGCGTGGAAGACCTGGTGGTCGTGGTGCTGGATCGCCCTCGCCACGAGAAGCTCATCCAGGAGATCCGCGACGCCGGGGCCCGGGTCAAGCTGATCGGGGACGGGGATGTGGTGGCCGCGCTGGCGGTGGCGGTGCGCGGCACCGGGGTTCATGCACTGATGGGCAGCGGCGGAGCCCCCGAGGGGGTGTTGGCCGCAGCAGCCCTCAAGTGCCTGGGGGGCGAGATCCAAGCCAAATTCCTGCCCGCCGACGATGCCCAGCGCGAACGGATGCAGGCCATGGGGGCCAACGAGCACCAGATCTACCGCACCAACGATCTGGCCCCCGGTAAAGAGATCGTCTTTGCGGCGACCGGGATCACCCACGGGGATATCCTCGAGGGGGTGCGCTTTTTCGGGGGCGGGGCCCGTACCCACTCCATCGTGATGGGGTACAAGACCCGGGTGGTGCGCTTTATCGACAGCATCCACCTCTTCGAGCGCGGGGCCAGGGTAACGATCCGGGTTTAAGTACCGGGGCCCCGCCCTCTGGGGAACGCGCCAGCTATAAGCCGATATTCACTCCCACCGCCCCACCTAGACCAAAGCTCGAGTTGGCCCCTAGGTAAATCGTGGGGTATACCTCGACGAAAAAGCCCACCATGGGCAGCCCTAGGTTGAGGTAGGTCCCTACCACCCCGCGCACCCCGTAGTTCCCCTGGTTAAGCAAGGAGATCGCCGGGCCGGTTCCAAAGAAAGCCCCTCCGCCCGCGTAGAGGTCGGTCAGGGGAATTTTGGCCAGCACGTCCACCCCGCCGCCCAAGGCGCCACCTCCAAAGGGGTTGTACCCTGCATAGGCGCGTCCGTCTACTAACAAAGGAACCAGGGGAAAACGCACCCCGGCGTTAATGCCGAAGGAACTGCCCAGGGTGACCTGGAAGCTTTGCGCCATCGCCGGAATCGAGAGGATCAAAGCCAACGCCATCAAGTAACGTCTCATGCCCATCAGTATATAGTGGTCTGGTAACTTGATTTTTGGGGCATTGTGCAGCGCTCACGTCACACGCAGGAGGCGGTGGCTTAGCCTTCCCACGCCAATAGATGTAGCCTTTGCAGGGCCTTTTCGCGCGGTATAAGCCGGGCCTGGAGCACTCCCGGCTGGTATCCCACCACGAGCTGATCCACCCCCAGACGCCCTAGAGCAGCTAGGTACGTCTCCTTGAGGGCATAGCCCTCGAGCTTCTCTACTTGCATCCCCGCAGCGCTGGGAGTCTTCGCCATGAAGGCTCGAGCCTCGTCCTGGTTGAGCCAAATCGCCGTAAGCTTTTGCCCCAAGGACTCTAGGATGAGGTACTCGCCTGGAACTTGAGGGTCCTCGAGGACGTACCAAGTAGCTTTCAGAAAATCGTCCATGCTGAGCTTGAGTAGCCCTTCACGATACCCTGTTCGTGAAGAAAATCTCTGATTGCTTAGGAGGCCACCGCGGAGCGAACTTCCCCCATCTCGACGAGGAGTTCGGCGATCTGTACCGCGTTGAGGGCCGCCCCCTTGAGCAACTGATCTCCCGCCACAAAGAAATCTAGCCCGTTATCAAAAACCAGGTTTTTGCGAATCCGGCCTACTTCAACGTTGTATTTGCCGCTCGCCCTAAGCGGCAAGGGATACTGCTTGTTGGCCGGGTCGTCCACCAAATCCACCCCAGGCGCCTGACGTAGCACCTCGCGGGCAGCCTCCGGGGTAATCGGGCGTTCAAACTCCGCCGTCACCGCTTCCGAGTGGACCCGCAAGGTAGGGACCCGCACCGCTGTGCAGGAAAGCTTCACCGTGTTGTCTCCCATGATCTTCTGGCTTTCCCACAACACTTTCATCTCCTCTTTGGTGTAGCCGTTGTCCTGGAAAGCGTCGATGTGAGGGATGACGTTAAACGGCAAGGGGTGGGCAAAAGTTCGGCTCTGAAGCGGCTTCCCCGCCAGGAAGTCGCGCGTTCCTTCTAGCAGTTCCTGCATCCCGCTGGCTCCCGCCCCACTCGAGGACTGATAAGTACTCACGATGACCCGCTTGGCCTTGAAGGCCTTATGGAGCGGATAAAGAGCCATCAGCAGGATCGCGGTGGTGCAGTTAGGGTTGGCGATGAGGTTTTTATGCCCCCGAATCGCTTCGGCGTTGATCTCTGGCACCACCAGCGGAACCCAAGGCTCGTAGCGAAAAGCCGAAGAGTTGTCGATTACGACGGACTGCCTAGCCCAGATAGAGGCGTATTGCTTGGAGAGGCTACCTCCAGCGCTAGCCAGCACGATATCCACCGGCAAAGGACCCTCGGGGAGGGCTTCCACCGGGTACTCTTCGCCGCGAAAGCTCAGGGTCTTCCCAGCGGAGCGCGCCGAGGCGTAAAGCCTCAGCTCCGAAAGCGGAAAGTTGCGTTGCTCGAGCACCCTCAACAGCTCTTGCCCTACCGCACCGGTTGCACCTACGATGGCGATTTTCATCTGCTCCTCCTCAACAAAAAACCCGCCTGGATAGGCAGGTGAGGGCGACGGCTCGGGGGAGCCGTCGCCTAGCCAGTAGTGGTATACCAAACCATTGACTTCGACCTTACACGCCAAGCCCCTAAAAGTCAATTAGCGAGCCGTTCTTGCAGATACCGAGGCAACTCCTTCACGTGAACCCGCTCCTGTTGCATGGTGTCGCGGTCGCGCACGGTCACGGTGTCCTTGAGGGCCGTGCCGCCGTCTTGGCTCTTGCCGATGGTGTCGTAGTCAACCGTGATGCAGAAGGGCGTGCCCACCTCGTCGTGGCGGCGGTAAGCCTTGCCGATGTTGCCGGTGTCCTCGTAAAGCACTCGCCCTGGGCCCAAGGCCTGCAGCTCGGCCTTGAGACCCCTGGCGTAGGAGGTGATCTCCTCCTTGTTCTTGGCCAGGGGAATCACCGCGACCTTGATGGGGGCCAGGTGGGGTTTGAGCTTGAGCACGATGCGCTCTTCACCGGACTCGAGCTCCTCCCGCGTGTATGCCTCGGCGAGCACCGCCAACACCCCCCGGTCCACCCCTGCCGAGGGCTCGATGACGAAGGGTACCATCCACTTGCCCGTCTCGGGATCCTGGATGGCCAAGCGGGCAGTGGAGTCGGTGTTCTCCATGACTCTGGCCTGTATACCCAACTCACGCTGACCCTTGGTGTGCGAGCCCAAGTCGTAATCGCTGCGATTGGCGATGCCCTCGATCTCCTCGAAGCCCAGGGTAGGGAAGTTATACATCAGGTCGAAGGTACGCTTGGAGTAGTGGGCCAGGTCCTCCTTGGGCACGTCCAGCACCCGGATCTGCGCGCGTGGAATTCCCTGCGCCTCCCACCACCTTAGCCGCGCCTCGAGCCAGTGCTGATGCCAGTGTTCATCGGTGCCGGGCTTGACGAAGTACTCGATCTCCATCTGCTCGAACTCGCGCACCCGAAAGATAAAGTTGCGCGGGGTGATCTCGTTGCGAAACGCCTTGCCGATCTGGGCGATGCCAAAGGGCAGCCGCCGAGCCGTGGAGTCGAGCACGTTTTTGAAGTTGATGAATATGCCCTGCGCGGTCTCAGGGCGCAAGTAGCCGTAGGAATCCTCATCCGCCACCGGGCCGATGGTGGTTTTGAACATCATGTTGAAAGGCCGGGGCGGGGTCCAGTCGCCGGGAGCGCCGTCGGCGGGGTCAATGACCCGCGCAGCTCTCATAGCCTGGGCCGCCCGCTCGGGATCGGCCATCAGCGCAGCGACCACGGCGGTGAGGTCAGCGTGGGGCTCGAGGCCCATTCCTACCGCCACGGCCTCTACTACCCCCGGTTTTTGCTCTTTGAGCAGGTGGTCGAGCCGGTAGCGTTTCTTGCTGATGCGGTTGTCGATCAGCGGATCGGCAAAGGTGGCCTCGTGGCCCGAGTAGTGCAGCACCAGCCGGTGGGTGAGGATCGAAGCGTCTAGACCCTCCATGTCGTCGCGTTCATAGACGTTGGCCTTCCACCAAGCCGCCTTGAGGTTATTTTTGAGTTCAACCCCCAACGGGCCATAGTCGTAAGTGCCCTGGAGACCTCCATAGATCTCCGAGCCCTGGAAGATGAAGCCCCGTCGCTTGCACAAAGAGACCAGTTCATCCATCGTTTCAGCAGGCATAGAAGCTCCTTTCCCTTACGCGGAGCCGGGGAACAAAAAACGTCCCCGGCACGATGCCTGGGGACGAATAGCAAAGGCACTACTCGCGGTTCCACCCCAGTTCTCGAGGGGAGCCCCTCGAGCCCTCTGATTCGCGTTGGCCCATGGCTAATCTCCGCCGCCCTTCCCCTGGCTCTGGCTACCTGGCTCGCACCCTCCCAGGCTCGCTGAAGCTGAGCCCCAGGGTACTCCTGCGGATCAACGCCCTTCCATGATGAACAAAAAAAGCCACCCGGTCAATCGCCTCCCACCAAAAGCTCGAGCAGTTTTTTCGTAGCCTTCGGATACTATAGGCCATCCCCGCGGTCGGGTTATACCGTGTAACCGGCCGCTCAAACATCCCATCTGGGGCTGCGTAGTATATCATCAGAAGTGAGGAGCCTTGAATACGAAGGGGGTAGCTCTTGAACAGGTACGATGATCGCGCCAGGCTGGTATTCCATTACGCGAGGGAGGAGGGTAGTCGCCTCGGGCACAGCATGATCGGCCCGGAGCATCTCCTCTTGGGCCTGATGCGCGAGGGGGGTACCGCCGCGCGCATCCTGATGGAGTATGGGGCGACTCTCGAGGCCATGCGGCGCATGGTCGAAGAGCTGGTCGGGCGGGGGGAGGGTTCGCGTAGCGGCGAGCCCCCAGCGATTACCCCCAGGGCCCGACGGGTGATGGAACTGGCGGCTGCCGAGGCCCGTAACATGGGCTCTCCAGTGATCGGCACAGAGCATATCCTCCTGGGCATTATCCGCGAGGGGGATGGCATCGCCTACCGCATCATGACCCATTACGCCAAGGACGTGGACACCATCCGCTGGCGGGTACTGTCACAGGCTGGTGAAACCACCAAGGAGAAGGCCGTGGCAACTCCCTTCCTTGACGAATATGGACGCGACCTCACCAAGGAAGCCCGAGAGGGCAAGCTCGACCCGGTGATCGGCAGGACCGAAGAGATCAACCGGGTGATCCAGATCCTGGCCCGGCGCACCAAAAACAACCCGGTGCTGGTCGGCGACCCGGGGGTGGGTAAAACTGCCATCGTGGAGGGTTTGGCCCAGGCCATCATCGAGGGGCGGGTGCCCCCGGTGCTGCGCGGGGCCCGCATCGTCTCGGTGGACCTGGCCGGGGTTGTGGCCGGGACCAAGTACCGCGGCGAGTTTGAAGAACGGCTGCGCCAGATCATCGAAGAGCTCAAGAACGCCAAGGTGGTAGCGTTTATCGACGAGCTTCATACCCTCATCGGGGCGGGTGGAGCAGAGGGCACCCTGGATGCGGCCAATATCCTCAAGCCACCGCTCTCGCGGGGTGAGATCCAGGTCATCGGGGCCACCACGACGGGCGAATACCACCGCTACATCGAGAAAGACGCTGCCCTCGAGCGCCGCTTCCAGCCGGTGATCGTTCTCGAGCCCACCCCCGAAGAAACCAGCGAAATCTTGCGGGGCTTGCGCCCTCGCTACGAGGCTCACCACGGGGTGGTCATCCCCGACGAGATCCTGGACCTCTCGGTTAAAATCGGTATCCGCAGCCTGCCGGGCCGCAACTTCCCCGATAAGGCCATCGACCTCATCGACGAGGCCGCCAGCCGGGTACGGCTCAATGCCTCTTTAGGCCTCCCGGTAGCTGAGGACGAGGACGGCACCCCCCTGGTAAGCCGGGAGGATATCGAAGCCGTGGTGGACAGCTGGGGCGGCGTATATGTGGATGACAAGGACGACCAAAAGCTCTTCGGCCTGGAGGAGGAGCTGAAAAAACGGGTCATCGGCCAAGATGAGGCCGTAGAAGCCCTGGTGGCCGCCCTCCGGCGCAGCCGGGTAGGCCTGGGGGGGCGGACCCGGGTTGCGGCCAGCTTCTTGTTCGTGGGCTCCTCAGGGGTCGGTAAAACCCACTTGGCCAAAGCCCTAGCCGAGGTCCTCTTCGGCTCCGAGCGGGCCTTGGTGCGCTTTGACATGAGCGAGTTCCAGGAGCCGCACTCCATCTCCAAGCTGATCGGGGCCCCGCCCGGCTATGTGGGCTATGAGCAGGGGGGTCGCCTCACCGAGGCCGTGCGCCGCCAGCCCTTCAGCGTGGTGCTCCTCGACGAGATAGAAAAGGCCCACCCCGACATCTACAACACCTTTTTGCAAGTGCTGGACGAAGGCCGCCTGACCGACGGGCTAGGCCGCACGGTGGACTTCCGCCGGGTCATCCTGATCATGACTTCCAACACCGGCTTCAACGTGGGCCCCGGCATCGGCTTCACCAGCCGCGAAGTGGACACCGAAAGCCCCCTTAGGGCGATGTTTACCCCAGAGTTCTTGGACCGGCTCGATGAGGTGATCCGCTTCCGCACCCTAAACGAGGCGGAGCTGATCCAGGTGACCCAGAACATGTTAGAGGACATCGCTCAGGAGCTGGCCAGCCGCGAGAAGACGGTGCGCTTCGACCCGGCCATCGCTGCTTGGTTGGTCGAGCAAGCCCCCAAGAAGGGCTCGACGCGGGTCCTGCGCAACCTGATTCGCGAAAAGGTAGAAGACCCGCTCTCGCTGGCCCTCCTGACCCGCCCCGGGCGGACCCTGCTGGTCACGCTCAAGGGGGGGGAGGTTACCTTCGAAGAAGAAGAAGTCAGTTTGGTCTAAGGCGCAAGGCCTCGGGTGGGGTGGTGAGCCCCTCCTTTTTTCTTTCTTGTCAAACCGCGCGCTTGAGGAAGAATAGTCTAGATCATGGCCCGAACCTCTACCCAATACCGCTGTACCGAGTGCGGCTACAAGTCCGTCAAGACCCTGGGGCGCTGCCCCAACTGCGGGGCTTGGGACAGCTTTAAGGAAGAAGTCCCGGAAGCGCCCAAGGCCAAAGCGCGTATATCTTCCGGCGGGTACATCATGCGGCTGCGGGAGGCCTCGGCGAGCCTGGAAGAGCGCTTCTCGAGCGGCCTGGGGGAACTCGACCGGGTGCTGGGGGGGGGCTTTGTGAAAGGCGAGGTTTTGCTGATCGGGGGCGAGCCAGGGATCGGCAAGAGCACCCTCTTGCTCCAGGTAGCGCACCGGATGCTCGCGCAGGGCAAGCGCGTCTTGTACCTGGCGGGCGAGGAATCGCCGGGGCAGATCCGGCTGCGGGCCAAGCGGCTAGGGGTAGACGAGGACCTGGAATTGTTGCGCGAGACCAACCTTGAGCTGCTTTTGGCCTTGCTCGAGGTCGAGCGCCCGGATTTCCTAATCGTGGACTCCGTCCAGACCCTCGAGGCCGCTTCCCCGGCAGGTTCGTTAGTCTCGGTGCGCGAGGGCACCGCCGCCCTCACCCGCTATGCCAAAGCCTATGGCGTGACCACGGTGCTGGTCGGCCACGTCACCAAGGAAGGGGTGGTAGCCGGGCCCAAGGTGATCGAGCACGTGGTGGATGCCACGCTCTACCTCGAGGCTGCCGGTTCCTTCCGGCTGCTGCGCAGCAGCAAAAACCGCTTCGGGCCGGTGGGGGAGTTGGGCGTCTTCCAGATGGGCGAGGCGGGTATGGAAGAGGTCACCAATCCCTCAGGGGCTTTCCTGGCCGAGCGTCCGGTGGGAGTACCGGGAAGCGCAGTGGCCCTAGCGCTTTCGGGGGAACGGGCCCTGGCGCTAGAGGTGCAGGCCCTAGCCGCCCGCACCCCCTTCCCTGCCCCGCGCCGGGTCGCCCAAGGGCTCGAGGCCCGCCGAGTAGACGTGGTGCTGGCCGTCTTGGAACGCCGCCTTGACCTGCCTTTGGGTAACTTAGATGTCTACGTCAACCTAGCCGGGGGCTTGCGGGTCTTGGATGCCGGTTTGGACCTAGCGGTAGCAGTAGCGGTGTATTCTGCTGTCGTGGGAAAGCCGATCCCAGAGAATACGGCCTTGGTGGGTGAGGTAGGGCTGGCCGGGGAGGTACGCAGCGTGGAAGGCCTCGAGCGCCGATTGCGCGAGGGCGAACGGGCCGGGTTCAAGCAGGCCCTGCACCCCGGGCGCGTCCGAAGCGTCGAAGAGGCCATACGCCAGCTTATCTGAGCTTGGTCGGGTTATGGGTTTCGTTCGCCTCCTCGCCTACTTGCTGTTCGTCTATCTCGGCTACCAGGCCGGGTCGCTGGTAGATGCCCTATCCTCCTCCGCCGGAGCGCTCTCGCTCAACCGCATCTACCTGGCGGTGGTGGGGCTGTTGGTAGGGTTTTTGTTGGTCCCTCGGCTCACCGAAACGCTCGAGTGGGCTTTCGTTCGAATGCAGGAGCGGATCAAGGCCCTGCCGCCCGAGGTCCCGGTGGCCCTTACCGTGGCCGCCACCGTCGGGCTGCTGCTGTCGGTGCTCCTCACCAGCCTACTCTCGCAGTGGGAGGGCTTCTCGCCGGTGTTGTCGCTGGTGCTAGCCGGCATCCTGATCACCCTGCTCTCGGCGGTGGCCCTGGCCAACCGGGAGTACTTCAAGCCGCGCCAGCCGGTAAACCCGCAGCCAGGCTTGCGCAGCAGAGGTGGCAAGCTGCTCGATACCTCGATCCTCATCGACGGACGGGTAGCCGAGGTGGTCGAGCTGGGCTTCTTGGAAGGCCCCCTGTACGTGCCCCAGTTCATCCTCCGGGAGCTCCAGTACCACGCCGACGCCTCCGACGCCCAGCGGCGGGCCAAGGGGCGGCGAGGTCTGGAGACCCTCGAGCGCCTGAAGAACTCCGCCACCTTGGAAGTGATCGAGGAAAGCGCCAAAAGCGATGATCCGGTGGATGACCAGCTTTTGGCCCTGGCCCGGCGGATGGGCGCAGCCCTGGTCACCAATGACCACGCCCTCTTGCAACTGGCCCGCATCTACGGGGTCAAGGCCCTCTCGGTCCAAGCCCTGGCAGCAGCGCTGCGCAGCCCGCACGCAGCAGGAGAAAGCCTGCGCATCACCATCGTCAAGGAGGGCAAGGAGCCGGGGCAGGGGGTGGGGTACCTGGAGGACGGCACCATGATCGTGGTGGATGACGCGCTCGCCTACCGCGGCCAAGAGGTACAGGTGACCATCACCCAGTCCATCCAGACCCAGGTGGGACGGCTGCTGTTTGCCAAGCTAGACCGCCCCACTACGTAAACCCGCCCCACTCGCTGCCCCTTGTGGCTCACCCCGCCGACACCCGGAGGACAAATCCCGGCAGCGGCCACCCCGTGCCGTCACGGGCCAGTGTGCTTGTCAGCGCTTTAGAAGCGTATAATCTCTAAGGCTTTAGGCCGTCAACGCTGCGCCGCGATGGGGCAGCAGATTGAGGTTTGTCACAGGAGGCAAGCGGTGAACTTACACGAGTACCAAGCCAAAGAGCTCTTGGCCCGCTACGGCATCCCAGTGCCGCCTGGGAAGATCGCCTACACCGCCGACGAGGCCAAGCAGATCGCCAGCGAGTACGGCGACACAGTGGTGATCAAAGCCCAGGTGCATACCGGCGGACGCGGCAAAGCTGGGGGGGTCAAGCTGGCCAAGACCCCCGAGGAAGCCCGCGAGAAGGCCGGCCAGATCTTGGGGCTCAACATCAAGGGCTTCGTAACCAAAAAAGTCCTGGTGGCCAAAGCCGTCGATATTGCCAAGGAGTACTACGCCGGGCTGATCCTGGACCGGGTGACCCAGCGCGTGGTGCTGATGCTCTCCAAAGAAGGCGGGGTGGATATCGAAGAGGTGGCCGCCGAGCGCCCCGAGGCGATCATCAAGTACCCCATCGATCCCCACCGGGGTCTGCGGCCCTTCGAGGCGCGCGAGCTGGTCAAACGGGCCGGCCTCGAGGGCAACCTCAACAAGCTGGCGCAAATTTTGGTACAGCTTTATAACGCTTACGTGGGCATTGACGCCTCCACCGCTGAGATCAACCCGCTAGTAGTGACCTCTGGCGGCGACGTGGTCGCGGCGGACGCTAAGATCGTGCTGGATGACAACGCCCTCTACCGCCATCCCGACCTCTCCACCTTGCGCGAGGTGGACGCCGAACACCCGCTCGAGGTCGAGGCCTCCAACTACGGTTTCTCCTATGTCAAGTTGGATGGCTGGATAGGAGTGATCGGCAACGGAGCCGGACTGGTGATGTATACCCTAGACTTGGTGAACCGGGTTGGCGGTAAGGCCGCCAACTTCCTCGACATCGGCGGAGGGGCCAAGGCCGACATCGTGTACAACGCGCTCAAGGTGGTGCTCAAAGACCCCGACGTCAAGGGCGTGTTCATCAACATCTTTGGCGGCATCACCCGCGCCGACGAGGTGGCCAAGGGCGTGATCCGGGCCATGGACGAGGGCATCCTGACCAAGCCGGTGGCCATGCGGGTCGCCGGGACTGCCGAGGAGGAGGCCAAGAAACTGCTCGAGGACCGCCCCATCTACATGTACCCAACCTCCATCGAAGCCGCCAAAGCCATCGTCGCGATGACCGGAGGTGTCCGATGAGCATCCTCGTGAATAAAGACACCCAAGTGCTGGTACAGGGCATCACCGGGCGCGAGGGCGCTTTCCACACCGAGCAGATGATCAAGGCTGGAACCAAGATCGTCGCCGGGATGACCCCCGGCAAGGGCGGGCAGATGGCTCAGGGGGTTCCGGTTTACGACACGGTCAAGGAAGCCACCCGCCATCACCGCATCGACGCTTCGATCATCTTCGTGCCCGCACCGGGTGCAGCGGACGCGGCGCTCGAGGCTGCCCACGCCGGGATCCCGCTGGTGGTGCTGATCACCGAGGGCATCCCCACCCTGGACATGGTCAAAGCCGTAGCCGAGATCAAGGCCATGGGTAACGTGCGCCTCATCGGCGGCAACTGTCCCGGCCTGATCACCCCCGGCGAGTGCAAGCTGGGCATCATGCCCGCCAACGTGTTCAAGCGCGGCAAGGTGGGCCTTATCAGCCGCTCGGGCACCGTGACCTACGAGACCGCCAAGGCCCTCTCCGACGCCGGGTATGGCATTTCGACCTGCATCGGCATCGGCGGCGACCCCATCATCGGCACCACCTTCAAGGACCTGCTGCCCCTGTTCAACGACGACCCCGAGACCGAGGCCGTGGTGATCTGCGGCGAAATCGGCGGCTCCGACGAGGAGGACGCCGCCGAATACATCAAGGCCCACATGAAGAAACCGGCGGTGGGCTTTATCGGCGGGCGCAGCGCCCCCAAGGGCAAGAAGATGGGCCACGCCGGGGCCATCATCATGGGCAACGTGGGCACCCCCGAGTCCAAGCTGGCCGCCTTCGCCGCCGCCGGCGTGCCCGTGGCCGAGACCATCGACGAGATCGTAGAGCTGGTGCGGGCCAAGCTGGGCTGAACAACGCGGCCCGGGCCTGGCGATCCGCCGCCCCCCGGGCCGTGGTCATTTTTGGCAGAGGCCACCCGTCCCCTGCGCTACCCGGAAACCCAACAGAGGAGGCGGCAGATGCTCTGGATGTTTCTGACGGGGTTGGCGGTCGTGGCGGTGGCCGCAGCGATGGTAAGGCGGTCGGTGGAGCAAGGGTCCTCGACCCCTACCAGACGACGGCGACGACGAAGCCTGAGGTGAGCCCTTTTCAGGCATAGCGGGCGCGGAGTAACGCGGCCTCCCCGGCGAGTTCGGCCAGCGACTCCAGCCGTACCCCCAGCTCGAGCCCCTTCCGGGCCAGGTAGGGCAGCACCCGCTCGGTAGCCAGGTTCCCCACCAGATCGTCCCCGGCGAAGGGGCAGCCCCCGATCCCGCCCAGCGCACCCTCGAGCCAGCGCACCCCGCTCGCCAGCACCGCCTCCACCTTCTCCAAGGTAGCCTCGGGCCTGGAGTGCAGGTGGGCCCCGAGGCCCTCAGGGCCAAAGGCCCGGACCACCGCGCGCAGGGTCTCCCCGATGACCTCGGCGGTCGCCACGCCGTAGGTGTCGGCCAGGGCGATCTCGCGGATGCCGATCTCCCGCAGCCGGCCCACGAACTCCACCGCTAGCTCGGGGCTCCAGGGGTCGCCGTAGGGGTTGCCGAAACCCATCGAGAGGTACACGACGAAGTTCAGCTGCTCTGGGACCCTTTCGCGCATGCGGGCCACTTGCTCCCAGGATTCGGCGATGGTCTTGCCCACGTTCTTGCGCTGAAAGGTCTCGCTGAGGGAGAAGGGATACCCTACGCTGGTCACGTTCTCGGCCCGCAGGGCCCGTTCCATCCCCTTTTCGTTGGCGATGACGGCCAGGTATTCCCGGCCCTCCGGTGGAGGCAGCTCGGCCAGCACAGCCTCGGCGTCGGCGTGCTGGGGCACCCATTTGGGCGAGACCAAGCTGGTGAGGTCGAGGTGGCGAAAACCGGCCTCGAGCAGGCGCTTGAGGTAGGCGACCTTTTGCGCGGTAGGGATGAACCCCTTGAAACCCTGCCAGGAATCCCTGGGGCACTCTACCCATCTCATCCTGCGCCTCCGTACCGGGCGATCCCGTTCACCTGTACCACGAAGAGTTCCCCCGCGCGAGGCAACCCCAGCCGCATCATCCTGCGCAGCAACCGCACCATCAGCTCGCCGTCGGTGATCCAAGGCCGCAAGACGATCCGCCCCGGACCCACCGGCAGCTTGATGGGATCAGAAAAATCCAAGTCCAAGGTGATGAGCACCCGCCCCTCGCGGTGCAGGAAGGCATTGAGTTCGCTGTCCGAGCGGCCCACCAAACCGGCTTCCCGTGCGGTCATCACATCGAAACCTTGGCTGATGCACCACCAGAGCACCGCGGTCGGGATGTTTTCGTCTAGCAAAACCTTATTCGCCATCGAGCTCGATCCACTCGTAGTTGCTCATGCGTGCGCCGTAGAGCAAAGCGGCCTGAATGTCCTCCGGGGTGAGGTCAGGATACTCCTCGAGCACCGCCTCCACCGACATCCCCACCGCCAAAGCCTCCAAGATCATGTACACCGCTATCCGCGTCCCCCGGATGCGGGGGCGGCCCCGCAGAATATCTGGGTTGGAGTTGATCCGATCCAGCAGATTTTCGGGGATTTTCATGCTTCAAGTGTAGGGCATGAGGCCCCCGCGATGGTGCGAAAGTTTACGCCCTCAAACCTGGAAAACTCCAATCTTCATCTCCTCGCGCGCCGGATTCAATGCGCAGGCTTGCAACGCTCGGATCAGGCGGGCGCGGGTCTCGTGCGGGTAGATGACCTCGTCTATCCACAACCGGGCCGCCGCATAGCGCGGGTCGAGGGCCTCCTCGTAGCGGCCCTTGATGCGCTCGTAGAGCTCCTTGAGGTCTTGGTCGGTGGGGGTGATGCCCTGGCGCTCGAGCTTGGCGACTTCCACCTCGAGTAAGGTCTTGGCCGCGCTGGCCCCGCTCATCACCGCGTACTTGGCGCTGGGCCAGGCGAAGTAGAAGCGGGGGCTATAGGCCCGGCCCGCCATGGCGTAGTTCCCCGCCCCGAAGGTTCCACCCAAGATCAGCGAGATCTTGGGCACCACCGAGTTGGACACCGCGTTGACCAGCTTGGCCCCCCGCCGGATGATGCCCTGCTGCTCGGACTCTTTGCCCACCATAAAGCCGGTCACGTCCTGCAAGAAGAGTAGCGGGATAAAGCGCTGGTTCACCTCGAGGATGAATCGGGCGGCCTTGTCCGCCGCTTCGGCGTAGATGACCCCCCCCACCTCGATCCGCCCCCCCTTCTTGATCACCGTGCGCTGGTTGGCTACGATCCCGACCGGGAATCCTCCCAGCCGAGCATAGCCGCAGACCAAGGTCTCCCCGTAGGCCTTCTTGTACTCGAGGAACTCCGAGCCGTCCACCAGCCGGGCGATGACCTCGCGCACGTCGTAGGGCCGGGTGCCGTCGGGTGAAACCAGGCCAAAGAGATCCTCAGCGGGGTAGCGGGGTTCGACCGCTGGGTGACGCTCCTTGGCCCAAGGGGCCAGCTCGGGCGCCGCATAGGCCGCGGCCAAGGAGCGGATCCGCTCGAGGGCCGCCTCGTCCGTGGGCTCGTAGTAGTCGACGGTCCCGGAGATCTCCGCGTGCATCCGGGCCCCCCCCAGCTCCTCAGAGGTAACCTCCTGCCCGATGGCCGCCTTGACCAGCGCAGGTCCCGCCAGATACAGCCCGGAACCCTCGGTCATCAGCAGGGTGTCGGTCATCACTGGCAGATACGCCCCGCCCGCCACGCAGTTGCCCATGATGGCCGAGATCTGCGGGATGCCCAAAGCGCTCATCCGGGCGTTGAGGTAGAAGATGCGCCCAAAGTCATCTTGGTCGGGGAAGACTTCGTCCTGCAGGGGCAGGAAGACCCCGGCGGAGTCCACCAGGTAAACGGTGGGAATTCGGTTCTCGAGGGCGATGGTCTGGGCCCGGATGACCTTCTTGGCGGTGATGGGGAAAAAGGCCCCCGCCTTGACGGTGGCGTCGTTGGCGATGATCATCCAGTCGCGCCCGGCGATCTTGCCAATTCCGGCGATGGTCCCCCCGCCAGGAGCCCCGCCCCACTCCTCATACATACCCCACCCGGCATAGCTCATCAGCTCGTCGAACTCGCTTCCGGGGTCAATGAGCCGGGCGATGCGCTCGCGGGCGGTGAGCCGACCCCTGGCGTGTTGCCGCTCGATGGCCTTCTTTCCGCCGCCCAAGCGAAGCTGTTCCAGGCTGGCACGAAAATCGCTGATCAGGCTGACCCAGGCATCTTTGTTGGCTTTGAACAGAGGGGCTTCCCGGTCCTCTGAGCGCAGCTTGGTCTCGATCATGCTTAGAGTCTAACGGCATAGACAGGCCGGGAGCCATCGCGAGCGAACCGGCTAACCAAGTGAAGCCAACCCGGGGCCAGGCTAACCCCGCGTAAAATCACCGGTTGGGTGCGCCTGTGCCGCCTCCACGGGCGTTCGCCCGCTGGGCTTACTCCCATTCAATGGTCGCGGGCGGTTTGCTGGTGATGTCGTACACCACCCGCCCCACCTCGGGCACCTGGCGGGTGATCTTACGGGCTACCTCGTCGAGGAACTCCCAGGGCAAGCGGGCCCAGTCGGCGGTCATGAAGTCCACCGTGCTCACGGCCCGCAAACCCAGCACGTAGCCGTAGCTGCGCTCGTCCCCGATCACCCCTACGCTTTGCATCGGGGTGAGGACCGCCAGGGCCTGAGAAACGCTGTCGTAAAGGTTCCACTCCCGCAAAGCGCTGATGAAGATATCGTCGGCGCGGCGCAGAATGTCGAGCTTCTCAGGGGTGACCTCGCCCAGAATGCGGATTGAGAGACCGGGGCCGGGAAAGGGGTGGCGCATACGGATGTGCTCGGGGAGTCCGAGCAGTAGGGCCAGCTCGCGTACCTCGTCCTTGAAGAGATAGCGGAAGGGCTCGAGCAGCTCAAACTGCAAATCCGGAGGCAGCCCGCCCACGTTATGGTGGCTCTTGATGTTGGCCGCCCCCTCTCCGCCCGCCGATTCGATCACATCGGGATAAAGGGTTCCCTGGGCCAGCCAGCGGTAACCCTCCCGCGACAGCTTGCGGGCCTCGGCCTCGAAGACCCGGATGAATTCTCGGCCCACCACCTTGCGCTTTTGCTCGGGATCGCTCACCCCCCGGAGGGCCGCGAGGAACTGCGCCGAGGCCTCCACCACCCGTAAGGCGCTGCCCAAGGGGCGCAAGGCGGCCTCGACCTCATGCCGCTCCCCCTGGCGCAGCAGGCCATGGTCAACGAAGATCGCGGTAAGTCGGTCGCCAATAGCCCTCGAGAGCAGCAGGGCCAAGGTCGAAGAATCTACCCCCCCCGAGACCGCCAGCATCACCCGGTCGTCACCGACCTTGGCGCGAACCTCTTCGATCAGGGTCTCGAGGGTGTGCTCTGGCGTCCAGTCCCGGGCCACTCCGGCCAGTTCGAGGAAGTTCTCCAGTATGGTCATGCCTTTGGGGCTGTGCGCCACCTCGGGATGAAACTGCACCCCGAAGGTTCTGCCGTCTGGCGCAGCGATGGCCGCTACCGGATTCTCCTCGGTCTCGGCGATCACCCGCCACCCTGGGGGCAGCCCGGTGACGGCATCAGAGTGGCTCATCCACACTTGGATCTCGCCCTCGAGCCCGGCAAACAGCGGCCCCTCGTGGCGGGAGAGGATAGCCTTACCGTACTCGCGCCGCCCAGCCCGCTCGACACGCCCGCCCAGGTGCTGGGCCAACAGCTGCATCCCGTAGCAGATGCCGAGGACGGGGAGATTCTGCTCGAGCAATCCCTCCGCCGCCCGTGGCGCTGCCGGATCGAAGACCGAGTTAGGACCACCCGACAAGATGATCGCCTGGGGCTTTTCCGCCAGAATACGCTCCAGCGGAGCTGTCCCCGGTAGGATAACCGAAAAAGCCCTCAGCTCCCGGACGCGCCGGGCGATAAGCCGGGTGTACTGCGAGCCGTAATCGAGGATGACGACGCTCATGCCAGGAGTGTACCGAAGGCGAGACACAAAATGCCAGGGTAGAAGCTAGCGAAGTCGGATGTTGACCCCGTTAGGGGCAGGGACCTCGAGCAGCAACTCGCTCGGCTCCCGACCATTGGCGCGGATACGCAAGCGGTACACCCCGGCCTTGTCAAAAAAAACCGGCCCCGGCACCTCCGCGATTACCGTGCCCACCAACATGGTAGAGCCTTCGGGGGCTTCTAGCAGCTCGATTCGCGCGTTTTGTCCGGCAGGTTCTACCCGGAACGTCACCGTGAAACCTGGGTGGGTTGCGGGGCTTGGGCGAGGCCAGTACTGATAAGCGAGGAAACCAATTCCCACCAGCACAAGCAACAACAGCACCCCACGCAACCAACCAGGAATGGCTCTACGGCGGTAACCTGGGTCGATCACAGGGAAAGGAGGCTCGAGGGGGTCATCAATACGCACCTTTTTGGGAGGGCTCGCCTGATGCGTGTCCAACGGCTCGGAAGCCGAGGTCTGCTCAGCAATCTCTACCTTGAGCGAGGCCTTGGACTTAGGCGGGGAGGGGTCGGAGGGTTCGATCCCCGTAGTGGCGGATTCGAGGGTCTCCTCTCCTTTTTGTTCAAGAGTAGGCGCGGGCTCCACCGGAGAAGGTTCAGGGCGGGGTGAGACAGGGAAAGAAAACTCCTCTGGCTCTATGCGCGACGATCCCCGTCGTTTCGGGGCGGAACGGGAGGAAGGAACGGTTTGGGCAGCGGCTTGGAGTTGCTCGCGCAGCTGTTCGGCAGCCAAATTTCCCGTAACCCAAGCTTCGAAAGCTCCCTTCCAAGGAAGGCCGCTCCAGTCTTCTCCAGCCAAGGCCCGTACGCTCTCGAGCAACCCTTCCCGGTCGGGGCGAAGTGGCTGGATCGGTAATCCCAGGCCCTCCAACCAAGCTTTGGAGCCTTTAACCCAGATTCGCTCAGGGGTGATCGCGCCGTGCTCGAGGTGAGCCGCTTCCGCCCGTTCGAGGGTCTCAGCCAGGGCAATCACCCAGTCGCGCAGCCGCTCCGCTGGGGCCGATCCCAAATAGCGGCTAGCCGGAACCGCCCCCAGGGGCAGCTCAGCTATCCAGGCCGCCCCTGAGCCATCCTCAGGGGTGAGGGCCTCGAGCCAAGGCAAACTTCCTTCCACCCGCTTCTCGGGCAATGCGGCCTGCACTGGGCGGTATACCAAAACCGGAATGCCCGTACGGGCATCCTGAGCCTCAAACACGGTCAGCGGTTGACCATTTTTAGTCGTAATATCCCCGGCCAATCCCAGGGGCCGACGCAGAAGATAAGGCCCCAAGCTTTCCATAGCCTTGAGTATAAGTCGCCTAAGCGGCGCTACCAAGCCTACCGCCCTGCCAGCGTGAAAGGTGCTCGGACAGAGAACCCAGCCGACCCATAGCCCCTAGCCTGCCGTGCCACAGCCGGTTGCCGCCGCCAGAACAACCCATCGTTGACACCGCTTTTTGCCCCCACCTATAATTCCTCTACGCGAGCGTGTTGCTCAGACCTAGCCAGGAAGCTGAAGCAGCTTGCTCTTCCAACACGTCCCGGTCCGATAGTGCCATGCTGCTTTCGGCCTTTTCGGGAGTAGATCTGAAAGGAGTTGGGATGGAGTACAAAATTACGCTTTCGACCGAGGAGATCGTGCGGGGGCTCAAGCATTACCGGCGTATCGCCAAGCAGGATGTCCTCCGGTCGCCCGAGACCCCCAACCCTGAGGTGTTCAAGCGCCACGCCGAAGCCCGGCGTGAAGTATACGCCCAGCTTGCCGAGATCGCTGAGTTGCACGGTCCAGAAGAAGTGGTTGAGCAGGCTATCCACTTGTATCAAAATCTCCCCTTTGTGACGGGCACCGCCGAGGACGCTTACCCCGAGATCAAGGGGAAAGAAAACGCTCTCGAGAACTTCTTTTTAATGATTGGATTGGATCCAAAAATTCGCCGCGAAGCGCGCAAGGCTCGTAAACCCGTGGAGTAACGCTCGCTCCTAAAGCTTGTACTTTAGACATTATGAACCTCGAGCTGTTATCTGCGCAGGCGCAAGTCTGCACTGCCTGCCGTCTGGCCGAGACCCGCACCAAGGTAGTCTTCGGCGAAGGCAACCCCGACGCCAAAGTGATGATCGTGGGGGAAGGGCCGGGAGAAGAGGAAGACAAGACCGGGCGGCCTTTCGTGGGTAAAGCTGGGCAGCTTTTAGACCGTATCCTAGAGGCCGCCGGGATTCCTCGAGCGTCCATCTACATCAGCAACATCGTCAAGTGCCGCCCACCCCAGAACCGGGTCCCCTTCCCCGATGAGGTCAAAGTCTGCACTGGCCTGTGGTTGAACAGGCAACTCGAGCTGGTTCGCCCCCAGATCATCGTGCCCCTGGGCGCGACCGCGGCGGAATATTTCCTGGGCGAGAAGGTCTCCATCACCAAGATCCGCGGGCAGTGGATGGACTGGCACGGCATTTTGCTTTTTCCCATGTTCCACCCGGCCTATCTGCTTAGAAACCCCTCGAGGGCCGCAGGCAGCCCCAAACACCTAACCTGGATAGACATCCAGGCCCTCAAGCAAAAGATGGATGCTCTGGGGCCTAAAGCCGACCGCGCAGTCAGAGCAGTGAGCCAGGAAAGCCTATTTTAAGCCCAGGATCGAATTGGGTTAGCGGGTGTTTTGCAAAGCCGGGCGAAGCGGTAGGCTAAGAAGGCTATGGTCAAAAACTTCGACTTCCCCAGCGCCGCCTATCTAGGCGGAAAATGGCACCGCACCCCCAAGACCTTTGCGGTCAAGAACCCCTATACCGGGGAGAAAATCGCCGACGTGGCGGACTGCGGCGAGGCCGAGGCCAGGGCCGCTGCCGACGCTGCGGTGGAGGCCTTCAGGGCTTGGAAGGCCAAGACCGGGCACGAGCGGGGCAAGATCTTGCGCCGATGGTTCGACCTTCTGGTAGCCCATCAGGAAGAACTGGGGCGGCTCACCGCGCTCGAGATGGGCAAGCCCATCACCGAGGCCAAGGGAGAGGTGCTCTACGCCGCGAGCTTCGTGGAGTGGTGTGCAGAGGAAGCCAGCCGAGTGAACGGCGAGCTGATCCAGTCGCGCTTCCCCGACAAGCGCCAGATGGCCGTCTACGAACCCGTAGGACCGGTTTACGCGGTGACTCCCTGGAACTTCCCCACCAGCATGATCACCCGTAAGGCCGCGCCCGCCCTGGCGGCAGGATGCACGATCATCCTCAAGCCTGCCGAGCAGACTCCTCTATGCGCCCTCTATCTGGCCAAGCTGTGGGAGGAAGCCGGGGGGCCTGCCGGGACCCTCCAAGTGCTCCCGGCTTTGGACCCGGTGCCGGTCTCGAGGGCGTTGATGGAAGACATGCGCATCCGCAAGATCACCTTTACCGGCTCGACCCCGGTGGGCAAGCTCCTCTATCGCCAAGCCGCCGACACCATGAAGCGGATCAGCCTCGAGCTGGGCGGGCATGCTCCCTTCCTGGTCTTCGAGGACGCGGACATCGAAGCTGCGGTGAAGTTCACCATCCTCTGCAAGTACCGCAACGCCGGTCAGACTTGCGTTTCGGCCAACCGGCTTTACGTCCACAAAAAGCTCGAGGCCGAGTTCGCCGAGGCCTTGGCGGAGGCGGTGAAGGGCCTGAAGGTGGGCGATCCCCTCGACCCCACCACCCAGATCGGGCCGTTAGTGGAGCAGCAAGGGTTAGATAAGGTGATAGCGCATGTCGAGGACGCACTCTCACAAGGGGCCCAGGTCAAGGCTGGCGGCAAGGCCTTGGGCGGGTTGATGTACGCCCCCACCGTGCTTACCCACGTCAAGCCAGGGATGCGGATCCTCGAGGAGGAGACCTTCGGTCCGGTAGCCCCCATCATCCCCTTCGAGGACGAGGAAGAAGCCATCCGCTGGGCCAACGATACCGATTACGGCCTAGCCGCCTACCTCTGGACCAAGGACCTCTCCCGAGCCTTCCGCGTAGCCGAGGCCCTGGAATACGGCATCGTAGGGGTCAACGACCCGGTGCCGAGCGCGATGGGGGCCAACCTACCCTTTGGCGGCTACAAGAACTCCGGCATTGGGCGCGAAGGCGGCCGGTGGGGGCTAGAGGAATACCTCGAGACCAAGCTCATCTCGATCGGGCTATATTGAGGGTCTGGTACCACGATGGCCCGCCAGGAGAGGGCGATCTCACCCTTCGCCTTGCCCGTAGGCGGCCAGGCCGAGGGCCAGGGAAGCTAAATACCCCCTCCTCTAGTAGCTGGGTTGGTATGCGTCGTACGCAAAACGCTAAACGCGGGGTGCTCCCTCCCCTAGCAGGGGAGGGTTGGGGTGGGGCTGGTATACGTCCGTACGCCATACGCAATACGCAAAACGCCAGACGCTAAACGCGGGGGTAGATTCCCTATCGGGACGGCGTACCGCCGTACACCTAGGGGACGATCCCCTTCGGGACAGCCTATGGCTGTACACCCGGAGGTAGATTCCCTACCCCGCCTACCGGCGGCGAAGGAAGCGTCTCGGGACGAGCAAAGCTCGTACACCCGGGGTAGATTCCCTATCGGGACGGCGTGCCGCCGTACACCTAGAGGTAGATTCCCTTTGGGACGGGCTACGCCCGTACACCTGGGGTAGATTCCCTAACGGGACGGCGTACCGCCGTACACCCGAGGGACGATCCTCTTCGTATGACGTATGACGTAGGCCGTACGACGTCCAACATGCGGTCAGCCCAAATCAAGCTGCCGGTGCAATACGTAAACCTCGCGAGTCGCGGTGCGTCAAATCCATAGGCGACCGGCGGGTTTTTAATTTCTATTTATACATTTAGTCTAACCTTCCATAGGGAAGGGACTCCCCCATGGAGGTGGCGTTGAACAGGCTTTGGACACGCGCGATACAGCTACTTGCCGGGGCGGTTCTTGGGCTGTTGCCCACCCTGGCGCAATCCGCCGAGCCGGTGAAGCTCACCCTGAGCTCGGTACGGGTGGTTCAGGAAAAAGGAGAGGGACAACCCCGCGAGACCTTCCAACCGGCGCTAGCGGTCAAGCCGGGGGACATCCTGGAGTGGCGGCTCGAGGCCGAAAACACCACCGAGCGGCCGCTGCGCCAGGTGGTCTTGGTGATTCCCATCCCCAAGGAGACCCGCTACCTGGAGGGGAGCGCGCTGGTGCTCGAGCGAGGCAGTACCCGGCTGCTGCCCATGTTCTCCTACGACGGGGGACAGACCTATGGCCTTCCCCCGCTCAAGCGTAAGGTGCGGGTGAGCGAAAACGGCAAGGAAGTTGAAAAAGAGCTCGAGGTCAAGCCCGAGGAGTACACCCATGCCCGCTGGGTGTTACCGGAGCTGGCCCCCAAGGAAAAAGTTTTGCTCAAGCTACGCAGCGTCGTCAGATAGAAGGAGGCCTATGAAAAGACTCGTCGGCATACTCGGCATGGTGTTGTCCTTATGGTTTGGCCTGGCCCTCGCCCAGACCCCGGCGGGAACCAGCATCCAAAACCAGGCTTCGGCCACTTATATCGACTCGGCCAACCAACCCCGCAGCACCACCTCCAACCTGGTGGTGACGGTAGTGCAGCAGGTCTACAGCTTCACCATTACCCCCAACAGCACCCACTCCGGCTCCCCGGCCAGCGAGGCCAACCTGACCAGCCCCGGCCAGACCCGCACCGCGCTGCCCGGCGCCCCGGCCTACCTGGCCTACACCATAACCAACAGCGGCAACGGCACCGACACCATCAACCTTAGCGTCGCCCAGGGCACCGCCGACAACTTTGACCTCTCTGCCCCCAGCATCGTTCGCGACGCCAACTGCAACGGCCAACCCGACTCCGGCGAGCCCACCGTGACCAGCATCACCCTGGCCCAGGGGGCCTCGGCCTGCTTGGTGCTCCAGGGCACCGTTCCGGCCAGCGCCACCAACGGCCAGACCGCCAACGTCAACTTGGTCGGCACCTCGCAGGGCAACTCCAGCGTCAGCGATAACGACAACTGGGCCCGGGTCATCGCCAACACCGCTGCTACCCTGACCCTGACCAAATCGGCCAGCCCCTCCTCCAGCGTCACCCCCGGCCAGAACATCACCTACACCCTCACGGGCTCCAACACCGGCGGGAGCGCGGCGGGCGCGGTGACCGGGGTGGTCACCCTGGGCAGTACCGCCAAAAACGGCATCCTCATCACCGACGTGATCCCCAGCGGGCTCACGTACGTGGCAAACTCCCTCAGCGGCAGCGCCGGGGCCGGGACCGTCACCCTGATCTACTCCACCAACGGCGGCACCTCCTGGACCTCCACCCAGCCTAGCTCGGGGGTGAACGCGGTGGGGATGCTGATCGAAGGCAGCGGCAACTTCTTCCCCCAGGGCGCGACCTACACCCTCAGCTTCCAGGCCCAGGTTCCCTCCGGCGCTGCCAGCGGCACCTCCTACAGCAACTCCGCCACCCTCAAATTCGACGCCAACGGCAACGGCAACGCGAACGACCCTGGGGAGACCGTCACCTCCAACACCACCAGCACCACCGTAGCCGCCGCCTATAACGTCCAGGTAGGCCCCTACCAGAACCCTCTGGGCAGCGCTTCCGGCACCTATACCGCCGGCGGCTACACCGTGACGCGCAGCGGGGACACCCAGAGCATCGCCTCCGCCAACAGCGGCACCGCGGTCCTCTTCCGCCACACCCTGCGCAACACCGGAAACACCGGCGACAGCTTCAACCTTTCCTACACCGGCCAGCCCGCAAGCTGGAGCTGCCAGCTGGTGGCCGACGACCTCAGCACGCCCATCTCCGGCCCGGTGGGCCCGGTGGCCGCCGGGGCCGACTACAGCTTCGCCCTGCAGTGCAACATCCCCGCCAGCTACACCAACGCCAGCGCGACCCCCATCACGGTGAAGGCCACCAGCACGGGCGATGCCTCCAAGTCGGACACCACCACCGATACCGTAAGCCAGGTGGTCTCCGGCTACGGCGTGGATGCCGCCCACAACACCGACGGGGCCGCGGGTGGCGAACCGGCTAACCCGGCCAACAACACCCGCCCCGGCTACAACCCGGCGGTGAACCCCGGCGGCAGCGCCCTCTTCCCCTTCGAGGTGAAAAACACCGGCGTCAACCCCGACACCTACAACCTCGCCAGCACCCTGCCTACGGGCTGGACGGTCAGCTTCTACCCCGACGCCAACTGCGACGGCAACATGGACACCCCCCAGCCGGCCCCTGTCAGCAGCACCGGGCTGATCAACGCCGGCCAGACCAAGTGCTTCATCGCCGTGGTGACCGTTCCCGCGAACGCCACCCCGGTGGACGTAACCCCCGGGACCAGCGACAACGTGCAGCTCACCGTCACCAGCACCACCTTGGGCAGCGTCTCCGATACCCTCCTGGGCGCGGTGGACGTGAACGCGGTGCGGGCCTTCTCCTTCACCCCCAACCGCTCCGGCACCGTGACCAGCCCCGGCACCATCGTCTACACCCACACCCTCACCAACAACGGCAACCAACCGGCCACGGTGAGCATCCCGGCCTACACCAGCGCCTACGGCTGGACCTACCAGTTCTCCACCGACGGCGGTAGCACCTGGACCTCGAGCGTGAGCGGGCTCTCCCTCCCCATCGGGGCCAGCGCCAACCTGCAGGTGCGGGTGATCGTCCCGGCGGGCGAGCCCGTGGGCCGCAGCGAGGCCGCCAACCTCACCGCCACCGCCACCTACGCCAGCGGCACGGCTACGGCCAGCGTCACCGACACCACCACCGTCGTGGGCGGCGACCTGCGCCTCAACAAGAGCGCGGTGAGCTACGTGGGCTCGAGCTCCACCGTGCGCTCGAGTAGCGGCGCCCAGGCCTACCCCGGCGACCAGATCGTCTACACCGTGGTGGCCGAGAACATCGGCACCGCCAACCTGACCAAGGTGGTGGTCTCCGACCCCATTCCCGCCTACACCACCTTTGTCTCGGTGAGCGCGACCACCACCATCTCCGGCACGGTGCTCTACTCCACCAACGGCACCACCTGGTCCACCACGGCTCCCTCCAGCGTGCCCGCGGGCGGTAGCGTCTACGTGGCGGTGGATACCAACGGCGATAACAACATTACCGCAGCCGACACCATGCCCCCCGCCGCCAAGATCACCCTGACCCTGCGGGTGCAGGTACAGTAAGCCCTTTGGCCCTGCCCCGGTCGGTTGCCCGGGGCAGGGATACCCCTAGCCAAAAGAGAATGCGCTTTTTTTCGACCCTCCTCCTCGCCCTGGCCGGCCTAGCCTGGGCCACTCCGGCGGGCACGGTGATCCGCAACCAGGCGGTGGCCACGGTGGAGGGTCAGGTTTATCTTTCTAACCCGGTAGAGACCCTCGTGCAGGCGATTTGCGTGCCGGTGGTCTCCCCCAATGGCACCCCGGCCAGCCCTGCCTTGCGCGTGGTGGCCTCCGCCGGGGGTACGGCGTACCTTCCCTACCGGTTACGAAACGCTGGAAACGCCTCCTTTGATTTTTCCCTCTCCTGGGCCCAAGCCGCAGCTTCAACTTTCTCCCCCAGCGCGGTGCGCTTTTACCTGGATGCCAACCAAAACGCCCAGCGCGACCCCGGCGAGCCTGTGGTGAATAGCCTCTCGCTCGCGCCGGGCCAGGAGGTCTGGCTGGTGCTCGAGGTGGTGCTGCCCAGTCCGGCCAGCGGGGATCTATTCCTCTCGCCCATCGCCACCTGCGGCAGCGCCCAGGACAGCGACAACTACGCCTATATCCAGGTGGGGAGCGGCCCGGCTTTGCAGCTCAGCAAGGCGGTGAGCCCAAGCCGAATTTCGTCCGGCGAGGAAGCCACCTTCGACCTGGTGCTGCGCAACGCCGGCAACCAGGTCGCAGCGGGTCCGGTGGTGCTCACCGACCGGCTGGATACCCCCGAGATGAACGGGCTGGAGTACGTGGCCGGTTCCGCCCAGGCGGCCAAGGGACAGCTCGAGTACACCGCCGACGGCACTACCTGGACGGCCAGCGAACCGGCCAGCGTGCGCGGGGTGCGGCTGGTGCTGCCCAAGCTCGAGGGCGGGGAAGAAGCCCGGCTCTCCTTCCGGGTACGGGCGGTCTCGGCTACCCCGGGGGTACGCACCAACCGGGCCGAAGCCAGCGGCGAGGGGGGGCCTTCGCGGGGTGAGGCCGCGCTCGAGCTGTTGGGCAGCTACGCGCACTACCTAGGCCCCTATGGCAACCCCCGGGCCCTTCCCGGCGGCGAGGGCAGCCTCAACGACCAGCAGCAAGCGGTTGGCCTGATCGCCGGGCAGCCTTACTGCTTCACCCATACCCTGGAGAACGCCGGGACGGCCGATGACTCCTACACCCTGCAAGCCTCCGGGCTTCCCGGCAGGGCCACGGGGAGCTTCCAGAGCCTGGATGGCTCGCCCTTGCCCGACCCGCTGCCCCTGGCGGCCGGGACTCGTCGGGACTTCCGCTACTGCTTGCGGGTGGACGCGGTGCTCGCGGGGTTCACCGTGGAGTTGTCCGCCGTCTCCGTGACCACCGGCAAGGCCAACCGTACCCAGGACCAGGTGCTCGCGGTGCTCGATCCCGCCGGGCTGCTCCTGGGCAAGCGCGTGAGCCCTACCGGGACGGTGGCGGAGGGAACCCTTCTGACCTACACCCTGCGCATCGAGAACACCTTGACAGACCTGGGCGGGGTACGGGTGGTGGATCCCCTGGACCCGGCGCTGGAGTTCGCCTCGGCCTCGGATGGCGGCGCTTTTGACCCCGCCACCCGGCAGGTGGTCTGGGAGCTGGGAGATCTGCCCTCCGGCCTCACCCGCACCCTCACCCTCCAGGCCCGGGTGCGCCCAGGAACCCCCGACGACACCCTAATCCTCAACCGCTTCAGCCTGACCTCCACCCTGACCCCCGACCCGCTCCGCTCCAACCTCGTACAAAACCGGGTCTTGAGCGCGGGCTTGCTGCTGCAAAAATCGGTGGACCGCTCCAAGGCCAGCTACGGCGACCGGCTCACCTACCGCCTCGAGGTGGCCAACCCCAGCACGGCGGACCTGGAGGTGCGGTTGGTGGACACCCCACCCCAGGGAACCCAGTACGTGGCCGGCTCGGCTCGGCTCTACCCCGCCGGGGGGGGTTGCGCAGGCAGCGGGGAGGGCCTCGAGCCGACCGGGCAAGAGGGCCACCTGGTATGGCAGGGAATCGCCCTGAGGGCTAAGGAACGCCGCTGCCTGAGCTACCAGCTCCGGGTGCTCCCCGGAGCCCCCCAGGAGTTGCTAAACACCGCCCAAGCCTTCGGCACCACCGGCGCAGGGACCGCGCTGGCCAGCGCCAGGAGCCAGGCCCGGGTGCAGCTCGAGCCAGGTACCTTTGCCCCCCGGGGCACCCTGGTCGGGCGGGTGTTTTTGGACGTGAATCGCGATGGACGGTACACCCCAGGGCTCGACCTGCCCCTCCCCGGCGCCCGGGTGATCCTGGGCAACGGCTGGCAGGGGCTCACCGACGCCGAGGGGCGCTACGCCTTCCGCGACCTCGAGCCGGGGGTCTGGACGGTGATGCTCGATCCGGCCTCGGCCCCCTTCTCCCTGCTCCCCCACCCCGAGGCCAGCGGGGAGGGCTACCGCCACCGGGTTACCGTGCAGGGCCTCACCACCAGCGACTTCCCGCTCGAGGCCCCCCAGGGTACCATCACCGCAGCCCGCAGCACGGTGCTGGAGTTCGGGCCGCTGCGCATCGAAAAACGCCTCGTACCCCTGCCCCGGGGCTACCGGGTGGTGCTTAGGCTCGAGGCCCGCGAAGCGCTTTCGGATCTCACCGTTACCGATCCGCTGGCCGGCGGCGGGGAGAAGGTGTTCCACTTCCCCCGGCTTGAGGGGGAGCAGGTTCTGACCTACGACGTAGATCAGAGCGCGCTTACCGACCCGCAGGCGCGTTGGAGGTACCCTTGAGCGCTCAACGCAAAACGCTCTACACCCTTCTGCTGGCGTTCTGCGCCTTGCCTCTGGCGTTGGGTGGCGTAGCCTCCGCACAAAAAAGTGTGCCCGCCGCGAGCCAAGCGGTGGATCTGGTGGGCATCGTGCCCGGCGACCAGCTGGGCTGGGAGATCAACCGCTATGAGGCTCGTCTCCTGGTGAGCAAACCCACCCAGGTCGAGTTATGGCTATACTCGCCCGGCTTCGACCCCAAAGACTATCGCTCGGCCATGCGCGGAGCCCAGGAACTCGGCGACGAACGCTACGACAAGGGTCAGGGAGCGCTCTCGGCCAGCTATAGCTTCGCTTACTTCCAGCAAGGGCGAGTGTTGGCCCGAAAAACTTATGGCCTCGAGTCGCACCGCTGGGAACGTTTCTATTCAGGAAGACTCGAGCCTGGCGAGTACATCTTTCTCTCGAGCTTTCAGGGCTTCGGCAAAAACGCCTTCCGGCTGCGGGTCGCATCCCAGGACCCAGGCGCGATCACCATCGCCCTCAACCCCACCCTAAAGCTCGAGGATATCCGCCTAACCCGCAATGTTTGGATGCAAGTCCACGGCTTCCAGGAGGTCTACACCCTCGAGGTGCACGACGAGAAGGGCTTACGGGTCGGCATCTACGACGGCGACGGCCCCAAGGAGCTCGAGCTACGCCTCAAGAACCCCGACGGCAGCCTCTCGGTGCTGCCGGTGTCGGGGGACCGGGAGTGGGTCTACTTCCAGATCGAGCGCCCTGGGCGCTACACCATCCTGGCTCGCCCCGGCCTTCAGGCTAAGCAGTACTCCAACACCATCGGCTTGCAGTTTGGCCGGTGGGTGCAGATCAGCCCCGACGGCACGTTGGCTGTGCGAGATCCCGGCCCGGTGCAAGTAGAGGTGGTAGATACCGCGGGCCACCCGCTAAAGGCCTCCTACACCCTCGAGGGCGACGCGGTGCGGGTCGTCACGCTGGGCCCCCTCCCCGACGGCTACCGCTTCGTCCGCGCGGAGGTCAGCGGGGGCCGGGTGGTGGGGGTGGGCAAGGCCCAGGTGGGCTTCCCCGGGGGCACGGTGCGCTTTGTGCTGCAAGGGCTAGCCAAACCCGAACCGACCCCGGCCAAGGGCACCCTAGAAATCCAGGCCGTGCTGGTGCTGCCCGGGGGCGAGGTCCCCTACGACCTCAACCTGCGCGTAGGCGAACGGGCCGTACAGCTCGGCGGCGGCTCGGCCAAGCTCGCGCTCGCCCCCGGCACCTACCCGCTAAAGCCCGAGGTCAGCGGGGCCAGCGTCGAGGGGCCAAAGGAAGTGACCCTGCGGCCAGGGGAGGCCCGCAGCCTCACCTACCGGGTCAGGCCAGAGGTGACCCTGAGCCTCGCGCCCCACGAGCTCACCCTGCAATCCGGAGAGGAAGCGGCCTTCACCCTCAGCGCCCGAACCGCCTTCCCCGACTTCCTCCCCGCCGACCTCGAGCTGGCCTTGCCCGCCGGGTTGGAAGCCCTTTCCACCCCCCGCCTTACCGCGCCGCTCTCGGCCAACCAAAGCGCCACCCTCACCGTGCGGGTACGGGCCAGGGAACGCGGGATCTTCACCCCCGAGGCCCGGCTATCCCCCTGGGGGCTGGCGCAGGCGGCCCAGGTGACCGTCCGGCAGCCTGCCGCCTTCACCCTCCAGCTCGAGGCCCTAAAGCCCGCCGCCGCGGTGGGGGAGGAGGCCACCTACCGCCTCACGGTGCGCAACGCCGGCGACTTGGCCGGGGAAACAGCCGTGGAACTCACCCCGCCCTCAGGCCTCGAGGTACGCCCGCAGCGGGCCCAAGCCGTGGAGATACGGCTTGGGCCCGGCCAGAGCTGGAGCCTGGAGTTTGGAGGTCGCGTCACCCCGGAAGCGGCGGACACCCTGAGCGCTACCGCCCGCCTGGCCGACGGGACCGAGTCGAAGGCGGAAATCCGGGTGCTGCGCCCCCGCGCCACCCTGACCCGCCGCCTCGAGTTCAGCGAGGCGGTCCCCGGCGAGGAACTAACGGTCACGCTGAAGGTCGAGAACCAGGGGCTGGCCCCCCTCACCTACACCCTCACCGACACCCCGCCGGAAAGCGTAATCCCCCTGGAGAACCCTCGCTGGCAAGGCCGGCTCGAGCCGGGGCAAACCCAGACCCACACCTACCGGGTGCGGGTGGCCTTCGGCCCCGAAGGGGTGGGGTTGTTCCGGGCGACTTTGCATTCGGACGGAGGGGACCAGGCGGCCTCCGACACCCTGCGCCGCCGTCTGGTGGGGCTCGAGCAGGTGGCCGAGCCAGGGGTGGTGGTGGCGGGAGGTGAGGCCACCTTCAAAGCCCGCCTGAGCAACCCGCTGGCCCGCCCCCTCACCCTCACCCTGCGCGAGAATCCCGTCGCCGGGCTGGGCCTGGAGGCCAGCGCGCTCGAGCTGACCCTCGCCCCGGGCGAGGCCCGAGAGCTCACCTTCCCCGCCCGGCCCAACCTCCTGGGTGCCCTCGAGAACCAAGTCAGCGCCTGGCTGGGCACCACCCCCGCTGCCTCCCCGGCTACCGCTTCCCTGCGGGTGAAGCCGAGGCTCGAGCCCATCCGCCTATCGCAAATCGAACTGCCGTTTAGCCTAGAGGGCCAGGGCGAGCGGTTGCTCATCACCCAACGCCCCCCGAGCGGGGCCACCTACGAGCCGGGCTCGAGCCGACTGGACGGGCTACCCCTCCCCGACCCCAAGGTGGACGCCGAGGGGCGGCTATTCTGGGAACTCCCGGTAAAGCCCCGCGGCACCCTCAGCTATACGCTGCGCCACCGCGACGCGCTGGGCGCGCTCGAAGAACCCACCCTGACCCTGCGCACCGGCGAGCGCGAAGTCTTCCTCAAAGGCACCCTGTCCTTCGCCCAGGCCGAGAAAGCCCGGCCCTGGCAAGCCGGAGAACGCCAGGGGTTCATCCGCGAACCCCAGCCGGGCACGGTGTTCCGGGAGGAGCGCATCCGCGTCATCCTCGAGCTGCCCTTGGGGCCAAACCCGGAACTATACGTAAACGGCGAGGCAGCCACCGCCCAATCGCTCGGTAAGGCCCAGTACGACGAGTCCACCCGCGTGCAGCGGCTGGAGTTCTACGGCCTGCCGCTGAAGCCGGGGCTGAACCGGATCGAGCTATCCGCCGGGGAGCTACACGACCAGGTAGAGGTCTTCTTAGCCGGGGCTCCGGTGCGGCTCTTGGTCCGCCCCTTGAAGCTCCTGGCCGACGGGCGCTCCCCCCTGGAGTTCGAGCTGCTGGCCCAGGACGCGCTGGGCCTGCCCTCGGGCTTCGGCCCGCTCACGGTGGCCGCCGCGGGCGCCGAACCGCTCGAGCCCGACGCCTTCCCCGCCGAGGCTGGGTACCAGGTGTTGCTCAAGGACGGGCGGGCGGTGCTGCGGCTCAAGCCCCTCAGCACCCCTGGGCAGGTGCGGCTCGAGCTGGCCTACAACAACCTGCAAAGCGCCGCCGAGTTCTTCGTGCCGGGTAGCCAGGCCACGCTCTACCAGTACCAAGGCAGCATCGGCCTGCGGGTAGGGCAGACCGTGGAGGCTTTCGGCCATGCGCGGGGCTACTTCGAGCTGCCCCTCGGCCAGGGCCGCTTGCAGGGAGCCCTTGACGCCGCCCTGGGCTTCGACCAGGGGCACCCCCAACTGAACGGCGGCCTCGACCGGCAAGTGGATCCCACCGGGCGCTTCCCCCTGCTGGGCTCGGGCCAAGAGGCCAAACCCGCCCTGCGCTCGGACGACCCCATCGCCCTGCGCTACGACGACCCCCATTTCAGCCTCGGCTACTACGCCGACGGCTTGAGCGTGCCGGGGGTGAGCAATCTGCCCGCGGCCACCGCCCTGCGCGGGGAAACCCGGGGCGACCTCAGCCTGAAGGGCTTCGCCGCGCTGCTGCCCGGCACGACCCGGACCCGGGAGATCCTCCCCGACGGGACCCGGATCTACTCCCTGGGCGAGCCGGTGCTTTCGGGAAGCGAAAAGGTGGTGCTGTTGGAGGGCCAGCAGGAAACCGTCCTCGAGCGCCTCAAAGACTACACGCTGGATTACCCCAGCGGCACCCTGACCCTCGCCAAACCGCTCTGGCCCACCACCCCCGACTTCCAGCCGGTGCGCCTGCGCGTCACCTATGCCCCGGAAAACGCCCCCCGCGACCGGATCGGTTTCGGGGCGGGGCTCGAGTACAAAAGCGGGGGCTGGAGGTTCGGCCTGGGGCTGGCCCAGCTCGAGCGGCTCCTGTGGGGAGCCCAGGTGGGCTACGAGGCGGAGGGCTATGGCTTGCAGGCCCGCTACAGCTTCGATGGAAAGAGCCACTGGGGGTTTGAAGGGCGCCTCCGGCAGGGAGGGCTCGAGGGTCAGGCCAGCCTCGGCGTGGAAGATAGGGTACAGGGCAGCGCCCGTGTGGCGGCCACCCTGGGCTCGGGGGGCAAAATCGCCCTCGAGCACGTAGGCAGCCAGCAAAACCAGACCGCCCTCCTCTACGAACAACCCCTGAACCCGGCCTTTACCGTGGGCGCCGGTCTGGCCTACACCTGGGAGAGCGAGAGCCTGGGAGCGCTCCTGCGGGGCCGCTACGAGGGGGAGGGGGTCAGCCTCCAGCTCACCCACACCCAGCCCTTCCGCCTCGAAGCGCAGGCGGTGAGCCGCCTGGACGCCCGCTACCCGCTGGGGGCGAACCTCGACGCGGAAGCGGGGGTGAGCTACACCTGGGGCGGGGGCTTCTCGGGCTCGCTAGGGCTCAAGCAGAAGTTGGGAGGGGCCAACCTGGCCCTCTCCTACCAGCTTCCCGGCGCTTCCGGCGAGGGCAACCGGGCCCGCTTCGGCCTCGAGGCGCCCCTCCCCTTGGACGAAAAATGGAGCCTCAACCTGAACGCCGGGTACGAGCGCAGCCTCTCCACCGGGGCCGATGGGAGTGCCTTCGGCCTGGCCGCCCGCTACCAGAGCGGGGAGTTTTCCGCCACCGCGGGAAGCGAAGTGGCCTTCCAAAACGGCCAGGCCAAGCTCACCCTGCGGGGTGGGGCGACGGGCAGCCTGGACCCCCGCCAGACCCTCTCGCTGGACGCCACCTACCAGGTGCTGCCCACCCCGGAAGGCCGCTTCACCCTGGCCTACGCCCTGCGCGGCAGCGACGTCACCCTGCTCACCTACCACCGGCTCCAAAGCGGCACCGAGCGGACGCTGGAGGGCGAGGCCGCCCTCAGCTACTACCCCGCGTCCTCCTTCCAGCTCCGTCCCAGCCTGGCCTACCGCATCCTGCCCGACGACGGGGCGGGCAACACCTACCAGCTCGGGCTGGGGGCCACCTACTACCTGGGCCGCAGCTTCGGGATCGGCGGCGCCCTCTACCGCACCTTCACCCCGGCTTTGGGGGCCGCCACCTGGGCCTGGGGCCTCGAGGGCAGCTACCGCTTGCTGGAAGAGCTTTGGGTGGCGGCAGGATACACCTTCGGGGGTGGACTCACCGTGCGGGAAGGGTTCTATGTGCGCCTGGATGTCTTGGGGGGTAGCCGATGAAGCGCCTTCTTTTGGTTTTGGCCGCTTTCGCCTTGGGCCTGGCCCAGGCCCAGGTGGTGCGCAACTTCACCTCCCGCTATAACACCAATACCCAGGGCGACATCCTGCTGATCGGCAACACCCTGATGACTTGCTCCACGGCCAGCGGGGCCAGCAATGCCGGCCAGTGTGCGAACGCCCGGAACGGTACCGGCTCCCCCCTCAACAACAACGACTTCACCATGGTCTACGTGGATGCCGACACCGACCCCTCCACCTTCAACTCCTCCTCGGCCACGCTGAGCCTGCCCGCCGGGGCCACGGTGCTCTGGGCGGGGCTCTACTGGGGAGCCGAGTACCAGGGCAGCGCCCCCCCCAGCCCCGCGCAGGTGGGCTTCCGCACGCCTGCCATGAGCGGCTACCAGACCCTGACCGCTACCCAGACCGACTACGCGAACTCAGATCCAGGCTACATCCGCTACCAGCGGTTTGCGGAGGTCACCTCCCTGGTGCAGGCCGGAGGCAGCGGCACCTACTGGGTGGCCAACGTGCAGGCCACCCAGTACACCAGCGGCACCGCCCCCAGCCCCTACGCTGGCTGGAGCTTGGTGGTGGTCTACCAGCGCTCCGGCGAGCCCCTGCGCCACCTCAGGGTCTACGATGGCTTCGCCGCGGTGACCAGTTCAAACCCCAGCGTCTCCATAACGGTCAGCGGCTTCATCACGCCTTTGAGCGGCCCGGTGAACGCCCGGCTGGGCATGGTGGCCTACGAGGGCGACCTGGGCACCAAGGGCGATAGCGTGACGCTAAACAGCGGCAGCTTCAGCGCTACCCTCTCCAACGCGGTCAACCCAGCCGACAATTTCTTCAACTCCACCATCAGCGATCTGGGCGCTTACGTCTCCGGCAAGACCCCCAATTACATCAACCAGCTCGGCTTTGACATAGACCGCCTGCAGGTGAGCGGCCTGCCCAACGGGGCCACCTCGGCCACTTTCGCCTTCCAAACCGGGGGCGATTGGTACTACCCCGGCGTCTTCACCTTCGCCATAGACCTCTACGCCCCCGACCTCACCACCTCCTTCACCAAGACGGTGCAGGACCTGAACGGCGGGAACGTGGTGGTGGGGGACGTTTTGGAGTACACCGTGGGCTTCACCAACACCGGGGGGGACGGGGCCACCAACGTGGTGCTGCGGGACCCCATCCCCTCCGGGACCCAGTACGTGCCGGGTAGCCTCCGGGTAGTGCAAAACGCCGCCGGCGCCCCCACCGGCACCTTCACCGACGCCGCAGGCGACGACATCGCCGAGTACAGCTCCGCTTGCAGCGAGCTTCCCGGAAGCCCCCCTTGCGTCCGCTTCCGGCTCGGCACCGGGGCAAACGCCACCCAGGGCGGCCTCATCCTGCCCACCCAGGGGGCCACGGTGCGCTTCCGGGTGCAGGTCCTGCCCAGCGCCGCCGGCCAGACCCTCACCAACACCGCCCGGGTGGACTACAACAGCCAGACCCTGGGCACCGCCTTCAGCCAGGCCGCCTCGGCTAGCGCCAGCGCCAGCGTGCCCACCCCGCCGGGTCTGGCCAAGGCCTTCAGCCCCGGAAGCATCCCCGTGGGGAGCCCCAGCACCCTGACCCTCACCCTGAGCAACTCCAACGCCGCTGTGGCCACGCTGACCTCCGCCCTGATAGACAACCTGCCCGCAGGCCTGGTGGTGGCCAGCTCCCCGGCGGCCAGCACCACCTGCCCGGGCGGTTCGGTAACGGCAGCGGCCGGGAGCAGTTCGGTGAGCCTGGGTAGTGGAGCCCAGATCCCGGCGGGCGGCACCTGCACCGTAAGCGTCCAGGTCACCAGCAACAGCCCAGGTAGCTATACCAACACCTTGCCCGCAGGGGCCCTGCAAACCGACCTGGGCAATAGCCCCAACCCCGCCAGCGCCACCCTCACCGTTCAGGGGGTGACCCTCTCGGGGCGGATCTACCAGGACCAGCAGCCCAACGCCGTGCGCGAGCCCTCCGAGGACTGGAGCGGCGGCCCCACGGTCTACGTCAACCTGGTGCAGGGGGGGAGCGTGGTGCAGAGTGTGGCGGTGAGCGCAGGTACGGGAAGCTTTACCTTCAACGGGGTGGTGCCGGGGAGTTACACCCTGGTGGTGACGAACTCGGCCAGCGCCACCACCCCCACCCCCCCGGCGGGCTGGCTGTTCGTGGAGCCCATGACGGGCAGCCGCAGCCTTAGCGTAAGCACCTCGAACATCGGCGGCCAGGACTTTGGCCTCTTCAACGGCAGCCGGGTCAGCGGGCGGGTTTTCTACGATGACGGCGAGGCAGGAGGTACCGCCAACAACGCCTTGCAGGACGGGGGCGAGCGCGGGGTGCCGGGGGTGACGGTGAGCGCCACCCAGGGGGCCAACACCCGCACCGCCCTCACCGATACCTCTGGCGATTACACCCTGTGGCTGCCGGCCAGCCTCTTCAGCGCGGGCAACCTAACCCTCTCGCACCCGCAAAACCCGGCCACCGGCAGCAATGTCGCGGGCGGTAGCGTCACCCTGGCCTCGAGCTTCGCCGACCCCGCTGCCCGCCAGCGCACCCTCACCTTCGCGAACGGCCAGAGCTACGCCGGGTACAACTTCGGCCTGGTGCGCGAGAGCCGCCTCTACCCCAACAGCGCCGGCCAGGCCCCCAGCCCCGGCACCATCACCTATAGCCACCTCTATCGCCCCGGCACCCTGGGAAGCGTCACCCTTAGCCAAAGCGGCGGGAGCTTTACCTACCAGGCCCGTCTGGACGCCAACTGCAACGGCAGCTTCGACCCCGGCGAGGATTTCCAGAACCTTCCCCTTAGCTTTAGCGTAGGCAGCAGCTGGCCCCGTGAGGCCGACGGCAGCCTGCGGGCCTGTGCCCTCGAGCTGCGGGGGATCATCCCCGCCGGAAAGCCTGTAGGCAGCGTGGATATAGCCCAGCTCGGCTCGAGCCTGGTCTGGGCGGGCAACCCCAGCGTCAGCGACCCCCGCACCCTCACCGACACCACCACCGTGCAAGCCCCCGGCGAACTCACCCTGAGCAAGCAGGTGCGCAACTGCGGGGCGCTCACCAACCCCAACGGCACCTGTAGCGGCAGCTTCTCCACCAGCGCCCTCGCCAAGCCCGGAGAGGTGCTCGAGTACTGCATCGCCTACCGCAACCAAGGCACCCAGACCGTGACCCAGGTGGTCATCACCGACCCCATTCCCTTTTTCAGTGCATATGTCACCGGAAGCCTGCGCCTGAACGGTACAATTCTGACAGACGGTGCCGATGCCGATGCCGGTGAAGTCTCCAGCGGTTTGGTCGTGGTCCGCGTCGGGAGTGTGAGCGCAGGAGGCAGTGGTGAGGTCTGTTACAGGGTCAAGATCCTTTAGAACGATGGGTTATCCTTGGTGGGGGGAAGACGCGATGCCAGCCAAAGTACTGGTCGTAGAAGACGATCCGGGCATTCGTATGTTGGTCGCCTCTACCCTGAAATCGGCAGGGCTTACCGTACTGGAGGCCCGTGACGGCGTCGAGGCCATGGACTTCGTACCGGAAGCGGATCTGGTGGTACTCGATGTGGGCCTGCCGCGACAATCCGGCTGGGAAGTCCTCGAGGGCATTCGCCAGAATTTCGGCCAGTTGCCGGTGCTGATGCTCACCGGCCATGCCGACGAGACCAACCGGGTGCGGGGCCTCGAGAGCGGGGCCGACGACTACCTCACCAAACCCTTTAGCGTGCGCGAGCTGGCCGCCCGGGTGAAGGCCCTCTTGCGCCGTTCGGGCCGGCTGGGGCTCATCGTGATGGGCTCGCTCAAGCTCTCCCCCGGCAGCCGCGAAGCCTGGCTCGACAACGACACGTTGCACCTCACGCCTTTGGAGTTCGACCTGCTGATGACCCTGGCCCAGGCCCCCGGGCGCATCTTCAGCCGCGAGGAACTGCTGGTGCGGCACTGGGGCGCCGAGTACGAGGGTACCGAGCGGGTGGTGGACATCTACATTGGCCGGCTGCGCAAAAAGCTCCTCACCGAGTCGGATCGGCTTGAGACGGTGTGGGGCCAGGGCTACCGGCTCAGGGGCGATTAGCGAGACCTCGGCCCAGCAGCGCCGAGGGCGCTCAATCTCCTCTGGAAGACACCTCAAGGGGAATTTTGCTATGATTCCTCTACCCTATGGGCAGCTCCTGGATTGACCTCGAGGCGAAACGGCTGTGCTTTGCTCGAGCCATCGTCGCGGCGGGGAAGTAGCGCGGACCCGCGGTTGATGGCCGATCCAGACCCAAAGCCAATCCATCCGCACAAGAAAGGATGCCCATGCCCGAGCTGTATGTCCACCCGGATATCTCCCAAGCCTCTACCCTGCCCGCGGCGTTTTACAAAGACCCTGAGATCTTCGAACGGGCCAAGGAGCGGGTGTTCGCCCGCACCTGGCAGTGGGTGGGCGACACCGACGACCTCAAAGCGCCTGGCACGGTCAAGCCCTTTACCCTGCTGGAGGGCTTCCTCGACGAGCCGCTGGTGATCACCCGCGACCACGACGACCGGCTCCACCTCCTCTCCAACGTCTGCACCCACCGGGGGATGCTGGTGGCTGAGACCGGGGACAACGCCCGCTACCTGCGCTGCCGCTACCACGGGCGGCGCTTCGGCCTGGACGGCTGTTTCCAGGCCATGCCGGAGTTCGAGGGGGTGAAGGATTTCCCCAGCGAGAAAGACCATCTGCCCAAAGTTCCCTTCGGGCTGTGGCGGGGTAAGTTTCTCTTTGCCAGCCTAGACCCGGCGGTGCCGCTGGAGGAGGTCTTGAAGCCCATAGAGGAGCGCCTGGGCTGGCTGCCGCTGCAGCAGTTTTACTTCGAACCCGCGCGGGCCCGTGACTATTTGGTGCGGGCTAACTGGGCCCTGTACTGCGACAACTACCTCGAGGGCTTCCACATCCCCTTCATCCACGCCTCGCTGAACGCGGCGATCGACTACGGCAGCTACACCACCGAGGTCTACGGCTGGTGCAACCTACAGCTAGGCGTAGCGGCCTCGGGCGAGACGGCCTTCGAGCTTCCCAAAGACTCCCCCGACTATGGCCAGCGCATCGGGGCCTACTACTACTGGGTCTTTCCCAACCTGATGCTGAACTTCTACCCCTGGGGCCTTTCGGTGAACGTGGTGCGGCCTTTGGGGCCGGAACTCACCAAAGTCTCGTTCTTGCCCTACGTGTGGAGGCCCGACCTGCTGGACTCCGGGGCGGGGGCGGCGCTAGACCGGGTAGAGCGCGAGGATGAGGTGGTGGTAGAAGCCGTGCAAAAGGGAGTTAAGTCGCGCTTTTACGACCGCGGGCGCTTTAGCGTGGCCCGGGAACAGGGGGTCCACCACTTCCACCGCCTGCTAGCCCAGGCCCTCGCCCCTTAGATCCGCCCAAATCGGGCATTTCTCCGTGGGGCACTCCTCTGGCCGAGCAGTTAATCTCGCACTCATCCGCCTCCCGTACCCTGGCCCCGGCCTGGATTGACACCTGGCTACCCTTTCAGTATGGTTAGCCACGTAATTCAGGTTTACTGGAGGTTTTGATGAGCAAGAAGTGGGTCGTCCTGCTGGCGCTGGCCGTAGCTTCCCTCTCTTTGGCCCAGAAGATCGGCGATTGCGAGCTTACCGGCAAAAAGGGCGAGTTTTCCATCAAACCCGCGGTACCGGGCCAGCTCACCGTGCAGACCAACCTGCCCGCCCCCGGCTGGTGGAACGGCGACACTCCCCAGACCATCAAGTCTGGCTTCGAATACTGCCTGGCGGCCAACATCGCCTATCGCGCAGGGCTCGATAAGGTAGTAGTGCAAAACGTCTCCTTTGACGCTTTGGTCGCGGGGCAGACCAAAGCCTTCGACATTGCCCTCTCGCAGGTCACCATCACCGAGGAGCGCAAAAAGGTGGTGGACTTCTCGCCCCCCTACTTCTCCTCCGACCAGGGGTTGCTGGTGCGCAAGGGCACCAAGGTGAACTCGAGCAACATCAAAAACCTGAAGATCGGGGTGCAGCAGGGGACCACCGCGGTGGATTTTGTCAAGAACGTGCTCAAAGTTCCCTCCGCCAACGTTCGGGTCTTCCCCGATACCCCTAACATGTTCACCGCGCTGCAGGCCCGCCAGGTGGATGTGGTGATGCTCGATACCGCCATCGTGCTGGTGCAGGCGGCGAAATCCAACGGGGCTTTGGAGGTGGTGGGGCAGTACAAGACCGGCGAGAGCTACGGGGCCATCTACCCCAAGGGCTCGCCTAATCGGGCCACCTTCGACCGCATCATCCAGGCCCTCAATGCGGACGGAACCATCAAGAAACTCACCCAGACCTATCTGGCCAAGGAGTTCGGTGGCGACCCCACCGCGATTCCCTACCTCAAGCCCTAGGCCCCTACCGTGAACACAATCAACAAGCAGGGGCGCAACCGCGCCCCTTCGATTCCTAAAGACGCCACTCCCCTGGCCTTGGCGTCCCTGGTGGTGAGCGTTTTGGTCATCGCTGGAGCCTGGGCTACTTTGGAGAAGTTACACAAGGTGCTCGTGCAAAACAAGCTCGAGCACCCCTGGGTGATGGCCTTGCTGGCCCTGGCTGCTTTGCTACCCCTGCTGCTGCTTTTCCCGGTAGGCTGGGGGTTGCGCGACGCAAGCCAGGCTCGAGCCGCCCTCGGGCGTCATGAACTCATCGAAGCCCGGGTCAAGGCCGCCGCGGCCCGCGAATGGGCCTGGTATGCCATCGGTTATGCCGTAGCGGCCGCGCTGGTGTTCGTGGCGATCCAGTTTTTGCTGGCCAACGACGGAGCGGTAGGGGCTACCTTTTTCAAACTCTCGCTGATCCAGGACTCCTTCAGCCTGGTGCTGCAAGCTTTCTGGAAAAACGTCTGGATGTTTTGCGTGGCCGAGGTGTTCATCTTGATCTGGGGGCTGGTGATCGCGGTAGCCCGCATGGTCCCAGGGCGGGCCGGATCCCCGATCCGCTTTTTGGCTACCCTCTACACCGACGCCTTCCGGGGACTGCCCACCATCATCAGCATCTACCTCATCGCCTTGGGCCTGCCGCTGGCCAATGTGCCCCTAGTGCGGGATTGGCCGCCGGAATGGCTGGCTATTCTGGCCCTTACGGTGAGCTACGGGGCCTATGTGGCCGAGGTGTACCGCGCCGGGCCCGACAGCATCCACCCCAGCCAGTGGGCCGCGGCCCGCTCGTTGGGCCTTTCCTTCAGCCAGACCCTGCGCTTTGTAATCATCCCTCAGGCGGTGCGGCGCATCATACCGCCCCTGCTGAACGACTTTATCGCCCTGCAAAAAGACACCGCGCTGGTGAATGTGGTGGGGGTGATCGATGGGTTCAACCAGGCCAAGATCATTGCCTCCAACCGCTTCAACCTCTCGGCGGTGACCACCGTGGCGATTTTGTTCATGCTGATCACCATTCCCCAAACACGCTTTGTAGACCGGCTCCTCGAGCAGGAGAAGCGGCGCACCCGGGCTTAGACACCATGAGCTTCCTCGAGATACGCAACGTACACAAGCACTACGGCAACGTGGAGGTGCTCCGGGGGATCAACCTGGACGTAGAAGAGCACCAGGTGGTCTGCCTGATCGGGCCGTCGGGATGCGGCAAGTCTACCCTGCTGCGCTGTGTGAACGGCCTCGAGGCCATCAGCGCGGGGGAGATCCGCCTGGAGGGGGATCGTATCACCGGTCCCGGCGTGGACCTGGATCGGCTGCGGCGCGAGGTGGGGATTGTCTTCCAGAGCTTCAACCTCTTTCCCCACATGACCGTGCTGCAAAACGTGACCCTGGCCCCGGTGCAGGTGCTCAAAATCCCTAGGGCCGAAGCCGAGGAGAGGGCGATGGGGCTTTTACGGCGGATCGGGCTCGAGCACAAGGCCGGCGAATACCCCGACCGCCTCTCCGGTGGGCAACAACAGCGGGTGGCCATCGTGCGGGCTTTGGCGATGGAACCCAAGCTACTGCTCCTGGACGAGATCACCTCAGCCTTGGACCCCGAGCTGGTCTCGGAGGTGTTGAACCTGCTGCGCCAGTTGGCCGCCGAGGGCATGACCATGATCCTGGCGACCCACGAGATGGGCTTTGCCAAGGAGGTTGCCCGCAAGGTGTGCTTTTTGCACCAGGGGGTGGTGCACGAAGAAGGGCCGCCTGAGCAAATCTTTGGCAACCCACAAAAGGAGCGTACCAAGGAATTCCTCTCCAGCATCATCGAGGCTGGGCGGCTTTGAAGACGGGTAATGCCCTCCAGGCCGAGGGCCAGGGAAGCTAAATACCCCCCTTCCCGAGCAGGGATGGTATACGTCGTACGCAAAACGCGACTTACGTCGTACGCTGTACGTCTTACGCTAAACGCGGGAGACGATCCCCTATCGGGACCGGCAGAGCCGGTACACCCAGGGGACGATCCCCTGTCGGGACGGCGTACCGCCGTACACCTAGAGGTAGATTCCCTGTCGGGACGGGCCACGCCCGTACACCTAGGGAACCGATCCCCTTCGTATGACGTATGACGTATGACGTACGACGTAGGACGTACCACTCAGGTTGCACGGGCGTATCCCGTTCTGTATGAATGGGTGGACCGGGCCAGTTTTAAGTACACTCACGATAGACTTTTACTGTGGGAAACTTTCGGTACATTGAGTTGAGCAGCGAAGAGGATGAGCGGCTGAGGGCCATCGAGCAGAGCCCGCACATGAACAAGAAGGTCAGGCTGCGCAGTCAGATGGTTCGCCTGTCGCACCAGCGTTGGGAGATGAGCCGTATTGCTGCATATGTCGGAGGCCACGTGCGGACGGTGGGTGCAGCCCTGAAGGCCTGGACCAGCCGAAAGTTCGAGGGACTGCCGGATCGCCCCCAGAAAGGCAATCGGCGCAAACTTCACGCAGAGGCGCTGCAGTTTATGCAGGACAAGCTAGCGGAAGACCGCTGCTGGAATGCGCGGCAGTTGACCGAAGCCATTGTCCTGGAGTTGGGCCTACAGAGCGTACGACGCAACCTCAGGCAACTGGGTTACGCCTGGAAGCGGGATCGCTACATCGTGGCCGGTCCGCCCGACCCCCAGCTACGGCAACAGGCCGAAGCGGCGCTCGAAACGCTCAAAAGGGGGCGCTCGCGGGTCGGGTCATCCTGAAGTATCTGGACGAGAGTGGGTTTGGTTTGTCTTTACCGATAGGCTATAGCTGGACACTCAAGGGGCCGTCGCACCAACGCGAGGTTCCCCGATACTTTGGAGGCGCAGGGCCAATCAACTCCCGACAACCACCTGCAATACGCAGTGCTGGAAGGCAAATGCACCAAAGAAGCCGTACTGGGCGCTGAGCCGGCGCACCCACGCGAGGATGGCCGGGCGGCTTAGAGTTCTCGGGCCAGGGTCTCCCCCGGTAGGCCCTCGGGGTGGGCCAGCAGGAGGGCCTCGGCGTAGCGGCCCTGCCGGTAGAGGGCCAGGGCGTCCATGGAGGGAGTATAGCCTGACTGGATTGTCAGAATCGGTATTATGAGCCGGGCCTTACCCGACGAATGAAATCCCCAGGGCTCAGCACCCGCAGGGGGAGGTCTTCCCGCTGCATCAGGGGGCCAAAGTGCTTGAGGTCGCCGGTGAGCAGGATTTGGGCTTGTGCCTGGAGGGCAGCTTGCAGTACCGGGCGGTCTTTATCGGGCAGCGACTTGAACAGGGTTTTCAGGGGCTCATCGCAGGGCGGGCCGCTTCCCTCCGGCTCTGCCACAAGCTGTACCCGCTGCATCAGCAAGGGGAGCCGGGGTGCAGCCCGGGGGCGTTTGCGCTCGAGGTTGAACTCCGCCTCCAGCCAGCAGCGCAAGCTGGTACATAGCTCGAGCCGCCCCCGCTCGGCCAAGAGCCAGATCAACCGGAACACCTCGCCCCCCAGCGCTGCCGAGAAGAGCACGTTGGCGTCCAGGAACACCCGCACTACAACCCCCAGGCTTTGCGGAAGGCGGTCAGTTCCTCCTCGCTCGCCTCAGCGGCCTGGGTGAACTCCTGGATGCGCTCCTCGGTGTAGGCCTCCATGGGAAGCACCCGGGCTGGCTCCAGCACTATCCGGCCCTCCTCCACCCGCAGCAGCAGGGCATCCCCGGCTTTGAGGCCCAGGGCCTTGCGTACCGAAGCGGGCAGGGTGATCTGCCCCCTAGGAGAGACTTGAGTGATGACTTTCATACATTCAGTATGACAGTAAATCAGAAGAACAGATCGGCCCCATTGTGCCCTCACCCCAGGCTCCTGCGGTAGGTGATGGCCTCGGCCAGGTGGGCCTCCTGAATGTGTTCTGAGCTCGAGAGGTCGGCGATGGTGCGGGCCACCCGCAGGATGCGGTCGTAGGAGCGGGCGGTGAGGACTAAGCGTTTGGTGGCCGCTTGCAAGAGAGCCTCGGAGGCGGGGGACAGCGCGGTGTGTTGGCGCAGCGCTCTACCGAAGAGTTCGCTGTTCAGTTGGCCTTGGCGGGCCTTCATCCTCTCTCGAGCCGCAAGCACCCGTTCTCGCACCGCTGCGGTGGACTCCCCCTCGGGGGCGCGGGCGAGTTCGGCGGGGGTGAGCCTTGGGACTTCCACCACCAGGTCGAAGCGGTCGAGCAGGGGGCCCGAGATGCGGTTCACGTAGCGCAGGCGCTGGGTGGGGGTGCAGCTACAGGGCCTTTCCGGGTCGCCGAACCAGCCGCAGGGGCAAGGATTCATCGCCGCCACCAGCAAAAATTTTGCGGGAAAAGTCAGGCTGGCCTTGGCCCTCGAGACCGTCACCACCCCATCCTCTAGAGGCTGCCTGAGCACCTCCAGCGCGCCGCGGGAGAACTCCGGGAACTCGTCCAGCACCGGACCGTTGGACCGCCGTACCGGCGCGCGTTCCCCTTTTACTCGAGCCTTGCGCAGGCATTTGGCCTTAGAATAAACCCGTATGTCGGGTTTCGAAGCCGTCGTGGGTTTAGAGGTGCACCTTCACCTCAAGACTCAGACCAAGATGTTTTCCCCCACCCCGGCTGAGTATTTCGGGGAGGGCCCCAACACCCACGTCCACCCCATCGATCTGGGGCTGCCGGGAGTCCTGCCCCGGGTGAACGCCAAGGCGGTGGACTACGGGATCATGTTCGCGCTGGCGCTGGGGTGCGAGATAGCTCGGTGGACTCAGTTCCACCGCAAAAGCTACTTTTACCCCGATATGCCCAAAAACTACCAGATCAGCCAGTACGACCGCCCCATCGGGAAAAACGGTTATCTGGAGGTCGCGGGAGAGCGCATCGGGATCAAGCGGGTACACCTGGAGGAAGACGCAGGGAAAAGCCTGCACCCCGAAGGGGCCGCGTATAGCCTGATCGACCTCAACCGGGCCGGGGCCCCCCTCATCGAGATGGTGACCGAGCCCGACATCCGCAGCCCTGAGCAAGCGCGGCTCTTTCTCTCGCACATCCGCAGCATCGCCCAGACTTTGGGCATCTCTGACGCCAACCCCGAGGAGGGCAAGATGCGGGCCGACGTGAACGTCTCGGTGCGGCGGGTCGGGGAGGGGCTGGGCACCAAGGTCGAGATCAAGAACCTGAACTCCTTCCGGAGCGTGGCTCGAGCCCTCGAGTTTGAAATCAGGCGCCAGACCGAACTCCTGCGCCAGGGCCGCCGGGTGGAGCCGGCCACCTTGGGCTGGGACGAGGCGGCGGGGAAAACCTATCTGATGCGGACGAAGGAGCGGGAGTCGGACTACCGCTACTTCCCCGAGCCGGACTTGCCGCCTTTGCACATCGACCAAGCCTGGCTCGAGCGTATCAAAGCCGCCATGCCCGAGCTTCCCGCGCAAAAGTATGCGCGCTATTTGGCCTCGGGCATCCGCCCGTACGACGCGGAGATTCTGGCTTACAGCCCTTCGCTTTCTCGCTTTTTCGATCGGGCCCTCCAGCGCTATGAGGGCAATCCGCAATCCCTGGCCAACTGGCTCAACGCCGATGTCGCAGGCTACCTCAACGAGCGAGGGCTCGAGGTGGAGGACACCCGGCTCACCCCGGAGAACCTGGCCAAGCTCGCCGGCCTGCAGGAACGGGGGGAGATCACCAGCCGGGTAGCCAAGAACCTGCTGGGCGAGGTGATGGAGGGGGCCGACCCGGAGAGGTTGGTAGAGGAGCGCGGTCTGCGGGTGCTGGCCGACGCCGGGGCCATTCAGGCCTTGGTGCAAAAGGTAGTGGCGGCCAACCCGCAGGTGGTGGAGGAGATCCGGGGGGGCAAGCTCCAGGCCATCAACGCCCTCCTGGGCCAGGTGATGCGGGAGTCCAAAGGCACCGCCAAACCGGATCTGGTGCGGCGACTGCTGGCCGAGGCGATTGGGGTGACGCTCGCGTGAGGTACGAAGACGCCGGCGTCGACATCGAGCGCAAAGCCGGGGCCATCAAAGCGGCTTCGGCCAAGATCAAAGCCACCTATACGCCAGAGGTGCTGTGGGGGCTGGGGGCCTTTGGGGGGATGCTAGAGGTCTCCAGGCTCAAAAGCCTGGAGCAGCCTGTGCTGGTGGCCAGCACCGACGGGGTGGGCACCAAGACCTTGCTCGCCGCCCAGACCGGGCGCTGGGAAGGTCTGGGCTTCGACATCGTCCACCACTGCATCAACGACCTGTTGGTGCAGGGGGCCAGGCCCTTGTTCTTTCTCGATTACATAGCCAGCGCCCGGCTCGAGCCCGGAGTTTTGGAAGTGGTTCTGGGATCGTTGGCCCAGGCCTGCCAAGCCGCCGGGATTCCCTTGCTGGGTGGCGAGACCGCCGAGATGCCGGGCGTTTACCGCTCGGGCGGCTTAGACCTGGTAGGTACCATCGTGGGGGTGGTGGAGCGGTCCGGGATCGTAGACGGCTCGAGGGTAGAGCCCGGCGACGCCCTCCTGGCCCTTCCCTCCTCGGGGCTGCACACCAACGGCTACTCGCTGGCCCGCAAGGTCTTCGCGGGGTGGAAGCTGGAAGAAGCCCGCCCCGAGCTGGGAGGGATGAGCCTGGCCACGGCCCTGCTCGAGCCCCACCGGAGCTACCTCGAGCCCGTCTCCAGGCTGCTCGACTCGGGTTTGGAGGTAAGGGCCATGGCCCACATCACCGGGGGCGGGGTATACGAAAACCTGCCCCGGGTGCTCCCCCAGGGGCTGGGAGCGGAGATCTACACGGGGAGCTGGCCGATTCCTCCTATCTTCCGTCTGATCCAGCAGGCCGGGCAGGTCGAGCTGCCCGAGATGTTCCGGGTTTTCAACATGGGGCTGGGCTACCTGATCGTCGTGAGGGAGAGCGACGCGGCGCAAGCTCTGCAAAGGCTGGGCATGGGGTATCGTGTAGGGCGAGTCACCGCGGAGGCTGGGGTAAGGGTCTTGTGAACCCCGACCGCAGCCGCGCCTAGCGCGTTATGAAGGAACTCTGGTTGGTCCGGCACGGGGAAACCACCTGGAACGCCGAGGGACGGCACCAGGGGCAGCTCAACGTCCCGCTCTCGCCCCGGGGGGTAGGCCAGACCTTTCGCTTGGCCGAGCGGCTGCGGGCCAGCGGGGTAACCTTTGACAAACTCTACAGCTCCGACTTGGAACGGGCCCAGGAGACTGCCCGGCCCATCGCCCAGGCTCTGGAGATGCCCATCTACCTGGACCCCCGCATCCGGGAGATCAACTCTGGAGTCTTGCAAGGGCTGTTGCAAAGCGAAATCGAAGCCCGCTTTCCCGACTATGTGCGGGCGGTGCGGGCCGACCCTTGGAACACCCCCCGGCCCCAGGGCGAGAGCATGGCCGAGGTGAGCCGCCGGGTCGAAGCCTTTTTGCGCGAGCTGCCCTCGAGCCGGCTCTTGATCGTGACCCACGGCGGGGTGATCCGGGCGGCGCTCAAGCTGGCGCTGAACCTAGAGGGCGATACCTGGCGGCGCTTTCGCATCCAAAACACCTCGATCACCCGGCTGGCCTTTCCCGAGGGGCTCGAGGAGGGCTATGCCATCACGGTAGGGGACGCCGCCCACCTCGAGCGCTGGGCCGAGGCCCTTACCGCCGACGAGGTGGAAGCCGGTTAACCGGCGGTTGCGCCAGGTATACACTGGGTCCTATGTTTCAAGGTAAAGTCGTCTTGGTAACCGGGGCCGCCCGGGGTATCGGGCGGGCCATCGCCGAGCTGTTCGCCCAGGAAGGGGCACGGTTGGCGGTGTGCGACCTGCGGCCCGAGATTCAGGAGTTGGCCCAAAGCTGGGGGGCTTTTGCCTTACAGGCCGATATCGCTGACGAGGGCGACCGAGAGCGCTTCGTACAGGGGGCGGTGGGGGTCTGGGGCCGGCTCGACGTGCTGGTCAACAACGCTGCCATCGCCGCGGCGGGCTCGGCCTTGCGGGTGGGGCTCGAGGCCTGGCGGCGGGTGCTCGAGGTCAACCTGACCGCTCCCATGCACCTCTCGGCATTGGCGGCGCGGGAGATGGCTAAGGCCGGCGGGGGGGCCATCGTGAACGTAGCGAGCGTGCAGGGGTTGTTCGCCGAACAGGAGAACGCCTCCTACAACGCCTCGAAGGGCGGACTGATCAACCTCACCCGCTCCTTAGCGCTCGACTTAGCCCCCCTGGGCATCCGGGTGAACGCGGTAGCCCCAGGGGCCATCGCAACCGAAGGGGTATTGGAAGCCATCGCGGCTTCCCAGGACCCGCAACGAACCTTGCGCGACTGGGAAGACCTGCACGCCCTGCGGCGGTTGGGGCAGCCCAGCGAGGTGGCCCAGGCGGTAGTGTTTCTGGCCTCGGAGCGGGCCAGCTTCATCACCGGGGCCATCCTCCCCGTGGACGGGGGGATGACCGCCAGCTTCATGATGGCCGGAAGGCCGGTTTAAGCCGGGCGCAACAACCCCTCCCGGGGTGGCTCGGCCCTCACCCCAGGTTCCATCCCCCACACCACCCGCAGCAGGTACACCACCGCTGCCGCGTCCCACGCTTGCGGGCGGCAGGCCGCCGGATAGGGCACGGGCGGTTCCCCCTGATGCCGCTCGTAGCCGCCCACCAGCTCCGGTAGGCGCCGGTCGCGCTGGCTCATCGCCAGGCGGAACAAGGCCTCGGCTACTTCTTGCGCCTCCCGGTGGAAGCCGTAGCGGGCCAACCCCCCGGCAAAGATCGCGGTATCGTGTGGCCAGACCGAGCCGTTGTGGTAAGAGAGCGGATTGTAACGTACCTCGCCCGCACCCAAGGTACGCAAGCCCCAACCGCTCCAAAGCGCCGGCGAAAACATGGTTCGGACCAACGCCGGAGCAACCTCCGAGGGAACGATGCCGCTCCACAACAGGTGGCCAGGGTTAGAGGAGAGGACCCGGAGCGGCTTTTTCTCCCCATCCAGCGCCAGGGCGTAGGTCGCTAGTTCGGGCAGCCAGAATCTCTGGTGGAAGAGTTCTTTGATCTGCTCCGCCCTGGCCTCCCAGCCCCGGGCCAGCTCCGGCTGCCCCAGGGCCCGGTAGAACCCGGCGGCGGCCCGGTAGGCGGCGTAGGCATAGCCCTGCACCTCGCTTACGGTAATCGCCCCCTTGGCCAGCGAACCGTCCTGATGGCTTTGCGAATCGCCCGAATCCTTCCAGGATTGCACGGTGAGGCCCTTCTCGTTGGGCAAAAACTCCAACAGTCCATCCCCGTCGGGGTCAGCGTAGGTGGTCATCCAGGAAAGGGCCGCCTCCCAGTTGGGCTGTAGCTGCCGGACAAACGCCAGATCCCCGGTATCGTGCCAGTAGCGCTCCAAAAGGATCACGAACAGCGGCGTGGCGTCCACCGTGCCGTAGTAGCGGCCAAAAGGGAGCTTTCCAGTCCGGGAGAGTTCGCCCAGCCTCACCTCGTGGAGGATTTTGCCGGGAGCCTCGTCGCGAAACGGGTCTACCTCCTTGCCCTGGTGCTTGGCGAGGTAGGTGAGCACCCCCTTGGCGACCTCCGCCCCCCAAGGCAGCACCATGTAGGCGGTGAGCAGGCCGTCGCGGCCAAAGGGGCAGACGTACCAGGGGATGCCCGCCGCCGGGTACAGCCCCTCGGGGAGAGAGAATAGCAGCGCCCGTAAATCGGTGAGGGCCTGCTCCAAGACCTGCTGGCTGCACCCGCTAAAGAGGTGCAGGGGAAAGCGCTGGATCCACTCCTCGTAGCTGGGCAGCGCGCGGCCGTGGGTATCGAAAGGGCCCTCGAAGCGGGCTTCCACGGCGATCCTGGCCTTTTCATGGGGCTTTAGCTCGAGCTTCCAGCGGCCATCGGGGGCCGCGGGTTGGGTTTCCAGGCGGGTGGCGACCTCGAGGCCGTCCTCAGAAGTGTAGGAGAACCCCGTGACCTTGCGGGTCACCCGGTGCCATCCACGGGCCTCGAACAAGTCCGCGAAGTCCGCCGCGGCCTCGAGGGAGAGCTCGAGGGTATGGGGCTCGAGCGAGGTGTTTTCCAGCTGGAGCTGCTCGCGAAACCCCCCCCGCAGCATCACCAATTCGCGGCGCAAGCCCACCTTCTGATCCGGACCCACGATGAGGGCCCAGTGTTGTAGCAACCGGTCCGGGCGGGGAGTCTCGGAAAGCAAGAGCGCAAAGCCCGGCAGGTTCCAGCGATAGCGCGACAGATAACGGGTATCGTGGCGATAGAAGCCCTCCTCGCGCTCCACCACCATGCCTTGTTCGGAAAGCACCGCGTATGTATCGTCTTCTTTGAGTGGCAGCATAGAAAAACCTCTTATTCACCGCTAGTGGGGCCGAGCTCGAGGGAGACGCCCAGGGCACGGGTAACGTGATGTTCGGAGCCACACGCCGTGCGCGGAACGGGGTGGGTATCCTCTCCTGGCTCTTGTTACCAGACCCCTAGCCCTTCACCGCGCTGGTCGAAACCCCCTCGACAAAGTAGCGCTGGAACACCACGAACAGGATCACCACCGGGATCATGGAGAGGAAAGCGCTGGCCAGCATCGCTCCCCAGTCCCCCTGCACCCCGTAGGAGCTGCGGAAGAAGTTGAGCCCCAGGGGCAGGGTGTAGTTGTTTTGCTGCGCCGAGAGGATCACCGTGGCCTTGAAGAACTCGTTCCACACCCCCTGGAAGGTCAGGATGGTGAGGGCCCCCAACGCCGGGGTGGCCATCGGCAGGATGATGCGGAAGAAGGTGACCAGGGGGGTGGCCCCGTCGATCAGCGCCGCCTCCTCGATCTCGCGGGGGATGCTCTCGAAGAACTGCTTCATCAGAAACACCCGGGCCATGTCAATGCCAATCCATATGATCAGCCCCCATAGCGCCCCTATCAACCCCAGATCGCGCAGGACCAGGTAGTTGGAGATAAAGGTGACCTGGGCGGGAACCGCCAGCAAGAGGATGATAGCCCCGAAGATCAGGTTCTTGCCGGGCAAGTACATCCGCGCTAAGGCGTAACCCGCCATCGAGGCGAAGATCAGGTTGATGACCACCGCCGCGATGGCCACGAAGAAGGTATTGGCCGTCCAGCGCAGGAAGAGGCTCTCGAGCGTATCGGGGTTGCGGGCTTCGTTAAAGACCCGCAGGTAGTTGCGGAAGGTGTAGCCGAAAAAGCCCGGGGTGATGCTGTCCCAGCTGGCCACCCGGCCCCGGCGCTCCAGGCGGTTGGGGTCTAGGGTGGCGTCGTAGAAGCGCTGGGTGCGGGGGGCCTCCACGTCGAGCGGGAGGCGGGGGGCCTTGGGCCCAGAGCCGGGATAGGTCACCGTGAACCTGTAGCGCACGATCTGGCCAGGCTCGCCGTCCACCACAGCGGGGGTCCGGCTCACCTCCTCCACCGGCGAAACTTTGGCGTACTGCGAGGCCTGAACCTCAACCAGCACCGCACTCAGGCCGGCCCCGGCGCGGCGGGTGGGGACCACCACGGTGGGGGGCACAGGCTGCTGGTCACGGGGCACGAAATAGGCCACCTCAAAGGGGACCCTGGCCCCTGGCGCAAACCCCCCAGTCCACGGGTTACCCGCCCCCTGCTGCCCCAATCGCCAGGCCGCCGCCCAGTTGGCCGGCTGGAGCTGGGCGAAGTAGTAACGGAAGGGGTACTCGAGCGGGTTGTCCTTGAGGCTGCCCAGAAAGGCTACGTAGAAAGGGCCAATAAAGAATACCGTCAGGGCCAGCATGGCCCCGTACACCCAGCCCACCCTGGCCCAGCGCCGGCGGGCCAGAAAGCGCTCGTCGAGCTTGGCTTTGGGTCGAGCGATCTGCGCTGCCATGTCGCCTCCTTAGAGGTCAGTACCCTTTCTCGGAGATGCCGAACAGCCGCTGTAGCCCCACGATGGCAAAGGTCAGCAACGCCAAAAACAGCGCCGCCGCCGAAGCGATTCCCACGTTGCCGGGCACGTTGGAGTTGAAGACGTTGTTGTAGACGAAATAGGCCAGGGTGATGATGGAATCCAGGGAAGAGGCGTTGCCCAAGAGGGCCACCTGGTCGAACATCTGTAGGGTTCCGATCAGAGAGAGGGTGACTACCAAAAAGGTCACCGGGCGTAGCATCGGCACGGTGATGTGAAAAAACTGCTGCACCGGGGTGGCCCCGTCGATGGACGCCGCTTCGTAGACGCTCCTGGGAATGTCCTGCAAGCCCGCCAGAAAGATCAGCATCAAGGTAGGGATGGTGGTGAAGGTGTTGAGGAGGATGATGGCCCAAAGCGGGATGGGGATACCCAAAAAGCTGCGGGTCTCGGAAAGCCAGGCCAGGTCAAAGGGGGCCGCTTCGCGGGGGGTCACCCACCCCAAGGCGCAGAGGATCCAGCTCCCGGCGATGGCCACCAAAAGCGATAGGCTGGCCAAAGCCGGGTCGAAGACGCTCACCGGGAGTCCCCTCGAGCGCTCCCACACGACCTGGACGGCTTGCGCCAGGGCGAAGATGCCCAGGAAGGCCAGGATCACCGGCCCGTGAGCGCCGAACCAGCCGATGATGGAGTTGAGGAAGCCGTTGCGCTGAAAGAACCAGATGGCGATGAGCGTCACCGCCGCCGAGGAAAGAATGCTGGGCACATAGTAGACGGTTCGGAAAAAGATGATCCCGCGGATTTTTTGGTTGACGATGGCGGCCATCACCAGTGCCAAAAAGGTCTGCAAGACCGTCACCACCAAGGTGAAAGAAACCGAGTGCTGCAAGGCCAACAAAAAGCGTTCGTCGCGAAACAAATAGACGTAGTTGGCTAGGCCCACAAAGCTCGGGGCATTGAACAGATCTTTGTTGGTCAGGCTGAAAAAGACCGCGCGCACAAAGGCATAGCCATGAAACACCAGCAGGTAGAGCAAAAAGGGGGCCGTGAACAGCAGCGCGTAGAGCAGTTCGGTGCGTTTTGCCCTAGGCATTTTCCCTCCTTTGGAGGCCGGGGCACACGCCAGGCGTGTGCCCCGGCTTTGCTTGCGGACGATTATCGAACGAGGCGGTTCAGCTCAGCCTGCGCGTCCGCGATGGCCTGGTCCACGCTCTTCTTCCCGGTGATCACCGCCTGCAGGGCCTCGTTGATGGGACGCATCCAGTCAGCCCCGTTGTACTTGCCGAATTTGAAGGGCAGCACCGCCCCGCCGATCTTGGTAGAGCCGTTGAAGACCGTGCGGTTGAGCTCGGCTTCCTTGCCGGTGCGCTGGAAGATGGGGCTGTTGGCCAAAGCAGTGCGGCTGGGCAGGGCCAACCCGCGCGCCAGCACCCAGTTCTGCGCCTCGGGGCTGGTCAGGGCTTTGAGCACCTTGATGGCCGCTTCCTTGTTCTTGGAGGCCGCGTTCAAGCTCCAGGAGACCGTAAAGACGAAGTTGCCGCGCTGCTTGGTCTTGGGATCCAGCGGTAAGAAGGTGGTGCCGTAGCGGAGGTTGGGAGCGCTATCCCGCAAGAAGCCGCCGATCCAGGCCCCCTCGATGGCGACCGCGGCCTTCTCTTTGCCGAAGCAGCCGCCAGTCCAGCCCTCGCCGAGGTCCTGGGCAAACTTGCCCGCCCCGTCCTTGACCAAGGAGGTGTACCACTCGAAGGCGCGGCGGAAATTCTCGTCTAGCACGGTCTTGCCCTGGGCGTTGAAGGGCCGGAAGCCGGCCGCGTGGGCGAAGGCCCCCATGCGGGCGTAGTCGGCCACCACGCATACCCCAGCCACGTCGCCCAGCGCGGCCTGGACTTTCTTCAGCTTGTCTTTGAAGGTGTCCCAGGTATCGGTCTGGTTAGGGTAGGGCACCTTGGCCTCGTCGAAGAGGTCCTTGTTGTACTCGATGGCCAGGGTATTGAAGTCCTTAGGGATGCCGTAGACCTTTCCGCCCAGGGTAAATGCCTGGAGCAGGCTGGGTAGGAACTGGCCGAGTTCCTGCTTGGTAAAGTACTTGTCGAGCGGCTCCACCTTCCCCGAGGCGAAGATCGGCTCGGACTGGAACACGTCCACATAGAACAGGTCGCCTGCGGTCCCCGCGGAGAGGGCGTTGAGCAAGGTAGCGTTATAGTCTCCCTCCACCCCCTCATACACCGCCTTGATGTTGTCCTTCTCCAACGCCGGGTTCACCACCTCGCGCAGCAACCCCTGGAGCACCGCAGGGTCGTTGCCCCCGAAACCTTGCAGCCGCACCGTGGTCTGGGCCAATGCGCCCCCAAGTCCCGCCAACGCCAAAACCGCCACCAACCATCGCTTCATGATCTTCCTCCTGTACCGAAAAGCCAACCCGCGCGATCTAGCGCTTCCGGGCAGTGGTGTCGCGCACCACCAGCTGCACGGGGACCCGCACCCCTCGAGGTGGTGCGCGGGAGATCGCCTCCCGCAAAAGCTGCACCACCGTACGGGCAATCTCAGGGATCTCCTGCCGCACCGTGGTAAGGGGACGGCCCAGGTCGGGCAGGTCATCGAACCCCACCACCGAGACATCCTGAGGGATGCGCAAGTTGAGGTCTTCCAGCGCGGCTATCGCCCCCAAGGCCATCTCATCAGAAGCTGCGAACAGGCCGCTGAAGCGTACCCCCTGCTCCCAAGCCCGCCGCACCGCGCGGTAAGCGGGTAAGGTGGAGAAAGCCCCGTCAAATACCAGCTCTGGCCGATAGGGAACCCGATAGTCCTCGAGCGCCTGGCGATACCCCTCGAAGCGCTCGCGGCCCACCTGGCCCGCTGCGGAGAGGTGGGCGATCTCCCGATGCCCTAGCTTGATGAGGTGCTCGGTGGCCCGGTAGGCCCCGCCGGGGTCGTCGGGGGCCACCCAGAACATCCCCGGCTGCACCCCCACCAGCACCGTGGCGGGGTATTGCCGCACCATCTGCTCGAGCCGGGGATCGTGATCGTGGGCCCCCAACACGATATACCCCTCGGCCTCGGTCATAGGCTGGCCCGAGGGGTCCAAAGGGATCTCCTCGAGCTTGAAGTTCTCGTTCCACAGCGAATCGCTAAGCGCCTCGAAGAGCAGGATGAAATACGGCGAGTACTTCCACACCCGCGGCGAGACCAGCACCCCCACCTTGTCGGTGTGTCCCGAAAGCTCCCGGGCTGCGGCCATGGGAACATACCCCAGACGCTCGACCACCGCCAGCACGCGCTCTCGGGTTTCTGGGTGGACCCCCGGACGCCGGTTCAGCACCCGGCTCACCGTTCCGGTGGAAACCCCGGCCAGGCGGGCGACATCGCTGATGGTGGGGACACGGCGCGGACGCACGGCCAAACCTCGTAACCGCTTACAAAGTTTGCGTAGATGAAGTGTAAGCCATACTATCGGTTTTGTCAACGCAGTAGGTCATCCCTTTGGGGATTCTATTGTAAACGCTTTCAGCACGCCCTTGGGTCGTCCTCTCTCTCCTTGCCCGACCCTCGGCGTGAGCGCTGGGGGTGTTGGGGAGCTTACCGGCCATCCGGGCTCGAGCGGGGTAAGATGGGACAAATGAAAGGACTCATTCTCGCCGCCGGGCGCGGAACGCGGCTACGGCCCCTCACCTACACGCGCCCCAAACACGTTTTTCGCGTCGCAGGCAAACCCATCATCTACTTCGCGGTGAAGAACCTGCGCGAGGCCGGGATACAGCAGATCGGGGTGGTGGTATCCCCGGAAAACCGCGAGGACATCATGCAAGCCCTGGAGGGCTTCCCCGGGGTGAGCCTGAGCTATATCGTGCAGGAGGAGCCCCGAGGGTTGGCCCACGCGGTGGGCGTGGCCCGGGAATGGCTGGGCGAAAGCCCCTTCGTGATGTATCTGGGGGATAACCTGTTTCAGTCGGGGATCGCCCGCTTCGTCTCGGGCTACCGGGCTGGGGTAGGGGCGGTGATCGCCCTGGTACGGGTCCCCGACCCCCGGCAGTTCGGGGTGGCGGTCTTGGAGGGGGGCCGGGTGGTGCGGCTCGTCGAAAAGCCCAAAGAACCGCCCTCGGACCTGGCGGTGGCCGGGGTCTACGTGTTCGGCCCGGAGATCCACCCCATCATCGCCGGCCTCGAGCCCAGCGCCCGGGGCGAGTACGAAATCACCGACGCCATTCAAGGGCTGCTGGAAAGAGGCCATCCGGTGCTGGGGATGGAGGTAGAGGGCTGGTGGAAGGACACCGGGCGGCCCCACGACCTTCTGGACGCCAACCGGCTTTTGCTGGCGGAGATGCACCCCGAGACCAAAGGCCAGGTTTGGCAAAGCCAGATCACCGGACAAGTAGTGATCGAAGAGGGGGCGGTGGTACGGGAGTCCACCATTTTAGGGCCGGTGATGATCGCCAGCGGAGCCATCATAGATGGGGCCTACATCGGGCCTTTTACCTCGGTGGGGCCAGGAGCGGTGGTGCGCCGGGCCGAGGTGGAGTTCTCCATCCTCGAGGACGGCGCGGTGGTCGAGGATGTGCCTTTGCGGCTGCACGAGAGCATTCTGGGGGTAGGGGCCCGGGTCACCAGCCGCAACGGCCTTCCCAAAGCCCACAAGCTGGTGCTGGGGGATCTCTCCTCGGCGGAGCTGGGCTGAGCCACCGAAAGTAGGCCAGCCGTACGTCGTACGTCGTACGCAAAACGCCAGACGCTAAACGCGGGGGAAAAAATCGGGACGGCGTACCGCCGTACACCTAGGGGACGATCCCCTATCGGGACGGAGCAAGCTCCGTACACCCGAGGGACCGATCCCCTTCGTATGACGTACGACGTAGGACGTAGCACCCAGGTTGCACGGGCGTATCCCGTTCTGGGGCCAGTTTTAGACGACCTAAGGCCGTTTCGGATGTAGTTGCTCGTTGGCCGGGCCATTCAGGTATGCTAACATAAACATATGAAGCGCACGACCATCTACCTCGACCCCGATCTGGAAATCCGGCTGAAGCTCGAGGCCCAGCGTCGCAAAAAACCCATGGCCGAGATCATCCGCGAGCTGCTGCGGAAGGAGCTGGGAAAACAGCCCCGCCCTCGCTCCCGTTACGCTGGGGCCTTTGACAGCGGTCACACCGACACCGCGGAACGGGCCGAGGAACTGCTGGCCGAGGGTTTAGGGTTGGATTCGCTATCGCCAGAACAGGTCGAAGCGCTCGGGACCTCGAGGTAATGCGTGCCGCTACTGGTGGATACCGGCATCTTGTTTGCCTACTACGATAAAAAGGACTTTTGGCACCCCCAGGCTCGAGCCCTTCTGGATGCCGAGGATAGCCCGCCCGTGTTGCCTGCTCCGGCCATCGCCGAGGCCGATTACCTGCTGTCCACCCGGCTGGGCTTCCAAGGCCAACTTGCCCTGTACGACGACATCACGCAGGGGGTCTATTTGGTCGCCAACCTCAGCCCAGAAGGCTATAAACGGGTCTTGCAGCTCAACCAGCAGTACGCCGACCTGCGCCTGGGATTCGTAGACGCAGCCATCATCGCCATTGCCGAGGAACTGGGCATTGGAGCAATCGCCACCACCGACCGCCGGCACTTGGGGGCGGTGCAGGCCAAGATTGGCCTCGAGCTGCTGCCTTAAAGAATAACCCCCGCCCAAGGGCGGGGGTAAGGGGCTTCTAGCGGTTAGAAGCTCACGTTGTAGCTGACCTTGAAGGCCGTGCCCTTGGAGAGGACATTCCCCGAGCCGTCGGTGAGGTTGAACACCCCAAAAGCGCTGGTCAGGTTGCCGTAGGTCCACTCGGTGTAGATCCCGGCCACGCCGCCGCTGTTGGTACCCGCACCGGTGGTGAGGTTCCAGGGGAACTGCACCTCACCGGGGTACTCGAAGATGCGGTCGTTGGAGATGCTGTTGAAGGCGCCGGTGTAGCCGCGGGCCGGGGCGCCACCCTGCGGCAGCGGAGAGACCACGTTGGTGGCCTGGTAGCTGGCGTAGCCCACCTTGAACTTGCTCCCCGCGGCGAAGAACTCGTTCAGGGTCAGGCCAGCGCGCCAGAACTGCTCGCTCGGGCTGTTAGTGGAGCCGCGGGTAATGTTCGTGTTGCGCTGGGCATAGGCACCGTCCAGCGAGGGCTTCAGCGGGATGCCCAGGGGGTCGGTGGAGGCGCTGATGCCGAACTTGAGGGTGTTGTAGTCGTAAGTGGTCGGGGTGGCGTTGGAATCGGTGAAGGTGTGGTAGCGGACGAAGGGGTTCAGGCTGAGGATGGCCAGCTTGCCCGAGTAGGAGGCCGCGGCCTCGATGTCGGTGAAGCTGTTGCTAGAGCTGGCCGGGTTGTAGAAGGTACGGTAGGCCAGGTTCAGGTTGAGGCCGCTGATGAGGGCGTTGGAGGCCTTGCCGTCGTGGGAGAGCTTGACCCCGAAGCCGCTGGACCAGCGGTCGTCCTGAGCGCCGTAAAGGAAGTAGTTGTAGTTGCCGTTGAGGCCGCTCTGGGTGCCGTCCACGCCGGAGACCTGGTTGCCGTTTACCTGGGTGTTGTTGTACCAGCCGCTCAGGCTGAAGCCCGCGAAGAGGCCCACGGTACCGCCCACGCTCAGGGTGCTGGCGGTCAGGCTGCGGGTGGCGAAGTCGGAGGAGCTGTCGTAGAGGAAGCGCAGCTCGATGCCGTTCAGGATCCCGAGCTTGACCGAGCCGTCCAGCCCGTAGCCCACGTTGTTGGGGCCGAAGGGGGCCTCGCCGTTGCCGCCCAGCCCGAAGTAGTAGTAACCGGAGTCTCCCGACATCCCGGCCACCCCGTTGTCGAACTGCGGGTCAATGGCGCGGTAGTTAGCGTTGAGGGTCACCGGGCCGAGGCTGACCCCCACCTTGGTGTAGAAGGCCTGGTCGGTGGTGAGCTGGTTAGAGAAGTCCAGCGGGTTGGCGAAGTCGTGCGAGGCGACGTAGGCGCCTTCCAGGGACAGCAGGCCGAAGAGCTTGCCGTTCCAGTCCGCTCCGAAGGCCGAACGCCCGCCCGTCACGGTGCCCCCCGCGGGGTAGCTGCCGGAGAGCCCGCTGTTGCGCTCGGCGTAGGAGAGGCCGAACTTGAGGCCCAGCAGGCCCACCTCGGCCCGCGTGCCGAAGTAGTCGTCCGCCAGCACGGTGTTGCCGCCGCCTTTCGTACCGTCGGTGCTGGCCCCGGAGCCCGCCACCACGGTGAAGCTCGGCGAGAGCGGCAGGGCGGTGGCGTTCAGGGTGGCTACCACACCGGGGCGTACGGTCACGTCGCCGTCGGTGTTGTTGGAGAAGAGGTAGGGGTTGAAGCGGAACTTCACGTCGTCGTTGTTGTACTGAACGGTGAAGCTCTGCCCGGAGAGGTTCCCCTTGATGCTGGCGCTGTTGACCTTGAGGGCCCGGCTGAGGTCCGCGTTGACCGCGCTGAAGTCGGTGTTGACGCTCACCTCGGAGATGGGGCCGCTGGCGAACTTGAGGCCGAAGTTGAGGCCGCTGCTGAAGTCGGTGTAGTTTTGGTTGAAGTCGCCCCGGCGCACCGCAACGCGCAGGCGCGCCCCGCTGGAGTCATCCGCGCCGCTGCCCGAGCTGAGCTGGTTGCTGGAGAAGAGCCGGTCGATGTCGAAGTTGGGGCCGGTGGCGGTGGCGTAGCCGTAGGTGGCGGAGATGTTGCCGCTGAGGGTGAACTTCACCGACTCGAGGGCCCCTACCCGCTTGTTGATGTCATCCACGGTGGTGGAGAGGGTGCCCACCCGGTCGGAGAGGCGCACCAGGTCGCCGCGCAGGGCGGTGGCGAACTCCTGCACCGCGGCCACGTCCTCCTTGGTGGCGAACTCGTTGAAGTCGGTCTCGCTCAGGGTGCCCACGCTCTTCTCCAAGGCGGTCACCCGGTCTTGCAGGGAGAGCACGTCCTGGTTCAGGAGCACGGAGAGCTCGTTCAGGGCACGGATGCTGTCGGCATCGGCCTCGAGCTGGGTCTTGACCGTCGCCACATCGCCCTCCACGGCATCGAGGCGGTCGGCGAGCTGCTGGGCCTGGGCCAGCGCGGTGTCGGCGGCCACGCTAGCGGCCTCGACCCGGTCGGCCAGGTCGGAGAGGGCCTGCTGGTCCATGCCCCCTTCCGGCTTGGCCCCCTTGAGCTCCTCGATGGCGGCTTCCAGGCGGGCGATGTCGTCCTTGGAGGCGGCGTTGTCCTCGAGCGCCGAGACCCGCACACCCAAGGCCGCCAGCTCGGCCGCCAGCTCCTGCACCGCGTTGCGGATGGTGTTGAGGGTCTCCTCGTCGATCTTGGGCGCGGGCTGGCCCTGCTGCCCCTGGAGTTGCTGTAGCAGCCGGTAGATGATCAAGGCCGCCTGGTAGCGGGTGAGGTTCTCGTTGCCCCGGAAGGTGCCGTCGGGGAAGCCAACGATGAGCCCCTGCGCGGCGATGGATTCCACGGCTTCCTTGGCCCAGTGCCCAGCCGGTACATCGGAGAACTGGGCGGAACCAAAGCCCATGGAGAGCACCGTCAGGAGCCCTGCCAGTAGGATGACCAATCTTTTCTTCATATGCCTCCTCGCACCCTCACTCGTGAGGGGTTGCTGGCATAGGAATGGGTTCGTTGGCCCTGGGCGAGTTGCCGTGTTTCCTCTCCTATAGCCGCCAAACCGCTTCCTTAGCCAGGATGCTCGCCGGTGCGCCTGCAGCCCTTATCGGGCTCACCCAGGTCTCACCTTGCACATCCGGGCGCATCATACCGAGCTTTCCTCGCGCCTGTCAAGAGAGAATGGGCCTCTAGAGCCGAGAATCATGTATACTCCTATTGGGTACGATGTGTACCATGCAGAAAGGAGGTATAAAACTCATAGCGGGTAGCGCAGGGGGTAAGCCGGAAAGGGCAAGGGGCGCGGAAGAAAGCCACCCACGGTTTACCTTACGAGGAGGCGGACTCTGAATCTGAACTCGGCGCCAACATTTGCCAACGGGCCGAGGCAGAAAGAGATAAGCAGCCCACCCGGCTGCAAAAGATCGAAGATCCGCGGATGCCGCCAGGGGAAAGCCCTCCCCTTCCGCTTCAGATAAGCCCTTAGGAGAAAGCCCGGCGCGCGAGCCCGGGACAATCCGGGGGCAGGGCCTAAAACGCAAGACGCAAGACGCAAAACGCAAGAGGCTAAGGGCGAAACGCCCATAGAGTTCCCCAGCGGGTAGCTATCGGCTATCAGCCATTGGGTCATGAGTTATCAACGAGGTCATACATGTGCGGAATTGTCGGGTATGTAGGGTTCAGAAACGCGACGGAGGTGTTGTTGGAAGGGCTGCGCCGCCTCGAGTACCGGGGCTATGACTCGGCCGGGGTGGCGGTAAAGGTAAACGGCCACCTAAGGGTGGTGAAGCGGGCGGGCAAGCTCGCGGTGTTGGCGGAGGCGCTCCAGCGCCAGCAGCTCTCGGGTTCGCTGGGCGTGGGCCACACCCGCTGGGCCACCCACGGGGCCCCCACCGACCCCAACGCCCACCCCCACACCACCGAGGACGGCGAGCTGGCGGTGATCCACAACGGGATCATCGAGAACTACCTCTCGCTCAAGGAGGGGCTCTTGCGCCGGGGGCACGTCTTTACCAGCGAGACCGACTCGGAGGTGCTGGCCCACCTAATCGAGGAAAAGTACCAAGGGAACCTCGAGGCGGCCGTACGGGCGGCGCTCCAGGAGGCCTACGGGGCCTACGGGCTGGTGGTGGCGCACCAAGACGGCGAGGAGATCGTGGTGGCCCGCACGGTGAGCCCCTTGGTGATCGGGATCGGGGAGGGGGAGAACTTCGTGGCCTCGGACGTGCCGGCCCTCCTCCCCTACACCCGCCGGGTGATCTTCCTGCACGACGGAGACCTGGCGGTCATCACCCGCGAGGGGGTGCGGGTCACTGACCTTGCGGGCAACCGGGTAGAGCGCGAAGTGGTGGAGGTGGACTGGAGCCTCGAGGCCGCTGAGAAGGGCGGCTACCCTCACTACATGCTCAAGGAGATCTACGAGCAGCCTTGGGCGCTGGAAAATACCCTGGGCGGGCGGCTGCGCGAAGAGGAGGGGGGCGTGGAGTTGGGGCTCCGGCTCGACCCCGCCGCCTTCGACAAGGTGCACGTCGTGGCCTGCGGGACGGCCTACTACGCGGGATGGGTGGGGAAATACCTGCTCGAGGCGCTGGCCCGCATCCCGGTCGAGGTAGAGGTGGCCAGCGAGTACCGCTACCGCAACCCGGTGGCGGACGGCAGCACCCTGGCCATCGCCATCAGCCAGTCCGGGGAGACCATAGACACGCTCGAGGCGGTGCGCGAGGCCAAGCGCAAAGGGGCGGGCACCCTGGGGGTGATCAACGCCAAAGGGTCCTCGATCACCCGCGAAACCGACGACACCCTCTACATCCACGCCGGGCCGGAGATCGGGGTAGCCTCGACCAAAGCCTATACCGCAATGCTCGCAGCCATGGCCCTCCTCGCGGTGTGGATGGGCCGGGCCCGGGGCACCCTTTCCGTGGCCGAGGCCCGCGGTTTTCTGGCCGAGCTGCGCAAGCTGCCCCGGTTGGTGGAGCGGGCGCTCGAGCAGCGCCCCCACGTCGCGCATATCGCCGAGAAGTACCACCAGGCCGCAGACTATCTCTTCCTGGGCCGCCATATCCAAGCCCCCACCGCCTACGAGGGGGCTTTGAAGCTCAAGGAGATCAGCTACATCCACGCCGAGGCCTACCCGGCGGGCGAGATGAAGCACGGCCCCATCGCCCTCATCGACGAGCGGCTGCCGGTGGTGGTGCTGGCCACCGAAAGCCCGCTGTACGAGAAAACGCTCTCCAATGTCCAGGAGGTGCGGGCCCGGGGGGGCCGGGTCATCGCCGTCGCCACCGAGGGGGATGAAAGGATCAAGCAGTTGGCCCAGGAGGTGCTCTATGTGCCCAAGACCCACCCCCTGCTGGCCCCCTTGGTGAGCGCGGTGCCCTTGCAGCTTTTGGCCTACGAGACCGCGGTGCTCCTGGGGCGCGACGTGGACCGGCCGAGGAACCTGGCCAAATCGGTGACGGTGGAGTGAAGGCGCTTTCTCGGAGCTCATGTCGTACGCTATACGCCAAGCGCAAGGCGCGGTGGGTCGTCCTAACCCCTAAGGGCGAGCCAACGCCCACCGGTCACGAGGGCTACCCGGCGACGGGGAGCCCTCGTCGGTCTATGGATGCTACCCTGAGGGTATGCGAGGATTCCTGCTCCGCCTCCTGTTGAATAGCGTGGCGCTATGGCTCGTGGCCCAGCTGTACGGCGGGGTTTTCTTCGCCCCGGGCTCGGGGCTTTTGGATTACTTGGTAGCAGGGCTCATCCTGGGGCTGGCCAACGCCCTGATTCGGCCCGTCCTGCTCTTCCTTACCCTGCCCCTCAACCTGGTCACCCTGGGGCTTTTCACCCTGGTCGTCAACGCCGTCGTGCTGGCGGTGGTGGCGGGTTTTACCAACCTCGAGGTGCGCGGCTTTGGCGGGGCTTTCGTCGGCGCGATCCTCCTGGCTATCGTGAGCTACCTGCTCAACGCGCTGGTTGGGGATCGAAAGTGACGGGGGCACTGGCGTGCGCAACCAATCTCGTCACCAGGCCCCTTAGGAGTTGATGTACTGTTGCAGCTGGGCGATCAGGAACTCCTGCTCGGTCATGATGGCCTTCACCACATCTCCGATGGAGATCACCCCTACCAGCCGTCCCCCCTCCATCACCGGCAGGTGGCGGATGCGGCGTTCGGTCATCAGGGCCATGCACTCGCCCACCGTGGCCTCCGGGCTGACCGTGACCAGATCGGTGGTCATGACCTCGCGGACGGGGGTCTCCCGCGAGGCCCGGCCCATCAGGATGATCTTTCGGGCGTAGTCGCGCTCGGAAAAGATCCCTACCAACCGCCCCTCCTCCAGCACCAGCAAGGCCCCTACGTCGTGCTGGGCCATGCGCTCGAGCGCTTCGTACACCGTGGCTTGGGGGGAAATGTCAAAGACCCGGTTGCCCTTGAGCTGTAACAACTGCCGCACCGTCGCCGTCATGAGCACCTCCCGACTGGTCCTGAGGGTTGTAATTCCAGTCTACCCCATGGCTCGGGAAGGCTTTCTCTTGCGGCGCCCTGCCGCGTTGGCCGCTGATATCTACCGCACCACCAGCACCGGTCCTTGGCAGGTTCGCAGGGCGTATTCAGTGGTAGAACCCAAGAGCCAGCGCCGCACCGGGCCGCCGCCGAACGCCCCCAAAGCCAGCAAGTCGGCTGGCCCCTGGGCTTCCAACAACCGCTCGGCAGGATCGCCCTGAAGCGCCGCCGGTTCGATGTTCAGGCCGTAGGCCGCCAGGTACTCGGCCCCCTCGCGGGCTAACCCCTCGGCGCGGTCCAAGCTGTCATCCACGCTCAGCACCTGGACCCCCAAGCCGAGTTCCACCGCCAGCGACGCTGCGAAGTGCAGAGCCCGCAGTGCGGGCTCGGAGCCGTTATAGCCGATCAGCAGCCGCTCGGGGTGGGTATATGCGGGTGGGGTGAGGAGCACCGGGACCGGGCTGGTACGCACCACCCGTTCGGCCGTGCCGCCGAGGGCTTCTCCCTGGGGGTGATTCTCTCCCTGGCGGCCTAGCACCACCAGGTCGGCGGTGCGGGCTTCTTGGACGATCACCTCGGCGGGCACCCCGGTCTCGAGCTTACGGGCGAAGCTCACCCCAGCCCCCTGGGCGGAATCCCAGAGCCGCTTCAAGATACCCTCCCCCTTCACCGTGAGGGCCTGCTCGATCTCCTGGTGGTAGGCGGGCAACGGCACCGAGAGCGCCCCCAGGTCGAGGAACTCGGGCAACCGGATCCAGCGGCTATCGCGCACGAAAAGACCGACTAGGTGGGCCTCGAGCTCGTATGCGAGCCACTCGGCCAGGGCTTCCGCACCCCTAGCCGGAGCCGAGCCATCGCTAGCGAGCAGGATGCGTTTGATCATAGCCCCATTGTGCACCCAAAGCGGGGGGCCGGATGTCATCCGGCCCCGCACACCGCCCCGCCGTACCCGAGGCGGGAGAATCAATCGCCTTTCAGGGCTACTCGAGGCCTTGCCTCCCGCACCGCCAGGGACAGGGTAAGGGCGGGGATGAGCAACAGCCCCATCACGCTCAGGCTCTCGATAACCCCGAAGCGTTCAATTATCGGCCCCACCACCCCATAGAGCAGCCCGGCAAAGCCCCAGGTAAAGCCCATCAACAGCCCCGAAACGGTGGCCATCTGCTTAGGCTCGTGTTCCTGGGCCATGGCCACCGCGGTGGGAACCCCGGCGTTCATCAAGGCCCCGGTAAGGGAAAGCACCCCCACGAACAGCCAGTGCTCCGGGGGGAGCAGCAACAGCGCCACATATAGGGGTATGGCACAGATCATGGTTCCCACCAACACCGTGCGCCGCCCCAACCGGTCGGAGAGGGTTCCTCCCAGAAAAGCCCCCGCGGTGGCGGATACGCTGTACGCGGTGAGGGTGACCTTGACCCACTCATCGGAGAGGCCGCGCTGGGCGAACCAGAAAGGGATGGTGGTGGAAAAGCTCATGAACACCACGCTGCGCAAAGTAGAAACCGCCCACAACCGGGCCACCTGGCCTTTGAAGACCCGGGCCAGGTCGCTGAAGGTCGAGGGCTTGGTTTGTAGGCGGACCGCTGGGGCCCTCCACAGGAGCAGCACCGCCGGGACGAAGGCCAGCGGAACCAGCCAAGCCAGCGCCCTAAGCCCTCCGGCGTTCACCACGCTCAAGGAGAGGGCCGGAGCCAGGGCCATCCCCACGTACCCCCCGGTGGAGAAGAAGCTGAGCCAAAAACCGCGCCGTTCAGGGAGCGCGTACTGCCCGACCAGGGCCGCTGCCGCCGAGTGGAACAGGGCCGAGCCCAAGCCAGAAAACGCCAGCATCAACCCCAGCGCCAGCGGGGTGGGGAAAAACCCCATCAACCCGCCGCCCAACGCTACCAACACCGGCCCCAGGGCAGCCAGCCAGCGCCGGTCGTAGCGGTCGGCGATCAGGCCGGCTACCGGCTGGAGCAGGCTACCGCTTAGGGAGTAGGTGGCCACCAGGAGCGAAACCGTCCCGTAGCCCACCCCGAAAGCGGCCTGGAGTTTGGGCAAAAGCGGCGTCAAGAAAGCCCCGAAGAGGTCGTTGGTGGCGTGCAGCCAGGAGAGCAGCAGCGGCAGCATAGGCTCTAAGCATACTCCCAATTTGACCCGCTGGTCACCTTGCTGGCTAGGCAGGGTGGGTGTGCTAGAATCCGCTCTGGCTATCTGCTGGCGAGACCATGGTTAGGCTCTGCGCTCGAGTTGCTCTACACCGTGACCGCGTGAACCAACCGGGTTCATCGGGGGCTAAGCTTGTTGGGATAAAAAATAAGCGGTGGCGCGCCCGAGAGGACTCGAACCTCTGACCTTTGGCTCCGGAGGCCAACGCTCTATCCAACTGAGCTACGGGCGCACGCATCAGCAAGGGTAGCACCGCCTAAGGAGGCAGTCAAGTGTTTGGAATCAACAAGCGCGTCATCACCATCATCTTTGGTTTCCTCGCCCTGGCGTTCTTGGTGGGGGCAACCATCCTTTTCGCCCTACAGGGAGGGGGCAACTTGGGCAGGAATCGCAGCGAAGGCCCCACCGTGATGTGGATCAACGGTCGGCCGGTCAGCGAACTCGAGCTGGCCCGCCTCCAGTCGCGCGACCCGCTGCTCTCGAGCAACCCGCAAGGGGTGATGAAACCCCTGTTGGACACTTTCTTCATCGAGCAGGTGATCCTTACCAAGGCGGTGCAGCAGGACTCGAGCCGCATTCGCGTCTCCGGGGGAGAGGTGCGCAAAGCCCTCGACGACCTCAAGCAACGCGCCGGGGCCACCACCAAGGAGCAATACGACCAGCTGCTGAACCAGATCGGCTACACCGACTCGCAGCTGCGCAACGAACTGCGCGATAACCTGAAGATCCAAAAGCGGATCGAGGAAATCCAAAAGAAGGCTACCCCTACCCCCGAAGAGGTCAGGTTTTACTTCGATCTGAACAAGGCCAGCTACAAGACCGAAGACCGGGTCAAGGCCCGCCAGATCGTGGTAGACGACAAGAAACTGGCCGACGAGCTCTACGCCCAGCTCAAGGCCGGAGCCGACTTCGCCGAGTTAGCCAAGAAGAACTCCAAGGTGGCGGCCGACCAGGGTGGGGCGCTAGGGGCCGAGACCGGCAAGAGCGAGCCCGGCTTCGTGACCCGGGTGATCTTCCCCAGCGAGGTGGCCGAAGCGGTCTTCAAGCTCAAGCAGGGCGGCCTCACCGCGCCTATCGCCTCGGGGGGGCGCTACTACATCGTGAAGGTGGAGGAGTTCAAACCGGGCGGTGAACCCAACTTCGACGAGGTCAAAGACCGCGTCAGCGAGGACGTCAAAAAGATCAAGGGCGATCAGGCCCTAGAGGCGTACCTGCTCGAGCTGCGCAAGAAAACCCAGGTGCGCTTCGCCGAGAACATCACCTATACCTACAAGGATCCGGTGGTGGCCAAAGTAGGCGAGAGCGAGATCAAACTCCCCGAGCTGACCCAGCTGGTCTTCACTAACCAGCAGATTCCCCAGCTTATCCAACAGGGTCTAGGGGAATTGGCGGTGCAGTTCTTCATGCCACAGGCCCTGGAGCAGCTCATCACCCGCGAAATCTTGGTAAGGGAAGCTAAGAAGCTCAACCAGCCCTTTGTGGGGGCCCGCGACCAGATCGCCCGCGAGGTGCAGGCCTATCACACCAAAGACATCACGGTCACCGACCAGGAAGTGCGCAAGTACTACGACGAGAATCCCGCTTCCTTCACGATTCCAGCCTCGGCAGAGGTCAAGGGGGTGAGCTTCAAAAAGGAGGATGAGGCCAAGGCTAAGGCTTTCCGTGCGGCAGCCCTCAAAGGTGGGAAGCTCGAAGAGTTGGCCAAAGCCAACGGCGGCAGCGTGACCGACTACGGCAAGGTCAACCCCGGCACCTTACCCCCGATCGCCAACCGCTTGGTCTTCCTCACCAAGGAAAATTTCCCCCAGGGGCCGCTAGGCGAAGTGAGCGAGGTGATCAAGCTCGACGACAGCAGCTACCAGGTGCTCATCGTCAACAACCGGGTGGCCGAAAAGCTGCGGCCGTTCGAAGAAGTAGCCGACCAAGCACGGGAACAGGTGTTGGCGCAAAAGCGAAGCAAGGCCGCCCAGGACTGGGTCGCTGAGCTGCGCAAGCAGACCAAGGTAGAAAATAACCTCAACAAAGTGCTGGCCGAGATCACCCCTAAGGAGACCAAGCCTGCCGAAGCGAACCCGGACTCGAAGCCAGAAAGCCCGGCTCAACCCAAGCAGGACAACCAAGCCCCCTCGAGCAAGCCATAACCTCCTGCGGTTCCCCTCTTCTGCCCATCCCTTCTTAGGGATGGGCTAAAACTTCAAACAAAACCATCTAATAAACTCTAAGTATGGCCGATGCCGGGCTCGATCAAGCGTTTGACAAGGTGCGCTCGCTCCTGGAGGGTGACCTAGAACACCCTGGGTTGACCCTCTACGACCTACAGCAGTTGGTGGGTTACCCCGAGAAGGGCGAGGGTCCGCTCTGTTACACCTTGCCCAGAGACCCCAGTCTGCAAGGAGTGGCTGCGGTGCGGTTTTTCTACTATCCCCGCGACCCCGAGATCACCTTGATCGTAGAGATCGAGGACAAGCAAGGAAAGCGCCACCTGCGCCATTTTCGCTGGAACGGTACCGGCTGGGCGGCTCCTAGGGGTTTTAAAAGCGAGATCCAGGCCACCCGCGAACCTGGAGTCGGCTTCTTAGAGGTGGCCGGGGATTTCTTCGTGGGCTACCCGCTCGAAGAGGCAGAGAGCCTGGCCGAGAGCATCCGCCGGGGCGAGGCCGCCGGGATCAAGTACCTGCTGTGCCCCCGCGACAACACCCGCATCTTCTACGCCCCCAGCATCGCCGCCTCAGGGCTGGCCTGCCCGCGCTGCAGCAACGCCACCTTGCTCTATAAAACCCTCTCCTTCGGCAACCGCGAGGATCCCCTAGAGCAACTCCTTCGCGAGCAAAAGGCCCTGCGATCAGCGCTCGAGGAGCTCATGCTTTACCTCAAGCGCAAGCTGGGACCATAGCTCTCAGTCCCCGCTAACTTCTCGAGCCTAAACTAGAAGGCGTGAAGCCGCGAATGCTCCCCCTGCAAGGCCCCTGGGCCTGGCTGGCCCTCGGCCTGGCCGCAGGGCTTGGGTTATTGGTGGTCGTTTGGCTGTTTACCACCCTATGGCTCCTGACGTTGATCGGAGGGCTGGTCGGCCTCGGTGCCTTGGGCTGGCAGCGCGTGCGGCTGCGCCTGGGAGGCGGATGGCGGCGTATCCGCAGGCGAAGGCTATCCCCACCTCGGGGGTAGCGCTTTGCAGTTGGTCCGCCGACCCCGCACCCGTTCTGGCCCCCCCCTCTCGCCGCGGCCTTCGCAGGGCGCCAACCAGGATTCCTCCGCAAACGGCTAGGTTTTATCAAATCTTGAGCCGGTCCCCATTTAATGCCCGGCCTCGGATTCACCTTCCCCATTGGCTTTGCCTTGAAGGCTATGGGCTTAGGCTCTGGCTTTGCATGAGACAGATGACAGCGCGCCCAACGAGGCCACAACCTGTTTTTGGGAGTCCTTTCATCCAAGGCCAATAGGGTGGGGGTGTGCAGGCCGGTCTTTGGCTTGCAGCCCTAGGATCCTCGGAGGTGTTTGAAATGCGTAGAAAACCATGGTTCTCCTCGGTGTTAGCGTTTTCGCTGGGCTTGGGTTCGCTGTCGCTGGCCCAAGCCCAAAACCCGCCTGCCAATTTCCGCGATGTGCCGGCGGGCCACTGGGCAAGGGAGGCGGTGGAGTACATCACGCAGCGCGGCCTCATCCAGGGCTTCCCCGATGGCACCTTCCGGGGCAACGAGAACCTCACCCGCTACCAGGCCGCCCTAATCTTTTACCGCCTGCTGCAATCGGGCGCCCTCAGCCAGGTGCCACCGCAGGATCAGGGCATGATCCAGCAGGGGATGCAGCAAGTCCAAGCCGAGCTAGCCGCCCTCCAGAAGCGCCTGGCGGCCCTCGAGGAGGCCAGCGCTGCCCAAGACAAACGCCTGGCCTCCGTCGAGCAGCAAGTGCAGCAGCTCGCAGGTCGCCCCACGCCCGACACCACCGAACTCACCAACCGAATCGCCGCGCTCGAGCAGCAGGTGAAGAGCCTTGGGGGGCAGCCCACCCAGACCCCGCAGAGCGATGCCCTCGCCGCGCGAATTGCCGCCCTTGAGGAACAGGTGCAAAAGCTCAGCCAGGCTCCGGCCCAGCCAGCCCCTGCCGCCGGCCCCGACCTGACCCCCCGGGTGACCGCGCTAGAGGGGCAGGTGCAACAGCTCAGCCAAGCCAACACCGCCCAGGCCCAGCGCATCGCAGCTCTGGAGCAGCAGGTGAAGAGCCTCCAGGCTGACTTGGCCGCTTTGCGTCAGCAGTCCACTGCCCCGGCGCCGGCTCCTGCCCCGGCTCCCACCCCGAGCCCAGCTCCCGCTCCGGTCACCGAGTCGACCCCCGCCCCGCTGCCCAGCGTATACCTAGGCATCGGCGCGGCCTACCCGGCGATCACCACCAACCCGGTCTCCTCCAACTTCACCGATAACCTGAGCGTCTCCGCGACAATCGGTCTGCGCGACCTCTTCTTGGGCTTCGGGCCCCGGCTGGGGGTGGATTACCGCCTGAGCAACAACAACTTGGCGCTCGAGCTGAACTTCATCCGTTCGCTCAACCCTGGCGGTTTCTTCGATCCCTACCTCGGTCTGGGCGCCCGTGTAGATCTGAGCGCCCCCGGCGACATCCTGGCCAACACCTACGGCAACAGCGTGGTCGGCTTTGGCCTCAATTTCTCCCGCAACCTCGGGTTGTTTGCCGAGGCCAACCCCCGCTTCGAACAGAACCTCCAGTTCGGGCTGGGCGCTCGCGCCGGCTTGAAGGTCTCCTTCTAGAAGTCTTCGGGCCTCCTCGTTGGGAAAACCCCCGTCCTAGCCAGGAGGGGGTTTTCCCTTTGGCCGCGCCGCAAGGCTCGCTTTAGCGACCGCTGCAAGGCTCGCTTTAGCGACCGCCACGCGGTAAACTACCCCCGATGCAGGCCTACCACGAACTCCTGCGCCATGTGCTCGAGCATGGGGTACCCAAGTCCGACCGCACCGGGGTCGGCACCCGCTCGGTCTTCGGCTACCAGATGCGCTTCGACCTCCAGGAGGGCTTCCCGCTGGTCACCACCAAGAAAGTCCACTGGAAGAGCGTAGTCTATGAGCTGCTCTGGTTTTTACGCGGGGACACCAACATCCGCTACCTCAAGGAGCACGGGGTCTCGATCTGGGACGAGTGGGCCGACGAATCGGGCGAGCTGGGGCCGATCTACGGCAAGCAGTGGCGCTCGTGGGAAGGGGCCGACGGCAGGACCATAGACCAGATCTCCTGGGTGCTCGAGGAGATCCGCCGCAACCCTGACTCCAGGCGGCTCGTCGTGAGCGCCTGGAACGTGGCCGACCTGCCCAGGATGGCCTTGGCCCCCTGCCACGCCCTCTTCCAGTTCTACGTCGCCGGCGGCCGGCTTTCCTGCTCGCTCTACCAGCGCAGCGCCGACGTCTTCCTGGGGGTGCCCTTCAACATCGCTTCCTACGCCCTGCTCACGCTGATGGTCGCGCAGGTGACGGACCTCGAGCCCGGCGAGTTCATCCACACCCTGGGCGACGCGCACCTCTACAACAACCACCTCGAGCCGGCCCGGCTCCAGCTCACCCGCGAACCGCGCCCGCTCCCCACCGTGCGCCTCAACCCCGAGGTGCGCGACCTGTTCGCCTTCCGCTACGAGGATATCCGGCTCGAGGGCTACCATCCCCACCCCCCGATTCCCGCCCCGGTCGCGGTCTGAGATGGAGGCCCCCTCCCTCACCCTGATTGCGGCCATGGACCGCAACCGCGCCATCGGCAAGGAGGGGCGGCTCCCCTGGCACCTTCCCGACGACCTGCGGCGCTTCAAGGCCCTCACCTTGGGGCATACCGTGCTGATGGGGCGCAGAACCTTCGAGAGCCTGGGGCGGCCCCTGCCGGGGCGCCGGAACGTGGTGCTGAGCCGGGATCCCCACTTCCGGGCGGAGGGGGTGGAGGTGGTCCACAGCCTCGAGGCCGGCCTGGGGGGCGGAGAGATCATGGTAATCGGGGGCGGGGAAGTCTACGCCCTCACCCTTCCCCTCGCCCAGCGGATGCGGCTAACCCTGGTGGATGCCGAGATCGCGGGAGCGGACACCTTTTTTCCCCAGTTCGACCTCTCCGGGTGGAGGGAAACGAACCGGGTGTTTCACCCCGCCGACGGACGGCATGCGTTCTCGTTCAGCTTCCTAGACCTCGAGCGGCGCTAAAAGCCAAAAGCTTCAAGCAGCAACGCGGGGCAGTTGCAGGGCCGCCCCCGCACCGGATCCACCCATACCCAGTCGGTGTCGGCTTCCACCAGCAACGCCTCGTCCGTGGCCCGGCGCACCTCGTTGTGCCGCTTGGCGCGGAGGCCCCCCGCCTCCAGGATCTCCGTCGAGACCCAAAGCCGCTCACCCAGCGTGGCGGCGCGGTGGTAGGTGATGACGTGGCGGCGCACCACCGGGAGCGCCCCCAGCTCGCGCATGCGCTCGAGCGGCATCCCCACCCGCCGGGCGTGAGCCCGGGCTACGTCCTCGAGGTAGCGCAGGTACACGGCGTTGTTGACGTGCCCCAGCTCGTCAATGTCTCCGGGTTGCACGGTGATGAGGTGGCGGTGACGGCGTTTATCCATCCGCTGCCCAGGCTGCGCTATCCCTCGGCGCTCGCTTTGCCCTGCTCCCAGCGATATCCCTGGTACTGCTCGCGCAGGCGGGCTTTCATGAATTTGCCGGTGCTGGTGCGGGGGATCTCGTCTGCGAAGACGAAGGCGTCGGGCAGCCACCACTTGGCAAATTTGGGCTCGAGGTACGCCCGCAGCTCCTCCGGGGTGGCGCTCATCCCCTCTTTGAGCACCACCACCGCCAGGGGGCGCTCATCCCACTTAGGGTGCGGTAGGGCGATTACCGCCGCCTCCTTGACCGCCGGGTGGCTCATCAGGGCATTTTCCAGGTCAATCGAGCTGATCCACTCCCCGCCCGACTTGATCAGGTCCTTGGTGCGGTCGGCGATGCGCACGTAGCCCTCGGGGTCGATGGCCACCACGTCGCCGGTGCGGAACCAGCCGTCCTCGGTCCACTTGTCGCGCTCGGCCTCGAGCCGGAAATAGCTCGAGGCCACCCACGGCCCCCGCACCTGGAGTTCGCCCAGGGTCTTGTCGTCCCAGGGCACCTGGCCTTGCTCGTTCACTGCCCGCACCTCGACCAGCGGGGTGGGCAGGCCCTGCTTGGCCCGGTAGCGGTACTGCTCGTCGGGGGGTCGGTTCAACAGGTGGCGCTTGAGACGGCTGGTGGTTCCCAGCGGGCTGGTCTCGGTCATGCCCCAAGCGTGCAACACCTTGAGGCCGAACTGATCGAAGGCCCGGATCATCGCTTCGGGGGCAGCGGAACCCCCCACCACCATCTCCATGGGCTCGAGCTTCCAGCGGTTGGGCTCTTTCTGCAATGCCTGGAGGATGCCCAGCCAGATGGTGGGAACCCCGGCGGTCTTGGTGACTTTTTCGCCCTCGTAGAGGTCCAGGAGGCTCACCGGGTCCAAGTGCGGCCCCGGCATCACCAGCTTGCACCCGGTCATCACCCCGGTGAAGGGCAGCCCCCAGGCCATCACGTGGAACATCGGCACCACCGGCAACAAGGTATCGCGGCCAGATAGGTTGAGGGCATCCGGCAACGCCGAGCCCAGGCTGTGCAGCACCATCGAGCGGTGGGAGTAGAGGGCGCCCTTGGGCCGCCCGGTGGTTCCCGAGGTGTAGCACAGGCCCATCGCGGCGCGTTCTTCGATCTCGGGGTAGGCGAAATCGCCGCTGGCGGTCGCCAGGAAGTCCTCGTAGCTGGTAAGCCCCTCGGGGACGGGCTGCCCGGTGAGCGGCACGACGATCACCCGCTCCAGCTTGACCTGATCCTTGATGGCCTCATAAAGCTTCAAGAGCACGTCGTCTACGATGAGGAAGCGGTCTTCGGCGTGGTTGATGATGTAGGCGATATCGGAGGGGTGCAGCCGCAGGTTGAGGGTGTGCAGCACGCCCCCCGCCGCGGGGATGCCAAAGTAGGCCTCGAGGTGCGCGTAGGTGTTCCAGGAGAGGGTCGCTACCCGGTCGCCCGGAGCGAGCCCGGCTTTTTGCAGCGCCTCGGCCAAGGCCCGCGCGCGGCGGTAAAAGTCGCCGTAGGTGTAGCGGTGGAGCGATTTGTCGGGAAGGCGGGTGACGATCTCCTCTTGGGGAAAGAGCTTCCCGGCGCGCTCGAGGAAGTGGTTTAGGGTGAGGGGGAAATCCATCATCAGGCCGTTCATGGCTGACTCCTTGGGGTTGTGGGTCTAGCCTACCAAGTTTACCGGGAAAAGGTATAGGCCGCCGGGCTATCGGAGCAGGCGCAAGCCCCCGGGGGTTTGAATTTTGGCCTCGAGGCCGACCTGCTCGCCCTGGTGCAGCTCGAGCGCCTCGGCCATGTCCAGTTTCCAAAGCGCCTGGGCTACCCGCTCGGGCCGGGGATGAACCCCGCGCAGCCCCACCAGCCGACACCCCACCTCGGGGAGCCGGGTGGTGGGGTGGGGGGTATCGCCCCAGCTGATCAGGGTGGGGACCAGGCCACCCTCGAGCAGGCTCCCGTCGTCGGGGATGGTGATGTCCCAAGAAAGGTCATCCCGACTCATGCGGTGGATACGGCCCAGTTCGGGCAGTCTTGCCAGCGCCCCTTCCAACCCATCGGTGCGGGCCACCCAGTGGATGAGCCGGGGGCCAGCCTCGAGGCTTTCTCGCACGGCTTGGGAGTCGAGGCCGAACCAGCGCGGGCGGTCTGGCGGAGCGCTTTGAGGGTCTATGGCGATGACCTCGAGGTAGACCCCGCCACCCAGGTTCAGTAGGCGGTTGTGGGTACCCATCTTGGGGTGCTTCCCGCCGGGGCTCGTCGGTAGGCCCAGAACCTGCTCGACGTAAGCGGAGCCTTCGCCCAGGGTTCGGGCCGCGACGACAAGGTGGTCAAGGACGGTCACTCCAATATAATAACCCCATGCCCCAACCCCACGCCTTCGCCACCTTCTTGGCCGCTGCGGTAGTGCTGGCCGCGACCCCCGGCCCGGGAATGCTGTATGTGCTGGCCCGTAGCCTGCGCGGGGGCCGGGGGGAGGGTATAGCCTCATCGCTGGGAACCTGGGTCGGGGGTATGGTTCACGTCCTCGCCGCAGCCATCGGTATCTCGGCGCTCCTCGCCACGTCAGCGGTGGCGTTTAGCGTGGTGAAGTATGCCGGGGCCGCGTACCTGGTCTATCTCGGGGTGCGCACCCTGCTGAGCCGCGAACCGCATCAGCCGAAAGTGAAAGTCCTCGGCAGCAACTGGGCCGCCTTTCGCCAGGGCATCGTGACCGAGGTGCTCAACCCCAAGACCGCCCTGTTCTTCCTGGCCTTTATCCCCCAGTTCGTGGACCGGGCAGCGGGAGGAGTATTTTGGCAGTTCGTCCTGCTGGGCTCGATCTCGGTGGCCTTGAACACCCTGGCCGACGTGATCGTGGCGCTCCTGGCCGGCCCGCTGGGGGCTCGCATGAACCATAGCCCCCGGTTTCGCCGGGGCTCGAGGGTCACGGCGGGTTGTACGATGATCGCCCTGGGAGCCTACGCAGCGGTCTCGGAGCAAAAATAGTTCAAGGCCTTCAACGCACTTGATCCCAGCTTGCGGCTGATGTAACCGTGCGCTTGGCTTTTCCCTACCGGCGAGCTGACCCTAAACCCCCTCCGCCGCACGCCGCCGCGGGCGGAAAAAGAGCGGGTAACACAGGATCGAAGCCATGTACAGCCCCAGCATGGCCCCGAACAGATAATCGAACCCCCCGATCCCCATGGCCTGCTGCACCCGCCCCGAAACCGCCGCTGCACCCGCCCAGCCCAGCTGCCAAACGCTCCCCTCGACGAGCAAAAAGCCCGAGCGCTCCTCTTCGTCCAGATGGTCCATGACCAGCGCGGTGTACACCGGCCCCGCCGCGTTCATCAAGGCCCCCCGCACGAAGAGGGCCACGGTGACCAAAGGGAGCCACGGCACCCAGGCCAGGATCACCAAAAACGGCAACGAGGCCGCCTGGACGAAGATGATGGCCCCCACCTTGCCCATCCGCCGCACCAGATAAGGCTGCACCAGCATGGTCGCCATGGTAGCGAGGGAGCTAAGGGCGAAGAGCCCCCCCACGGCGGTGTAATCGAGGGCAAACTTACCCCGCAAAAAAAGATTGAGAAAGGGCATGGTGAGCCCAGCCCCGAGCGAGACGATGCCCTGAGGCAACAGCAGCAAGAGCCAAGCCCGTGGATTCCGCAGAGCAAAACGCCTCGCCGACCCTGGGGCGTCTTTCAGGCCCCTCACGCAGAGCACGGAGAGCACAAAGGAGAGGGCCACCCCGTACATTACGAACTCCCGCCCAATCAGGTGGGGCAGCACCCCCCCGATCAGGCTCCCCAGAAAACCCGAGCCCGTACCCAACGCCCCTTGCCAAGCAAACACCCTGACCTGCTGATCGGGGTGCACCAGCCGGGCCAATAAAGGGGCCACCGCTCCCGTCACGAAAAGCTGGCCCGCCCCAGAGAGGAAAAGCCCGGGAAACACCGCTACCCCCGAGGCCACACCCAGTACCCCCAATATCGCCAGCAGTCCTCCGAGCAGGATGCTGCGGGCATACCCCAGCCGGGGGATCAAAAAGGCCAAGGGGAGGCTGAAGAGCACCCCGGCCACCGCGGGGGTGGCGTTCGCGTAACCGATCAGGGACTTGCTAAGGCCCAAGGCCTCGAGGTGAAAATTTAGGAAAAGCCAGTTCAGGCTCCCGCCCATGCCCCAGAAAAAGGAGGCGGCGAGGATGCGGTAGATAGGGTTCATACGAGAGAGTAATGGCATACATCCCCAAGCGATGCATCAGACTTTAGGCGGAGCGCCCGCCACGCCAGCTACCAGGCGCCCTTGCTGGGGCAGTAGGCGTAGAGGGGGCAGCGCTCACAGGCCGGTTTGCGGGCCGTGCAGACATAGCGCCCGTGGAGGATCAGGGCGTGGTGGGTGAAAACCCATTTCTCGCGGGGAAAGAGGCGTTCCAACTCGGCCCCGATCCGCTCGGGGTCTTTGGCTTGGGAGAAGCAGAGCCGGCGGGAGAGCCGGGTCAGGTGGGTGTCCACGGCGATCCCGGGGATCCCGAAGGCCGCTCCCAGCACCACCGTAGCGGTCTTCCAGCCCACCCCCGGCAGCTGCATCAAGGCCTGCTTGTCCTGGGGGACTTCTCCACCGTGCCTCTCCACCAGGCGCTGGGCCAAAGCGACGAGGTTTCGGGCTTTGCTACGGTAAAGCCCGATAGAGCGGATAAAGGGCTCTACCTCCGCCGGGGTGGCTTGCGCCAAGGCGCGGGCGTCAGGATACCGGGCAAACAGCGCGGGTGTGGCCCGGTTTACCGAGGCATCGGTGGCCTGCGCCGAGAGCACGGTGGCCACCAAAAGCTCAAAGGGATTGCGGTGCGCAAGCTCGCTGGCGGCGCCGGGGTAGCGCTGCTCCAACACCGCAAGGATCCTCGCGGCGCGCTCTTTCTTCGCCCTGGTGGACTCCCTAGGACAGGGGGCGGGGCTCACAGCCTAAGAGTATACCCCGCAACTGACCAGCGGGTCATCCGCTCCTCAGTACGCCTTGGCAAAAAGGATCCGCCGGCCGTAGGCGCTGGGGCGGCCGCAACGGATGCAGGGGCCGTGGGCCTCGGGCTCGTCAAAGGGGATGCAACGGGTGGTGGCGGTGGTCTCGGCCTTGATCTCCCGCTCGCACTCCGCCTCGCCGCAGTGGAACACCCTGACGAAGCCCTCCTGAACCTTGGCCTTGAACTCTTCGTAGTCGTCGGCTGCCCAGGTGTGGGTGTCGCGGAACTCGAGCGCCCGCCGGTACAACGCCTCGTGGAAGGCCTCGAGCCTATCGGCTAGGGTTTGCGCCATCCCTTCTATGGGCAGGGCCTCTTTCCCACCCAGGCGCGAGGCCAGCACCACGGTCTTGGCTTCCACGTCGCGGGGACCCAGCTCGAGGCGGAAGGGCACCCCTTTCAGCTCCCACTCGTTGAACTTGAACCCGGGGCTGTACTGGTCGCGGTCGTCGAGGTGAACCCGGATCCCCGCCGCCTTGAGCGCCTGGGCCAGTCCCGCCGCTGCCGCGAGCACCCTGTCGCGGGTGTCCTCCTTGTAGATGGGCACGATCACCGCTTGGATGGGAGCCAGCTTGGGCGGCAGGATGAGGCCTTTGTCGTCGCCGTGGGTCATGATGATGGCCCCCACCGCGCGGGTGGAGAAACCCCAGGAGGTGGTGTAGGCGTACTTGGTCTGGAGGTCTTTGTCCTGGAACTTGATCTCGAACGCCCGCGCAAACTTCTGCCCAAAGTAGTGGGAGGTACAGCTTTGCAAGGCTTTGCCGTCGCGCATCATGGCCTCGTAGGTGAGGGTGTACTCAGCCCCGGCGAATTTCTCCGACTCGGTCTTGCGGCCCTCCCAACCCGGCACCGCGGCGTACTCGCGCAAGACTGCGGCGTAGATCTCCAGCATCCGGCGGGTTTCCTCCTCGGCTTCCTCCTGGGTGGCGTGGGCGGTGTGGCCCTCTTGCCACAAGAACTCGCTGGTGCGCAAGAAAAGCTTGGTGCGTAGCTCCCACCGCACTACGCTATTCCACTGGTTGAGCAGTTGCGGCAGGTCGCGGTAGCTCTTGATCCAGCTCGCCCACATATGCCCGATGATGGTCTCGGAGGTGGGCCGCACGGCCAGGGGCTCCTCGAGCTCCTCTCCTCCGGCATGGGTCACCACCGCCAACTCGGGAGCGAAGCCTTCGACGTGCTCAGCCTCTTTTTGGAAGAAACTCATGGGGATGAACAGGGGGAAGTAAGCGTTTTGGTGGCCGGTCTCCTTGAAACGCCGGTCGAGTTCGCGCTGCAAGCCTTCCCACAGGGCGTAGCCGTAGGGCTTGATGACCATCGTGCCGCGCACCGGGCCGTAGTCCACCAGGTCGGCTTTGAGCACCACCTCGTTGTACCACTCGTTGAAATCTTCAGATTGCGGGGTCAGGCCTCTATCCTTCGCCATACCCGAACATCATAGCGAAACGCCGAGGGCTCGACGCACGCCGTAGGGGCGGGAGCGCTGCCTTAGCCGGGAACTCCGGCGATCTATGCCAAAATGTGCTCTTCCGGATCTATCCGGTGGCCATCTTCAGCAGCCAGACAAGCCGATCCAACAAAGCCGGCCGGGCCTGGTTCACCGAGCGCAACACCACCCCAGCGGGATCTTCGTCCTGGCCTGGGAGGGGAACTACATCTCTACGTACAAGGAAACCGAGTCAACCCCGAGGCCGAGTTCAAACCGGTTCTAGGGGCTCGAGCCCACCGGCAACAAGAACAACCCCGCTGACTGGGAAACCCGGACCTCTCCGGCCTTTGCAATCCGCGGGCTCAGCACCCCCAGGAGGGCCTACGACATACACCGTCCCCACCCTAACCCCCTCTGCGAGTAGTACGCCTTCCCGACAGGGAATCTACCCCGGGTGTACGAGCTTTGCTCGTCCCGACAGGGGATCGTCCCCTAGGTGTACGGCGACACGCCGTCCCGATAGGGAATCTACCCCCGCGTTTAGCGTCTGGCGTTTTGCGTATTGCGTATGAAAAAACGTACGACGTATGACCTAAGTCGCGTTTAGCGTTTGGCGTACGGCGTTACGCCCTTGCCTCGTCTGGGGATAGACTATCCCGCCCGCCACACAAGAGCTAAGCTGTTCCTACACATGGAACTGCGCGGCCCCCGGATACTGCTGCGCCCCCCTCGAGGGGAGGACGCCCCTGACCTCTTCCCGTTGGCCTCTGACCCTCAGCTCACCTCCTATCTGTACTGGAGCCCGCACCAAAGCGAGGAGGAAACCCGGGCTTACCTCGAGCGCCTCGCAGCTAAGGAGGGGATGTTCGTCATCGAGTTCGCAGGGCGAGCCTGCGGGGTGGTGGGGTTGGAGGTGGACTGGGAGAACAAGCTCGGCGAGACCGAGACTTGGGTGGGGCGGCCCTACTGGGGACAGGGCCTCAACACCGAGGCCAAGGTGGTGCTCTTCGACTTCGCCTTTGGACCGCTCGACCTGCGGCGTATCCAGAGCATTGTGCACGTAAACAACGTGCGCTCGCAGCGGGCGTTGGAGAAGCTGGGTTTTCGCCGTGAGGGACTCCTGCGACGCTACCGCTGGATCCGCGGCGAGCCCTGGGATGTGTATATGTATAGCCTCCTGCCCGAGGAGTGGTTGAGCAGCCGACCGCCCATCTATTACTGAACAGGGGTACGGCAGCCCTCCGAAGCCGGGTAGAATGGCCGCATGGACTTATTCCCCATCCTCGAGGAACTCAGCCAGAAAACCCCCTCCAAGATCCTGCTGGTGGTGTTGGACGGGGTAGGCGGTCTGCCCCAGCAGCCCGGTGGCCCCACCGAGCTGGCCGCCGCCAAAACCCCCAACCTCGATGCGCTGGCCCAAAAAAGCGCCTTGGGGCTGCTCACCCCGGTCCACCCGGGCTTAGCCCCCGGCTCCGGCCCTGGCCACCTTGCGCTCTTTGGCTACGACCCCTTCAAGTACCTGGTGGGGCGCGGAGCGCTCTCGGCCATCGGCATCGGGGCCGACTTCCAAGATGGCGACATCGGGGTACGGGGCAACTTCGCCACCTTAGACACCCAAGGCAACGTGCTCGACCGCCGCGCCGGGCGGCCCTCCGACGAGGAGAACCGCCGCATCGTGGCCAAGCTCAAAGAGGCCATCGAGGAGATCGAAGGGGTACGCATCCACTTTTACACCGAGAGCGAGCATCGCTTCGTGGTGATCCTGCGCGCCGCGGGGCTGGGCGACAAGGTGAGCGACACCGACCCCCAAAAAACCGGGGTGCCCCCGCTACAGTCCCACGCCCTCGATCCGAGCGATACGGCCAGCGCCAAGACAGCTGCCATCCTCAACGCCCTCTCGGCGCGCATCCGGGAGGTGCTAAAAGAAGAGCCTAAGGTCAACGGCGCCCTCTTCCGCGGAGTTTCCGAGCGGCCCAAGTTCCCCACCATGGAACAGGTCTACAAGCTGACCCCGGCCTGCGTGGCCAGCTACCCCATGTACAAGGGCGTGGCCAGCCTGGTGGGCATGGAGGTCTTGCCCGTCGAGGGTGCGGAGGACGCCCCGGAGGGCAAGATCAAAGCCTTGCAGGAGAACTGGAAGCGCTTTGACTTCTTCTACCTGCACTTCAAAAAGACTGATTCTACCGGCGAGGACGGCAACTTTGCCGAGAAAGCCCACAAGGTGGAGATCTTCGACGCCCTGCTCCCCGAACTCCTGGCCCTAAAGCCCGACGTGCTGGCCATCACCGGCGACCACTCCACCCCCAGCCTCCTCAAGGCCCACTCCTGGCACCCGGTACCGCTTTTGCTCCATGCCCCTTACCTCCGCAATGATGCCGCCCAGCGCTTCACCGAGGACGAGGCGGCCAGGGGCTCGCTAGGGCACCTGCGGGGGGTGGAGCTGATGCCGCTGCTCTTGGCCCACGCGGGTAAGCTGCAAAAATACGGGGCTTAGAGCGGGGGGGTAAACCGCCCGTCCACAGCCGTCCAGCCGCCGTCCACGAAGATAATCGTGCCGGTGATGTAAGAAGCGGCCTTGGAAGCCAAAAAGACCACCGCCCCGGCCACCTCCTCGGGTTTTCCCCAGCGGCCGAACACGCTCTTAGCCGCGTAGGCGTTGTACCAGTCGGGCTGGTTTTTGATGGGCGCGGTGAGCGGGGTGTCAATCACCCCGGGGCCGATGGCGTTGGCCCGCACTCCCTTGGGGCCGAGCTCGGCGGCCAGGGCCCGGATCATCTGCACCGTCCCGGCCTTGGTGGCCGCGTACACGCCCTGCCCTGGCTCGACCACCAAGGAGCGGATGGAAGAAAAAGCGATGAGGGAACCCGAGCCCCGATCGGCCATCGCCCGACCGGCCTCGGCCAGCAGGTGAAAGGTTCCTTTGAGGTTTACGCTGAGCACCCGGTCAAACTCCTCGTCGGTGTACTCGAGCAGCGGCTTGCGCACGTTGATGCTGGGGGTCGAGACGGCCGTATCGAGCCGCCCGTACTTGGTGAGGATGTTGTTGATCCGGTGGCGCACTGCGCCGCCGTCCAGCAAGTCCAACTGCACCGCTTCGGCCTGGCCTCCAGCGGCCTGGATGCGGGAGGCGGTCTCCTCAGCCCCCTCGAGCCTCAAATCGGCCACCACCACCCTCGCCCCCTGCGCCGCCAGCGCCTCCGCGGCGGCCTGCCCGATCCCTGAGCCACCGCCCACCACCAACGCCACCTCGCCGTCCATCCGGAACATATCCTTGTAGTTCATGATCTCCTCCGGGGATCGAGCCAGTCCCGCAGCCCATCCCCCAACAGGTTAAACCCCAGCACCGCCAGCCCGATGGCCATACCCGGAAAGATCACCGGGAAGGGCGTGAGTTCCTGGTAGCTCTGGGCCTCGCGCAGCATCCGGCCCCAGCTAGGGTTGGGGGGCTGGGTGCCCAGGCCCAAGTACGACAGGGCAGCCTCGGCCAGGATCGCCGCCGCGAAAGCCAGGCTGGCCTGCACTACCAGCGGCCCCAGGATGTTTGGGAGCACGTGCCGAAGCATGATCCGCAGGTTGCCCATGCCCAAAGCCCGGGCTGCTTCGATATAGGGCTGGGCCTTCACCGAAAGCGCGCTGGCCCTCGCTACCCGGGCGAAGGCCGGGACCGCCGCCAGCCCGATGGCCAGCATGGAGGTGGTGACGCCGGGGTTGAAAATGGCCGCCAGCAGCAGGGCGATCAGGAGGGCGGGAAGGGCGTAGAGGGTTTCTAAGAGCACCGATAACCCCTGGTCGAGCCAGCCACCAAAGTAACCGGCTAAAACGCCCAGCACCAATCCCAGCGATAAGCCGATGCCCACCGCCACCAAGCCCACGTACAGGGCGTTCTCAGCCCCGGCCAAGACCCGCGCCAGCGTATCCCGCCCTAGGATATCCGTACCCAGCGGGTGGGCCAGCGAAGGGGGAGAAAGCCGGTTGGGGGTGGTGGCGTTGGGGTCTACGGGGTTGAACGCGCTCGCCACCACCATCAGCAGGATCAAGGCGAGGATCGCCCCGCCGATCCGCAGCGAAAGCGGCATCCGGCTAGGCATAACTCACCCTCGGGTCGAGCAGCGCGTACAGCAGATCCACGATCAGGTTGAGCAGCACGATAAAGCTGGCCATGGTCAGCACCACCCCCTGCACCAACGGGTAGTCCCGCGCGCTGATGGCCAGCAAGGAGAGCGAGCCCAGACCGGGGATACCGAAGACCGTCTCTACCACCACCGTAGCGATGAGCAAGCTGGCGAACTCCAGCCCCAGCACCGTCACCACCGGCAAGGCCGCGTTGCGCAGGGCGTGTTTGTACAGCACCACCCGCTCGGAGAGCCCCTTGGAGCGGGCGGTGCGCACGTAGTCCTGGTGCAGCACCTCGAGCACGCTCCCCCGCACCAGCCGCACCAGCAGCGAGGCGCTGGCCAGCCCCACAGTGAGCACCGGCAGCACCAAAGCCGCCATGGCCTTGGCCGGTTCCCTCCAGCCGCCGATGGGGAAGCTCGAGGGCAAAGGCAACTTGAGCCAGACGATAAAAACGTAGATAAACATCAACCCCACCCAAAACGAGGGCAGCACGACCCCCAACAGCGACCCCGCCGACACCGCCAGGTCCGCCCAGCTCCCGGCCCGCCGCGCGGCCAAGATCCCCAAAGGCACCGCGATCAACGTCGCCAGCAGGAGCGCGGCGATCACGATGGGCAAGGTGATCCCCAACCGGGCGGCAATAAGCCCCGAGATCGAGGTCTCGTAGCGGATGCTCTGGCCCAGGTCGCCCCGCAACACCCCGCCCAGCCAGTTCAGGTAGCGCTCGAGGGGGGGTTTATCCAGGCCCAGGCGGTGCTCGAGCGCAGCCACGTCGGCGGGGGTGGCGTCGATCCCCAAGATGGCCTGCGCGGGGTTGCCGGGGATCAAGAGCAAAGCGCCAAACACCAGCAAGGTCGCCAACCAGAGCGTGACGGCTGCAAAGGCCAAGCGGCGAAGGATATAGGCAAACATCGCAGCAACTAACGGCCGAAGGCGCGGGGCTGGAAGCAAGCTCCCCTTGCTCCAGCTTCGGCTACCCGAAAAGCGGCATCTTTAGCCTATTTTTGCCACCATACCTCGGCTACGGCGATGCCCGGAGAGAGGCTGGAGCCAGGCCAGTTCTGGAGGTTGGCCCGGTAGGCCCCCAACGCAGGCAGGCTCATGGTGAAGACCGCGGCGGCATCCTCGGCCAAAAGGCGCTGGGCCGCGGCCAGGTTCTCGCAGGCTTTTTGCATGTTGGGGGCCCGCAAATAGGCGGTGAACAGCTGCTGGAAGCGGGGGTTGTTGTAGCGCCAGTAGTACTTGGGGTTGGCCCAGTTGCCGATGTCGTTGGCCTCCACGTGCCCGATGATGGTCATGGCGTAATCGGCGTTGGTGAAAACCCGCTGGATCCAGGTGTTGAAATCCACCACCTGGATGTTTACCTGGAGCATCGGCCCCAACTTGTTGAGCTGGGCCACCATGGCCTCGCCGATGCGGCGCTCGTAGGGGAACTCAGCGGCCAAGGTGTAGGTGAACTTGAGGGGGTTCTGGGCAGTAAATCCCGCCTCGGCTAGGAGCTTACGGGCCTCCTCGGGATTGTAGGGGTTGAAGTTCGAAAGGTCTACGTAGCAGGCCTCGCCGGGACTGCGCATCGAGCCGATCTTGGTGCCGTAACCGAGCATCGCGCCCTGGATGAGTTCGTCCTTGTTGGTGGCCAAGGTGATGGCCCGGCGCACCCGCACGTCGTTGAAGGGGGGGCGGCTGTGGTTGAAACCGGCTACGGCCTCGGCGGTGCCGGAGCCGGAGAAGACCTTGAAGCGGTTGTCGCGGCTTAGCACCTGGGCGTTTTCGGGCAAGAGGCTATAGGCGATCACGTCGAGGTCACCGGCGCGTAGGCCCGCGAGCTGGGCATCGCCGTCACCCAGGAAGCGGAAGTTCACCCCGTCCAGGTAGGGTAGGTTAGGGATGTAGTAGTTGGGGTTGCGCTCGAGCCGTACCGCTACCCCGCGCTCCCACGCAGCGAAGCGGAAGGGGCCGGTGCCGATGGGTTTGGCTCGTAAATCCTCGAGCTTAGCCCCGCTGGGGGTGATGAGCGACTCGGGCCGCGAGAGGGTGAACAAAAAGTCGTTGTTGGGCTGACGCAGGGTAAACACCACCGTATAGGGGTTGGGTGCGGTCACGGCCGATATGTCTTTGTACAGGTCAGGGCGCAGGTGACCGGAAGCCTTGGTGTCGGGGTTACGGGCCCGGTTGAACTTGGCCACCACGTCGGCGGCGGTGAAGTCGGAGCCGTCGTGGAACTTCACCCCGCGCCGCAGGTTGAAGGTGTAGGTTAGCCCGCTGTTCGAGACCGTCCACCTCTCGGCCAAGGCGGGGACGATCTCTCCCTTGGCGTTGCGCTTGACCAGCCCCTGCAGCACGTTGTCATAGACCACCCGCGAGATATCGGCCCCGGCCACTTGGGTGGGATCCCAGGCGGCGGGCTCGGTCTGGATGGCGATGGTGAGAGTTCCGCCCCGGTTCTGGGCCCAGGCAAGGCCCAGCAAGGCCAATAATCCGACGAACAACCAGCGTCTGCACATGACAGTTCCTCCTGAAGAAGGTGTTTTCGCGGGTTATATTCGCGCCGGAGCGGGGTTCTGCGTATCTCAGGCGGACCGACGGGGCCCTTACCCCTCGGCCCTCGACCCTTCACCGGGCGAGCCCTTCTCAGGCTCCCCGGCCCAATGGCAACTTTTTAGCTCTGAGACACGTTCCATTGGTGCGTCCGTGGGTTCACAATATCACACCGCCCTCTAAGTGGGGAGAGGGCCGGGATCGGCCAGAAAGAGTACGCTGGTCGCGGCGTAAAGCCGGGCCGCGGCGATGAGCTCCTCGAGTTCCACGTATTCGTCGGCCTGATGCGGCAGGGTGCGCCCCCCGGGGCCGATGGTGACGATGGGCAGCCCCGCCCAGGCCCACAGGAACGTGCCGTCGGTAGCCCCCGGCACCCCGCCATATTGAATTGGCATCCCCAGCAGCCGGAGGGCCTCTTGGGTAGCGCGGACGACACGGGCCTCCCCAGCCGTCTCGGTAGCCGGGCGGTCCTCGAAGACCTCGAGCTCAGCCGTCACCCCGGGATCCAAACTGGTCGCAAGGGCCGCCCGCAGCCGCCCTTCGATCTCCCGGTGATCCTGGCCGGGGTTGGTGCGGATATCCAGGCCCACCCTTACCCGATCGGGGATCACGTTAAACTGGCCCTCCCCTGCGAGGCCCTGGAAGACCGTGGGGGTGAGCCAGGGTTTTCCCAGATGCTCGTGGAAGCTCTCGGAGTGGAGTTCGCTTTGGAGGCGGCCCAACTCGGCCACAAACCGCGCCGCCGAGGGGATCGGGTTGGCCCCGGCGTAGGGCATCGCTCCGTGGGCCATCCGGCCCTGGAAGTGGATCCATACCCGCATCGCGCCCTTTTGCCACAAACAGATCTGGTTCTCCTCCGGCTCACAGACGATGGCCCCGGCGAAGCCTTGGGCGTGCCCGGCCCGGACAAAGGCCTTGACCCCCAGCATCAAGCCCTCCTCGTCGCATAGCAAAGCTAGGCGCAGGGCCTTGCTGGGCTCCCCCAGGACCTCGCCGACCGCCTGAGCCGCCACAACCGCCGCCGCCAACCCTCCTTTCATATCGCAGGCACCCCGCCCGTAGAGCCGGCCACCCATGATCCGCCCCTCGTAGGGGGGGACCGTCCAGCGCTCGAGGCTCCCGTGCGTCACCACGTCGGTGTGGCCCTCGAGGATAAGCCCTCCCGGCCCCTTTCCCAAGTCCGCGATCAGGTTGGGGCGGCCTGGCGCTACCTCTTGAACGGCGGTCTCAAACCCCCGTTCCCGCAGGTAGGGCTCGAGGTACTCCACCACCGGCCCTTCGCCGGGGCCGGGGTAGTAGCTCTCGATCTGAACCAGCTTTCGCGCCAGGCGCACCACTTCCTCGGCGTCCACAGCCTGAGCGGCTTGTTGGGCAAGGTGCTGGGCGTTGGGCAAGGGTTCCTCCTACCACAAGATCTCGCCCTCGGGGCCAAGGGGGGGGTAATCCCGCCCCTCCTTGCGGCAGCGCTCGGCCCAGTCGGGATAGGCCCATTCAAAAAGAAGGCGCTGGCGTAAGGCGGGCTCGAGCCTAGACCCATCGTACATCCCCAAGCGCATCCGCTGGCGCTGGGCCTCGAAGAGGATCACCGCCGCCGCGACCGAAACGTTGAGGCTTTGCACCATGCCCATCATAGGGATAACGATGTGCCCGTCCGCTAGCGCAGCCGCCTCTTCAGTCACGCCCCACTTCTCGGTACCGAGCAGGATGCACGTAGGCTGGGTGTAGTCCACCTCGCGATAGTCCACCGCCACAGGCGAGAAGTGCGCGGCGTAGACGATGAACCCTCGAGCCCGCAGCTCCGCGAACGCGGCGGGCGTATCGGGATGGAGGCGTACCCCCACCCACTTGGCCGCGCTTCCCGAGGTGGCGGCGGTGGGGCGGCTGGGGTTTTTGTCCTCGGGGATGCCGTGAGCGGCGGGGACCAGGTGGGCCTCGAGCACCCCCACCGCGTCACAGCTGCGCAGCACTGCCGAGAAGTTGTGCCATTTGTGGACCCGCTCCATCAGCACCGTCAGGTCGGGCTGGCGGCGATCCAACACCGCATTGATCTTCCTCCAGCGCTCGGGCGTCACGGGACGATTATGCGGAACGCAGAACTCTCCGGGCAAGACGCCCCTCAGACCTCCCGCTCGGTCCTCGAGCGCGGCCAATCGGAGACCTGGTCCAGCGCGGCCACCTCTTCGCGGCTTAGCTGCAGGCTGGCCGCGGGCATCAGCTCGCGCAGCTGGGCTACGCTGTTGGCCCCGACGATCGGCGCGCTCACGTAGGGCTTGGCCAACAGCCAGGCCAGCGCGACCTGGGCCGGAGGGATCCCTCGCTGCCGGGCGAGCTCGAGCACCTTGTCCAAAATGGCCCAGTTCTGCTCGCTGTAGCGCCGGTTGGTGATCTCCTGGGCCCGCACGCTTTCGGGCAAAGGCTGGTCGCGGCGGTACTTGCCGGTGAGGAAGCCACCCGCTAGGGGGCTATAGGGGATCACCCCGATCCCGTAGGTCTCGCACACCCGAGCGATCTCCCGCTCGAAGTTGGCCCGGGTGGGCTGGGTCAGGCTGTACTCCGGCTGCAGCGAGATAAAACTCTCGTAGCCGTACTTATCTGCAGCCCACAAGGCCTGCATGAGCCGCCAGGCGGAGAAGTTGGAGGCCCCAATGTAGCGCACCCAGCCCCGCCGCACCAGATCGCTGAGGGCGGAAAGGGTCTCCTCGATGGGCACCTGGTTGTCCACCCAGTGCACCTGGTAGAGGTCGATGTAATCGGTCTGCAGGCGACGCAGGGAGTCCTCGGCCGCACGCAGGATCCACTTGCGCGACAAGCCCTCCCGCTGTAAGGGGTGGCCCCGCCCCTCCGAGCCGTTTGGGCCCATGGGGCCGCGTACTTTGGTGGCAATCACCACCCGCTCGCGGTTGCCGCGGCTTTTCATCCAGCGCCCGATGATCTCCTCCGAGACCCCGCCGGGATTGCCCGCGGCCCAGTTGGTGTAGATATCGGCGGTGTCGATTAGGGTGCCGCCCATCTCCACGAAGGCGTCCATGACCTCCTGCGCCGTGGCCTCGTCCGCCGTCCAGCCGAACTGCATGGTGCCGAGGGCGATCGGATAGACAAACAAACCGCTTCTTCCCAGCCTGCGGTAGCTCATGGAGGGCATCATATCCCCGCACCTCGAGTGGCCCAAGTGAGGGAGGAGACTTTTTAGCTCGCTTCAGGAGGGGCGCTGCCTGCTTAGGATGAGCGAAGCGCTAAACCTGCTCCCGCAACTTGGCGATCAGCGGGCGCAGCAGTTCGCTCTTGAGCTTTAGGGCCTGGCGGTTGACGATGAGCCGGGCCGAGGAATAGGCCAGCACCTCGACCTCCTCGAGCCCGGCTGCCCGGATCGAGGCCCCGGTCTGCACCACGTCCACCACCGCATCGGCCAGGCCGGTAACCGCAGCGAGCTCGACATTACCCGAGAGCTCGAGCACGTCCGCTACCCAGCCGCGCTCGCGCATCACCCTGGTGGTGAAGTTGGGGTATTTGGTGGCGATGCGGCGGATGGGGCCGGTGCTTTCGGGATGGCGGATGAGCGAGAGGCGGCAAACCCCGGTGCGCAGGTCCACCGGCTCGTACACGTCCCGTCCAGACTCCAAGAGCACGTCCTTGCCCACCACCCCGGCATCGGCGATGCCCAAGTCTACGTAGAGCGGCACGTCGGCGTTGCGCAGCTCCAAAATGGCGATCCCACCCTCCCGCCCGTGGATCATGGTGCGCTCGCCTTGGACTTTGGGAAGCTCGAGGCCAGCTTTTTGCAAAGCCGCGTAGCCGTCTTCAAAGTTGCGCCCTTTGGGCAGGGCCAGAACCAGGGAATAGCGTCCGCGGATCACGGGATCTCCTCGAGCCTTCCCTCCACCGCGATGAGGGGGATTCCCCGGCTGCGGGCGTAGCGCCGCAGTGCGGCGAGATCATCGGTCCAGGCCAGCTCGACCCGCTGCCCCTGGGCGCGGAGCTGTCGGGCTAGGGCCCGGTCCACGGCCAGCACCTGGGGCACCCCGGCCTCGCTCGGCAAGCGTAAGGCCTCCATGACCCGCTCGAGCCCCACGGTAAAGCCACAGGCCTGCGGCAGGAGGGTTCCGTCGTAGCGCCCCCCGCCCAAGAGCGGCAGGCCGAAGTCCTGGGTGTAAGCCTGGAAGTTGATCCCGGTGTAGTAGTCTAGGCGCCGGGCCCGGCCCAGGTCGAGAAGCAGCGGGACCTGGGGGAGGAGGGTCAGCACCTCCTCGAGCCAATCGAGGTCGGCTTTGGCCTTTTCGCTCAGGCTGAGCCTGTGGGCCTCCCTCAACACCTCGCGCCCGCCGTATAGATCGGGCAGGGCCAGAATAGACGGCGCCAGGTGGCCCACGCGGTACGCCTCGAGCAGGCTAGCGAGTTCAGGGATATTCTTGCGGTGGATGACCTGGCGCAAAGCCTCGGTCTTGGAGGGCTCAAGACCGACAGACTCCAGCAAATCCCGCACCAAGGAAGGCAACCCCACTTCGATCTTGGCCCCCACGAAGCCCAGGGCTCGCAGGGCCTCCCAGGCCAGCTCGAGAACCTCCGCATCGGCCTGGGGGCTCGAGACCCCTACCAGCTCCACCCCAAACTGGGTGTACTCGCGCACCCGCCCCAGCTCGGCGTCGGCCTCGCGCAACCAGACCTGCCCGGCGTACTGGTAGCGCACGGGGAGGTGTTCAGGCGGGAAGGCCTCGACCAGGTTGGCCAGGGCGCTGGTGAAGTCCGAGCGCAACGCCAGCACGTCCCCGGTCTTGTCCACCAGCTTAAACGAGCGCTCGGCCAGCACGTGGCGGGGATCATACAGCTCGAGCGCTGGAAGCTCCACCAGCTCATACCCCCACCCATGGAACAGCGCAGTAAGCCGCTCGGCAAGCTCGCGCCGCAACCGGGCCTCGGGGGGAAGGTAGTAGCGGGTACCCTCAGGGATCATGGGCTCATTTAGCCCTGGCCAGGATCTTTACCGCCAGGATCTTATCCCGTGCCTCGCCCCGAGCCGGGTTGGCCACCCCTTCGGTGGGGGCGAGTTGCTTCACCACGTCCATGCCCTCGGTAACCTGGCCGAAGATGGTGTACTGCTGGTTGAGGTTGGGGGTGGGGCCGTAGGTGATGAAGAACTGGCTGCCGTTGGAATTGGGGTCGAAGGTGCGGGCCATGCCCAATACGCCCTCCTTGTCGTAGTTGAGGCTGGGGGTGACCTCGAGGCCAAAGCGGTACCCCGGTCCACCCGTCCCGGTGCCGGTGGGATCGCCGCTCTGGGCCACGAAGCCGGGGATCACCCGGTGCCAGACGAGGCCGTCGAAGTAGTGGTGGAGGGCCAGAAAGACGAAAGAGTTGACCGTCTTGGGGGCTTGCTCTTCGTAAAGATCTACGGTGAACTTGCCCTTGGTGGTCTCAAACACGGCGTAGTAGTCCAGGCCTGGCCGCAAGACATCCTCGGGCTTGGCGAACTGGCGCACGGGGGTTTGGGACAGGTAAGGTAAGGTTTCCATTCCAGATTCTCCTTGCGGGGCGGCGGAAGGCTGGAGAGAAGCCGAACCGCTGGTGGCCGCCCTCATGCCGATTCCCCCGGTCGTACCCCGGGAAACGAGCAGCGCCACCCCGCCCACCACCAGCAGCAGCACAACCGCGACGGCCGCAACTCTCATCCGGGATAGTCTACCGCAAGAACCCCGTCCTTCCCGTCAGAGCTTGGGCAGGGTGATCCCCTTCTGCCCTTGGTACTTGCCCTTGCGGTCGGCGTAGGTGATCTCGGGACGCTCGCCTTGGAAGAATACTAGCTGCACACAGCCCTCCCCCGCGTACATCTTGGCCGGAAGCGGGGTGGTGTTGGAGAACTCGAGCGTGACGTGCCCCTCCCAGCCGGGCTCGAGGGGGGTGATGTTGGCCACGATGCCCACCCGGGCATAGGTGCTCTTGCCGATGGCGATGGCCAGCACGTCGTCGGGCATGCGGATATACTCTACTGATCGCGCCAGCACGAAGGAGTTGGGAGGGATGATCACCTCGTCGCCCTCATAGTCCACGAAGCTCTTGGGATCCAAACCCTTGGGATCGGCGATGGTATGGAAGACATTGGCAAAGATCTTCCACTCCCGCGCAGCCCGCAGATCGTAGCCGAAGCTGGAGAGGCCGTAGCTGATCACCCCCTCGCGCACCAGGCGCTCCTCGAAGGGTTCGATCATGCCCCTTTTGGCCTGCTCGCGTATCCACCAGTCGGGTTTGATGCTCATCGTTCCACACTATACGGGGTGCTGAGACGGCGCAAAAGCAAGGTGGAAGCAGCTACGACCTGCCGCAATCATGAAGCTTTATCCGAACTTACTCTCATGAGGTCAAACTAAGTTAAGACCATGCGTGTCTTTCTTCTGGGGCTTTCGCTGGTACTGGCCGCCTGCGGCACCGACCAGGGGGGTTCCAAGCAGCCATTGAATATCAATACCAGCCTGCCGCCGGCCTATGTGGGCGATCCCTACAACGCGACCTTCACCGCCGACGGCGGGGTGCAGCCTTATACCTTCAAGCTCGAGGGCTCCCTCCCTAAGGGCCTTACCTTCAACCGCACCGGGCTCAGCGGCATCCCCCAGGAAAAGGGAAACTACAAGCTTCGGCTCATCATCGAAGACGCAAACCTTTCCAAAACCTACAAAGACCTCACCCTTGTCGTCTCCGATCCCCCCCCGCCCAGGCTGACCCTGGTGCAACCGCAGTCCGAGGTGAACCAACCCTTTATCCTGCTGCTTCGGCTCGAGGGCCGCGAGTCACGGGGGTTCCAGGCCCAGATTCCCTTGAAGGACCTAAAGCCGGCGCTGGAAAGCCTGCAAGCCCAGGCGGGGGTCGTTTACGTGGCCCGCTACAACCCCGAGCGCGAGGTGATGGACCTGGACGTGGCCTTCACCCAGCCTAGGCGGGACCTCGAGGTGCTGCGCCTGACCCTCTCCCCTACCAAGGCCCTGCGCCCGGCGCTCCAACCCCGGGTGGCCTTCTATGACAAGGAGGCTAAACCCTTCCCCAACAACCCCTCCTTTGAGCGGGCCACCGGCGAAGGCAAGTACACCTATGCCGACCTGCTCACATTGGCCCAGAACTTTGGCAAGAAGGCCAACCCCCAGACGCCGGGCACCCAAACCCCGCCCCCGCCACCCTCGGCTCCTCAGCCCGCAGCCCCGCCTGCTCAGACCTCACCCGCAACCACCTCACCGGCCCCTCCGTCGCAACCCAACCCGGAGCAAGCCCAGCAACCGGCTCCCCAACAGGCCGCTCAGACCCCGACCGATCAGCAAACCCCCCCCGCGCAGGCCCAACCCCAGCCGACCCCCAAACCCAACCTTCCCGGCGACCTCAACGAGGACGGGGTGGTGGACCAGAAAGACCTCGAGCTGCTGCGCTCCTCCTACCGCTGGAGCAACGTGGGCAACCCCGCCCCGACCCCGGTCCAACCCCAGCAGCCCGGCCAGACCTCACCGAATCCCCCCGCGCCGCCCTCCCGTGGCAACACGGGTGAGCAGGACAACCCTGCGGAGGGAAATTCTTCGGGGAACAGCGGTAAATAGCCACCAGCCGGCCGGGGTGGAGAACCAAACCGCGCCCGCCGGTGTCGTACGCCATGCGCAATACGCAAAACGCCAGACGCTAAACGCGGGGGATGATCCCCTATCGGGACTGGCGGAGCCGGTACACCTAGGGTAGATTCCCTATCGGGACGGGCTACGCCCGTACACCTGAGGGACCAATCCCCTTCGTTCGACGTATGACGTTTGACGTACGCCCCCAGGCGTGAGGCCGCGCAATGCCCCACCCGCTATGACCCAACTCTTGCACTGCGGGTTAGAATACTCCCGCTATGGCGAACCTCAAGAATTTGCCGGTTGGCAAAAAAGCCCCCGAAATCGTACACATGGTCATCGAGATCCCCCGCGGCTCGACCAACAAATACGAATACGACCCCGAGCTCGAGGCCATCAAGCTCGACCGGGTACTTCCCACCGCCCAGTTCTATCCTGGCGACTACGGTTTTATCCCCTCGACGCTGGCGGAGGACGGCGACCCCCTGGACGGGATCATCCTCTCGACCTACCCGCTCTTGCCGGGGGTGGTGGTGGACGTACGGATCATCGGCATGGTGGACATGCAAGACGAAAAGGGCGGCGACGCCAAGATTTTGGGGGTGGTGGCCGAAGACCCCCGCTGGGATCACATCCAGGATCTATCCGACGTTCCGGCGGCTACCAAGGCGGAAATCCAGAACTTCTTCGAGACCTACAAGGCCCTCGAGGCCCATAAGGGGAAGTGGGTCAAGGTGACCGGCTGGGAGGGCCGGGAGCGGGCCGTAGAGGAAGTCAAGGCCTGTATCGCGCGCTTCCAGGCGGCCAAAGACCGCTGATAGACAGGGGGCTCGAGCGGGCGGCGACCGCTCCCGGGCGTTTTTGGGTTTAGCGCGGCTAAGCCGGTCGCGCCCTAACCCCCGATCCCCACCATCACCCGCTCGCGCAGCTTAGGCAGGGTGTTGCCAAAAGCGGGCTTGCGGTCGGTGGCCAGAAGGATAGCATCTACCAGGGCCTCTACGGGGTTTTCCGCCTCGAAGGCCCAGGCGATGTCCAGCTCGAGGTCGGTGAGCAAGCAGGGGCGGAGCTTTTTATCGGAGGTCAGGCGTAACCGCGAACAACTAGCGCAGAAGGGCTCGGTCACCGGGTTGATGAATCCCACCGTGCCCACTGCGCCCGGGATCTGGTAGACCTTCGCCGGGGCGCTGGGGTCGGTGGCCAGCTTTCGCAGCGGGCCGAAGTGGGCCTCGATTTTGGCCCGGGTCTCGGCTCCGGCGACAAAGCGCGAGCGGTAGAGTTCGGGGTTGGAGTTGTCGAGGTGCATGTACTCCAAAAAACGCACATGTAAGGGCTTATCCAGCGAGAGGGAAGCCAAAGGGATGACCTCTGCTTCGTTCATACCGCGGATCATCACGGCGTTGATCTTCACCGGGTGCAAGTTCAGCTCCCAGGCCGTCTCGATGGCTTCCCAGACCCGCTTCACGTCCCCACCCCGGGTCATGGTTCTGAAGACCTCGGGCGTCACCGCGTCCATCGAGAGGTTGATGCGGCCCAGCCCGGCAGCCACCAGCTCCTTAGCTTTGCGCTTGAAGAGCATGCCGTTGGTGGTGATGGCGATATCGGGAATGCCGACCTCGTGCGCGGCCTCGATCATCTGGGACAGCTCCTTGCGCACCAGGGGCTCCCCCCCGGTGAAGCGCACTGCCTCGAGGCCCAGCAAGCGCATGGCGGTGAGAAAGTTGCGCACGTCCTCTACCGTGACGGCGCCAGGGGGTTCGCTTTGCTCCCAGCCCAGAGGGTGGCAGTACAGGCAGTGCAGGTTGCAACGGGGCGTTACCGAAAGCCGCAAATCCTTGATGAGGCGCCCGTAGTTGTCGAATAGCTTCATGCATTCCCCCTGGACCGTGAAAGCTTAGGGCCGTATCGCATTTTAATGCAATACGCTCTCCATAGCAGGTCAGGCGAATTACAAATGTCCGCTGGGGCTGGCGGCACGATTGGCTCGATCCACCGCGACTTACGTCGTACGCTATACGCAAAACGCTAAACGCGGCTTACGTCGTACGTCTTACGCTAAACGCGGGGGACGATCCCCTATCGGGACCGGCAGGGCCGGTACACCCGAGGGACGATCCCCTTTGGGACGGCGTACCGCCGTACACCTAGGGGACCGATCCCCTTCGTATGACGTATGACCTACGACGTCTAAGTCAGCACAAATCAAGCCACCAGACCACTAGCGCCGCCCACGCCCGCCCTTACCTTTGCCGCCGGGCTTCTTACCGCTCCCACTCCCCAAGCCACCCGAGCCGCGCAAAAAGCTCTTGAGCTTGTTCTCGAACTCCGGCGCTTGTCGTGGAAGCCGCTTGGGCCGGGGGGGTTCGACCGGGGCTGGGGTGAGTTCCTTGATGGAGAGGTCGAGCCGTCCCTTATCGTCACGCCCGAGCACCATCACCTGGATCACCTCCCCTTCCGAGAGGTGGTCCCGCACGTTCTTGACGAACTCATGGGCGATTTGGGAGATGTGCACCAGCCCAGATTCTCCGTTGGGAAGCTCGACAAAAGCCCCAAAGTCCATGATCCGCGTGACGCGGCCTTCCACGATAGCACCCGCTTCAATTTGCATTCAGTTTTTCCTCCTGTTGCTCGCTGGGCAAAGCAACCAGATTTCTCGCCCCTGGGGGATCGAGGTCGTATACGCCCCGCAGAGGTCGAGCACAAAGAGTGGGGGATCTCACGACTGCCTCACTATAGCACGGAAAGGTCGGGAAATAGGCAGGTCCTGGGCCCGCCCGCACCCAGCGCGCACGTTATGGCCCGAAGCGCCCCGTTTGGACGATGAGAGCAGATCAGTCCTCGAGCAGTCCCACGAAGCTCTGCGGGTCGGGATCCAGGCGCACCCGTACCCCGCGGAAACGGGGTAGGTCGCGGATCAACTCGCGCAACCGCTCGGAGGTGCTGCGCAGCAAGAGATGGAAGATGAACTGGTTGCGCACCCGCGGGATCGGCGCGGGGACCGGGCCCGCCCCGAGCATCTCTCCAGGCTCGAGCCGGGGGGCCAAAGCCAGGGCTAGCTGGTTTGCCGCATCGCGGGCGACGGGCTCCTTGGGGTGGCTAACCTCGAGCTTGAGCATCCTCTTGACGGGTGGGTAGCCCAAGGCCCGGCGCAAGGCCAGCTCGCTGCGGGGAAAGGCTTCTGGGTCCCCAGCTTGCAGGGCCTCGTGGGCCGGATGGGCCGGTTCGAAGGTTTGCAAAGCGATGAGCGGGCGGCGGCGGGGGTGCAGTTCGGTGAGCTGCCACAACAGCCGGTGGTAGCGCTCGGCGGCGCGAAAGTCGGACTCGAGCACGAACCCGTCGGCGTAGGGTAACAGCACTAGGGCCAGCTCGGGCAGCACCGGAGCTCGCAATACCGCGGTGGTCCCGACCAACACTCCCGGCTGGCCGCCCAGCAGCGGGCTCAGGTCGTCTTTGAGTTCAGCGCTATAGCGGAATAGGGGCAAATTTGGCAGGTGTTTTCTCAGCTCGTCCTGTACCCACTCCACCCCGGGTCCCTGAAAGTCGAAGGTCTCCGACTGACACTGGGGGCAGAGTTGAGGGGCCGTCTGCTCGAGGCCACACTGGTGGCAGATTAAAACCCCAGCCCTCGTATGCGGGCTGCGCAAGGCGGCCCGAGCGCCCTTGTGGTAGCGCAGCGGTACCGCACAGTTGGAACACATGGCCTTCCAGTCGCAGCGGTGGCAGCGCAGGACCGCGCTATACCCCCGGCGGTGGGCTAGCACCACTGCCTGGCGCCGTTTCTCCTCCACCTGGCGCAGCAACGCCACCGCGGCCCCGCTCAAGGGGTAACCCCGCTCCTGGTTGAGGTTTAGCAGGTGTACGCGCGGTCGGGGCGGAGGGAAGCTCAGCCCGGGCTGCTCGAGGGTCTCCACGCTGGGCACTTGGGAGAGGTAGGTCAAGGGCACCCGCAGGAGTTCGGCGCGGCGCTCGGCCAGGCGCACGCAGTGGGCCCGCGAGCCCGCCGGGAGCTTATAGGCCTCGCTGGCCTCTTCCACCACCACGATCCGCCGCGGGGTGAAGGGCAGCAGCAACCCCTGGTAGGTGGCGAAGACCACCCCGCCCGTGCGGAACCCAGCAAACTCCTGCCGCCGCAGCTCAGCGGAGAGTTCTCCGTGGAAGGGACGGGCCTGAGGGAAGTGTTCTAGCCAGCGCTCAAGCAGCGCCACCTCGGGAAACAGGACCAGGGTTGGGCCCTGGGAGGCGATCCCGGCCAGAAGGCGCAGGCGGTCGCGCAGCCGACCCCCGTTGAGCCGGGCCGGAACCTCAGGCAAGACGAGCGGTTCCAGCGGGCTGCCCCCGGGGAGGGGCGGCTCCAGCCTGCGCTCCTGCCAGCCTGCATATCCCTTTTCCAGCAGGGTCTTGACCACCCCCGGCCCTACCCCCGCCTGGCGGGCCAGCTCGGCCATGCTGGGGGCTTCGCCCAGCTCGAGCAGGGTGCGCAGGGCTGCTTGGGCCTTGGCGGAGAGGCCCGCATCGGGCTCGCGCAGCGGGATGAGAAATTTGCGGCTGGGGCGATCCGCCCGCACCTCCTCTTCTAGCACCCCGGCCTCGCGCAGCATGTCCAGGAGACGGGGGTCATAGCCTCGGGCCTCCTGCCACTCCAGCAGATCCCCCATCCCCGCCGGAAGTATGCTGGGCGGGGCTCCCGGCACCAGCCGCACCCGGTGGGTGAGGGGGGGCTCGAGGAAGGGCAAGAGATCGTCGAGCAGGGTACCCAGGGGGCAGAAACAATCTTGCGCTGCGGCGTGCAAGAAACCTAGCTCTTCCGGACGTAGCCAGGGCTGCTCATCCAGATAGGCCACGGCCTCGCGCAGGGTAAAAGCCCGCTGGCTATCGGCCTCTACCGCAGTAACGATCCCCACCCGCAGCTCACCGCGCCAAGGCACCACCACCCGCTGCCCCAAAGCCTCGCGCCCATCTCCGTGCGGAGGGCGGTAGGACATGGCCTCCAGGGGCAGTGGGAGGGCGACTTTGAGAACGGTGGGCATAGTGTGGTTCAACCTGGTGCTTAACTCTACATGGATAGACCGGGCGGGCCGAAGAGGTCCCAGGTGTTGAGCATTTGAGGCCTGGCGTTTAGCCTAAGCTGGTGCGTTGGGCTGTGCTGCTCTCGGGCACCCTCCTGTACGCGGCTTTGTACAGCGCTGTGCCGTTGCTCCCGGCCCTCGAGCGCCTCTTTGGCGCCCCTCCCGGCTCGGCGGGGCTGGGCATCAGCCTGCCGTTTATCGCGCTGGTGCTATTTTCTCCCCTAGTGCCGCGCTTGCGGCTCCCGGTAGGGCGGGTTGTGGGTGGAGGTCTCCTAGGGGTGGGGTTGCTGGGGGGCTTCGCGGCCTTGGCCCCTACGCTCGGACTGTGGCTGGTGGCCCGGGCCTTGCAGGGGGTCGCGGCGGCGGCCGTTCCCGGACTTTCGCTCGCGCTCCTCCCGCGCCTTTTTCCCAAGCGGGCCCAGGAGATGGCCGGGCTATGGGTGGCGGGAAACGTGCTGGGTGGAGGGCTGGGGCGGGCGCTGGGGGGATTTTTGGGAGAGGTGGTCGGGGAACGCCTGGCCCTTTTGCTCCTGGCGCTGCCCGCAGCGGTTCCGGCCTTCTGGCTTTTGCGCGAGCGAGAAACCCTCACCCTCCCGGCCCCCAGCTATAACCTCAGGGCTTGGCCGCTCTACCTGATGGGGTTTTCCCTGTTGTTTATCAACTTCTTCGTCGCCAACCTGTTGCCCTACCGGCTCGAGGGGTTGGGGCTCTCCAAAGCTCAGATCGGCGGGGTGATGCTGGCCTACCTGGCCGGGATCCCTGGGAGCGCCCTGACCGGGCCGCTGGTGCGGAGGTTGGGCGAGGTGAGGGCGGTGCGGCTGGCGTTCTCGCTTGTGGTGCTGGGGTTGCTGGTGCAGCTTCCAGAGCGATCTTTCGCCATCGTGTTGGGGTTCGTGGGGATGATGGCCGGGCTCTTCACCGCCCAGGGCATTTGCGGGGGCGCCTCGGGTCGGCAAGGCAGCGGGGTGAGCAGCACGTATGTGGCCGCGTTCTACCTGGGGGGGACGGCGGCGGGGCTGGTGTATCCACCCTTTTTGCACTTGGGCGCGGGGCCAGCGCTGGGATTGGCCGCTTTGATAGCTGCGCTATCGTGGGGGCTGGCGAAAAGGGCGCTCGAGGGTGGGGCAGGAAGGAGCCCGGCATAGCTCGCCAACGGCTGCGGCTGGCCCCCGCAGACGAGGCGGGGCGAAGGCTGATCGAAGCCTGGTTCGAAGACCCAGAACTCGCCCGCTGGCTCTCCCCACCCGACGCGGTCTGGAGGCTGTTGCGCCACCGCGCGCCCGGCGTCGAGCCCTGGCTGGCCTGGCAGGGGCAGGAGGCGGTGGGCTACGTGCAGGGCGAGCCCGACGAGCACGACCCCACCGCCTTCCACTTCGCCTTCGCGGTGCGCCCCGACCTGCGCGGGCGGGGCTACGGCAAGCGCATCGTGCGGGCCATGCTCGAGCACCCCGGCCTCGCCCGCTACCGGCGCTTCGTGGCCTCGGTGGAGCCCGACAACCACGCCAGCCTGCGCTCGCTGCAGGCCCTGGGCTTCGCCCCCCACAGCCTCGAGCCCGACGAAAGCGGCTTCCTGGCGCTGGGCTACGCCCGCCCCGACCCGTAGGAACCAGGTGACAAAGCCGCGTGGCCCGCGCGGTACGATAGGGAGCATGACCCGTACGGCTCGAGCCACCTGCCCCCTGGACTGCCCCGACGCCTGCTCGCTGATCCTCTCCATCGACGAGGAGGCGAACCGGCTGCTGAAGGTCGAGGGCGACCCCCGCCACCCCTTCACCCAGGGCTTCGCCTGCGTCAAGACCTACCGCTACCCCGAGCGCAACCACCATTCCCTGCGCCCCCTCTACCCCATGCGCCGCGCGGGCCCCAAGGGCTCGGGCCAGTTCGAGCGGGTGAGCTGGGAGGAGGCCCTGGACGAGATCGCCAGCCGGCTGCGCGAGGTGCTCGAGCGGCACGGCGGCGAGGCGGTGCTGCCCTACCACTACGCCGGGACCATGGGCCTGCACCAGTACGCCCATCCCCTGGCCTTCTTCCGCGCCATCGGGGCCTGCGAGCTCGACGAGACCATCTGCGCCACGGCGGGCGCGGCGGCCTGGGAGGCCACCTATGGCTCCCCCCGCTACGGCGTAGACCCCGAGGACGTGCCCGAAGCGAAGTTCATCTTCCTGTGGGGCATCAACTCTTTGCACACCAACACCCACCTCACGCCCTTCCTCAAGGAAGCCCGCCACCGCGGGGCCAAGATCGTCCACGTCGATCCCTACGAAAACCTCACCTCCCGCTTCGCCGATGAGCACGTCAAGTTGTGCCCCGGCAGCGATGGGGCGCTGGCCTACGCGATGGCCCACGTGATCCTGCGCGAGGGGCTCTACGACGCGGCCTACTTGGGGCGCGCCGCCCAGGGCTTCGAGCAATACCGGGCGGTGGCCCTGGAGTGGCCCCCCGAGCGGGCCGAAGCCGTCACCGGCGTCCCGGCGGCCACCATCGAGCGGCTGGCGCTGGAGTTTGCCCGCGCCAGGGTCAGCCTCATCCGCACCAGCTACGGCATGACCCGCCACCCCGGCGGGGCCAGCGCCCAGCGGGCGGTGCTGCTGCTGCCCGCCCTCATCGGGGCCTGGCAGTACCGGGGCGGGGGGGCCCTGCTCACCACCTCGGGGGCCTTCCGGCTGGAGCGCACCTACCTGGGCGGGGCCCACCTGCTCGCCGAGAAGCACGAGCACAAAGGCTTTTTTCGCCCCAACCCCGCCGTGCGCCACGTCAACATGACCCAGTTCGGCAGCGCCCTGACCCGGCTCGAGCCCCCCATCCGCATGCTCTTCGTCTTCAACTCCAACCCCGCGGTGGTGGCCCCCCGCTCCGACCTGGTGCAGCAGGGCCTAGCGCGGGAGGACCTCTTCACGGTGGTGCTCGAGCAGGCCATCACCGAGACCGCCCGCTACGCCGACTACCTGCTGCCCGCCACCACCTTCCTCGAGCACCCCGACCTCTACACCGCCTACGGCCACTTCTACCTCTCCTGGAACGAGGCGGTGATGAGGCCGCAGGGCGAGGCCCGCCCCAACACCTGGGTCTTCGCCGAGCTGGCCCGGCGGCTCTCCCTGGAGGAGCCCACCCTCTACTGGAGCGCCGAGGACCTGGCCCGCAGCCTCCTCGCCAGCGGCCACCCCTGGCTCGAGGGGATCAGCCTCGAGCGCCTCAAGGCCGAGGGCTTCGTGCGGCTCCACATCCCCCGCCCCTTCCTGCCTTTCAAGGACGGGGCCAACACCGACAGCGGCAAGGTGCGCTTCGATCCGCCCCCACCGGTGATCCTCACCGAGCCCGACGAGGAGTTCCCCCTCATCCTCATGACCCCGCCGGCCAAGCACTTCCTCAACTCCACCTACGGCCACCTCGAGCGGCTGGTGCAGGGCGAAGGCGGCGAGCCGGTGCTGCTGGTGCATCCCGAAGACGCCGCCGCCTGCGGCGTGCAGGACGGCGGGCGGGTGCGCATCTGCTCCCGCCACGGCGCGGTGGTGCGCAAGGCCCGTGTGAGCCAGGCCCCCATGCCGGGGACGGTGGTGCTCGAGGGCACCTGGTGGGAGGCCCCGGCTCCCGACGGCAAGGGCATCAACTGGCTCACCGGCGAGCACCTCACCGATATGGGAGAGGGAAGCACCTTCCACTCCAACCCGGTGCGGCTCGAGCCTGTATAGAAGCCCTCTTGCGAGGATCCCTACAAAACGCCGATCCTTACGGGGTTGTTCCGGGATCGCGCGCAGAGATCACAGCCTCGGCGTGCGGCTTGGCCTAGCCTCTAGATTAGGATGGCTGATCGTGGGACGGTCCGAAGCCTCAGGCCGATCCTCTTCTCCAACGCCCCCGCCTCCTGGCCTAAGGTACGTATGGCTGAGCTTCCGCCCGAACGCTCGCTCGCCAGCGAGTCGGTGGCGCGGCTTTCCTTCCTGAACGCCCTGGGCGAGAGCCTCGAGGGCAGCGGCATCGAAATCCTCGATCTCGACGCGCTGCGCCTGACCCCGGAGGGGCTCATCGAGGTGCCTTTACGCCTCAGTTCTCCGGAGGGGGAGTTCGACGTGTTTTTCTACCCTCAGGCCACCCCTCAGGCCGCGGCCCACTACTGGGCCTTGCAAGAAGTTGCAAGCCGCTGGCGGCGGCTACGGCCGCTTTACTACTGCTTCGAGAACCTGCTGCGCCTCTACCCCAGCCCACCTTACCCCCTACAGGTGGCCCGCCATGATCGGCTTCACCTCCGCCCCACAGAGGGGCTGCCGCACGGCCAGTATGCGATGTGGTGGGCCACCTATCCCGGCGAGTCTTTCCGGGAGAGCCCCACCTTTAGCGTCTACGAGCAGATATACCGCGAACTTTCCGGCCTCGAGGCAGAAGGGTTTGCCCTGATCCTGCTCGAGCTGGGCCTGATTGAGCACCCCCAGGACTTCACCGCCCTGCCTCACCCACAGCGGCTCGAAATCCCAATGCAAGGCCCCGAGGGCCTCTCCCTGGTAGCCTCCTTCGTAGACGGGCGTGGGGTGCGCTTTCACTTTCCTATCTGGGTCACCCCGCCCGAGCACCGCGACGCCTTTTTGGCACTGTTCCTGAGGCGGGTGCGAAGCTGGAGGGAGCAAAACCCCGCCCTCCGTTCCGGAGAGAGCCAGGCCTACGCTTGGTGGAAGGCGTTGGGAGGAAAGCTCGAGGGAAGCATCGAGGCGGTGGGGCTGCTCAGCCGGTAGCCCACGCCCAGCCTCTAAAAGGGGTAGACTAGCCTCGTGCCCCGAAAGATCATCTACGACTGCGACCCCGGCCACGACGACGCCATCGCCATGATGCTGGCCCTGGCCAGCCCGGAGCTCGAGGTGCTGGGGGTGACGGTCGTCCACGGCAACGTGAGCCTTGCACGCACCGCCCGCAACGCCTTGGTGGTGCGGGAGATCCTGGGAGCTGAGGTGCCCGTCTACGCCGGGGCCGACCGGCCCTTGGTGCGCGAGCGGATCAGCGCCGAGGCCGTCCACGGGGTCTCGGGGCTAGACGGACCCCACCTGCCAGAACCCAAGCGGGGCCTGGAACAAAAGCACGCCGTGGCCTTTCTCATCGAAACGGTGAAGGCCCACCCCGGGGAGGTCACGCTGGTACCCACCGGGCCGCTCACCAACCTGGCCTTGGCCCTAAGGCTCGAGCCCCAGATCGCCGGGCTCATCCCGCAGATCGTGCTGATGGGAGGCTCCCTGGACACCGGCAACTGGACCCCCGCCGCGGAGTTCAACATTCTCTGCGACCCCCACGCCGCCCGGATCGTCTTCGAATCGGGCATCCCCATCGTGATGATGGGCCTCAACTTGACCCACCAGGTCATTGCTACGCCCCGCTGGGTCGAACGCTTCCGGGCCCTAGGGACCCCGGTGGGCGAGTTCACCGCCCAGCTGCTCGAGTTCTTCCGCGAGCACCATGTAGACCGCTACGGCTGGGAAGGCGCTGCCTTGCATGACCCTTGCGCGGTGGCCTACTTGATCCGGCCCGAACTCTTCAAGACCCAGGCCATGTACGTGGCCATCGAGACCAACGAGGGGCTCAACTTTGGCCGCACCGTCTGCGACCGGTGGGGGGTCACCGGTCGGCCCGCCAACGCCCAGGTGGGGCTTGCGGTGGACGCCGAAGGACTGTTCGACCTGCTGGTGGAGCGCGTCGGTAAGTATAGATAAAAGCGCCCTGGCCCATACGTCACAGCCCTATATAAATACCGCATTACACTTGGATTGTCGGCTTTGCCGCCGGCTTAGCCCCGCGCCTGTTTCATGGAAGAACTCATCACCAACGCCCCTGCTTCCTGGCCGACGGTGCGCCTCAGGGAGTTTGTCCCTAGCAACCGCCCCGAGCACCGCAAAGCCAATCAACTCCACTTCGCCACCGCGGTGGAGACCAGTTTTCGCGGCTCGCAAGTCCAGGTGTTGGAGGCCGATGTGATCCGCATCACGCCGGGAGGGGCGGTGCAGGTACCGCTGCGGGTTCGGGATAAAGAGGGCGAATACGACCTCTTCTTCTACGCCGACCCAGATCCCCAAGCCGCCGGGCACTACGAGGCCCTGCAAGCTTTGGCCCGCAAAACTCGCCGCTTCCGCCCGATCTTCTACAGTACCGACGACCTCACCCTCATCTACCCCGATCCTCCCGCCGAGCCGGTAGCCCGGCGCGACCGGCTTTACGTGAGCGCTTCGCTTTTCCCTCCCAAAGGCCAGTACGCCATGTGGTGGGCCGAGCGGCCCGGCGAGCGCTTTTTGCTCTCGCGCACCTACGAGATCTATGACCGTATCTACCACGAGGTGGCGGGCCTCGAGACCAGCGCCTTTGCCCAGATCCTGATCGAGCTGGAGATGATCCAAGACGAGGAGGAGTTCGCCCTGATGACCTCGGTGCCCAGCCGCATCGAGATCCCCCTGCTGGGGCCGGAGGGGGTGCCGATGGTGGCCTCCTTCTCTCCCGACCGAGGGATTCGCTTCCACCTGCACATGCGCCACGCCACCGCCGAATACCGCGACGCCTTCCTCGAGCTGTTTTTGGCGCGAATCAAGCTATGGAAAAAGGAAAGCCCCGCTGCTCGGTTCACCCTCGCCGACAGCCCTCCCCTTAACTGGTGGAGGGGGCTGTGGAAACGGCTGCAAGGCCACGAGGAGGAGCAGACCGCCGAAGCGGTAGGAGCGCTTAGCCGGTGAGAAGCCTGGCCGGCCGCTGCGATGGCCAACGAACCGGGGCGTCGCTAAGTAGCCGCTTCGGCCGAGATAGGGCTTGGACTAATGTTAGACTAAGGTTTGTGAACGGGTCGGACTCCTTGGCACAGCTTTTCCACCTACAAGATAAGGACCTCGAGCTGGATCGCATCAAAGAGGAAGAAGACCGCATCCCCGAAGAGCTGGTGGCTGCCCGTGAACGCTGGATCGCGCTACAGGATGAGCTAGAGGGGCTGCAGGACCGCTTGCAGGAATCCCGCCTCGAATATAGCCGCAACGACCTCCAGCACAAAGACCTCACCGCCAAGCGCAGCAAGGCCCAGGAGAGCCAGCGCAACGCCCAGAGTGCGCGTGAACAGACCCAGTACGAAAACGTGATCCAGCAGTTCAAAGGGCTGATCGAGGAGCTCGAGGAGGCCATGCTCCCTTTGCTCGACGAGATCGAGCGGCTGGAGGGGGAGGTGGCGCGGGTCAGGGCGGAGCTCGAGGCCGAGCGGCCCCGGCTGGAGGAGCTCGAGGCCGCCAACGAGGCCCGCGTCGCCAGGCTCGAGGCCACCTACCAGGAAAAGCTCACCGAGCGCAACCAAATCGCCGCCGGCATCCCGGCCACCCTGGTGCGCGAATACGAGTCCATCCGCAAAGCCCGCAAGGGAACCGGGGTCGCTAAGATGCTACGGGGTGGTTCGGGGTATCGCTGCGGAGCCTGTAACGTGCAGCTCCCGATGCACGTGGCCCAGCAGGTGATCCAGTCTGGCAAGGTGGTGCGCTGCCCGGCCTGCGGACGCATCCTGTGGAAGGGCGAGTAGCGTTATGTCGGTGGTTGGCGTTTTTCTGGCGTTTTTTGTGTTGGTGGGGCTACTGGGCCTGGTCAACCTGTGGGTAAACCGCAAACGGGAGGCCGCGTTTCAAGCCTGGCTGAAGGAGCACTTGCCTGAAGGGGTGGAACTCGAGGAGTTTCTCAGGGCGGCCCCCTACGGCTACCGCTTGCTCCTCGACCGGCGGGCTTACGGCATCTGGGACAAGCGCACAGGCGACGATACACCGGTCAATACCACCAAAACCGAGGAAGAAGCCCAAGCCTGGATCATAGCGGCGACGCTCAACGAGCAACGTAATCCCTCGTAGCGCTCTATATCCCATCACCCCCACAAGCAGATCGTCCTTGCCCTGCCCCAAATGCTGCGCCCTGCCAGGGTCAGTAGGGGGATTGCCGGTATGCTAGCCCCATGAACCATCTTCAGGCCGATTGGGTGATCCGAGGGGCTCGTGTGGTGGACGGGACCGGCAACCCCTGGTTCTACGCCGATGTAGGGATCATAGGGGACAAAATCGCAGCCGTCACCCCGCCGGGACAGCTTTCGGGGCGAGAGATCCTCTGGGCTGAGGGCCTGGTGCTCGCGCCGGGGTTCATCGACATCCAAAGCCACTCGATCCTCTCGTTATTGAAGGATGGGCGCTGCCTTTCCAAGCTCGCCCAAGGGGTGACCACCGAGATCATGGGCGAGGGTTGGACGCCGGCCCCTTTTGGGGGGAAGCTCGAGCGCCCCTTCCCGCAAAGTTGGACCGGCCTCGAGGCCCACCAGTGGAGCGAACGGGCCAAGGGTTGGAGGCGCTTTTCCGACTGGCTCGAGGACATGGAGGGCCGGGTCTCCCCCAACATCGGCTCCTTCCTGGCGGGGGGGACGTTGCGCGAGTACGCCTGTGGGATGCGCATGGGCCAGGCCAGCCCAGAGGAACTCCAGCTCATGCGTCAGGTGATGGCCCAGGCCATGCAGGACGGGGCGATGGGGGTGGCCTACGCGCTCATCTACCCGCCGGACGAGTTCGTGGGTACCGATGAGATCGTGGAGGTATGCCGGGTGGTGGCTCGCTACGGTGGGATCTACATCACCCATATGCGCTCGGAGGGCGACCGACTTTTGGAGGGGGTAGAAGAGACGCTCGAGATCGCCCGGCGGGCCAATCTTCCCGCCGAGATCTACCACCTCAAGGCTTCGGGCTCGCGCAACTGGAGCAAGATGCCCCAGGTGATCGAGCGGATCAACCGAGCCCGCGCAGAGGGGCTCGACGTGACCGCCAACATGTACCCCTACCCGGCCTCGGGGACCGGGTTGGACGCGATCCTGCCGACGTGGTTGGCGGCAGACGGGAGATTCTTCGAGAACCTGGAAAACCCCCTCACCCGTGCCCGGGCCAAGCAGGAGGTCTTACAGGGTACCGGGGATATGAACACCTCCAGGGCCGAAGACATCATGCCGGTGGGCTTCTACAGGCCGGAGAACCGGATCTATATCGGCAAACGGCTCTCGGAGATCGCCCAGATGCGCGGCCAGGATTGGGTAGACTGCGTGATCGATCTGCTCCTGTCCGAGCGCCAACGCATCAGCACCCTCTACTTCACCATGACCGAGGACAACCTGCGCCTGCAGGTACAGCAGCCCTGGATCAAGTTCTCCTCCGATGCCGGCGGGCTCGACCCGGCGACCGCGGCCACCCCGGTTCACCCCCGGGCCTATGGCACCTATCCTCGAATCTTGCGCAAGTACGTGCGCGAGGAGGGGCTGATAGGCCTCGAGGACGCCATTCGCAAGATGACCGGCGCGGTCGCTAGCCGCCTCGGCATCCGCGATCGCGGGAGGATCATTCCCGGCTTCTACGCCGACCTGGTGCTCTTTGATCCCATGACCGTAGCCGACACCGCCACCTTCGAAGAGCCCCATCGGCTGCCCCTCGGCATCCATCAGGTTTTCGTGAACGGGGTGCGGGTCATCGAGGACGGGAGCCACACCGGGGCACTGCCCGGGCGTTTCGTGCGCGGGCCGGGTTATAGAGGCCGATAGCTCAATGGGCGGACCGGCCATGCCTTACATTGAGCCCATGTACGATCTCATCCTTGCGCTGCACAACTTCACCCGCTGGTTGGTCCTGATCGCGACGGTGTATGTCCTCTGGCGCTCCTGGCGGGGCCTGCGCTCAGGGAGGTACCAGGCCTTGGATCGGATGGCGGGGGTAGCCTTCACCAGCACGGTGGACCTGCAGCTCCTGCTGGGCATTTTGCTGCTCGCCTTCAGCCCGCTGATGCAAAACGCCTGGGCCAACCTGGGAGCTGCCATGCAAAACCCCGGACTCCGCTTCTTCCTGGCCGAGCATCCGGTGGTCATGCTCGCTGCGGCGATCCTGGCCCATGTCGGGAATGCCCGGGTGCGCCGGGCGGCCACCGATGTCCTCAAACACCGCCAAGCCCTGCTCTTCTACGGGCTCAGCACGCTTTTGATCCTGCTGGCGATTCCTTGGTGGCGGCCTTGGCTGCGGTTTTAGGGGCGTCGTCGGCGCTCTCCTCGCATCCCAACAAAAAAACGGGCTTCTCGCCCGCTGACAAAAAGCATTATAGCACGATTTGCAAAAATGCAAAGATATATGCTTCGACGGCTTGAGGCCGATCAGGGCGATGGGCTAGCGATCACCCCCAGCCTTCGGGCCAGGTCTATGACCGCCTCGAGGGTGGTCGGGGGGCCATGCCCAACGTAGATCTCTCGGGCCTCGAGGGCGGCGATCTTGCCTACCGTCCGCTTGGCTTGCGCAGTGTCGGCATTGACTATAGGCGGCGGAACGCGCGGCCCTTTGGCTCCCACCCGCAGGGCGTCGGCTGCAATCAGCACCCGGTCTTTGAGCAGCCCGATCTGGCCCGCGGTGTGGCCCGGTAGGTGCACCACCTTCCACCCCATTACGTCCGATCCTTCCTCTACGGGGGTGAGGGCCTCTTCGGGTAGGGGAGCGGCGCTGTTGGCGATGCGGTCCCCCAACCAGGGAAGCGGCGGGAAGGGCGGGCGGCGGCGAGCCCCGCTGATGTAGGGAATGTCGAGGGGATGGGCATAAACCGGCATGCGGTATTTCTGCCATAGCCTCCAGGCCCCCCCACGTGGTCCAGGTGGTGATGGGTAAGCAGCACCGCGGCGGGCGGGGTCGGTGCGAGGAGGCGCAGCAGCTTGCGGCCCTCCCAGGGAATCCCCGTATCCACCAAAAGCGAACCTTGGGGGGTATCGAGCAAATAGGCATTGGCGGCGAGGGGGAGAACTCGCATCAGCGCTTCGCCCGTTAGCGCTTGCTGTCCAATGCCGGGGGTTTGGGGGCCACCCCCATCTCCGCCAGGGCCTGGAGAATCGCCCCTGCGTCAATTCCGGCTTCTTTATGCAACCGGGCGATCGAGCCGTGGTCGAAGAACCGGTCGGGCAGGCCCAGCACCCGGATGTCCGGCTTGAGGCCCAGCTCGTTCAGGGCCTCGAGCACGGCTGAGCCGAAGCCGCCCATCTTCTGGTGGTCCTCCACGGTGACGAGCTTGTAGCCCTCTAATGCTAGCCGCTCGAGCATCTCCCGATCCAGCGGCTTGAGGAAGCGGGCGTTGATCACCCCGACTTCGGGGTGGTCGCCCGCGGCCTCGAGGGCGTACTTGAGGGTCTTGCCGAAGGCCAGGACGTAGGCCCTCGAGCCCTCTTTCAGCACCTCCCACCGGCCCCACTCGATCTCGGGCCAGCTCCCCTCGGGGGCTTTTTCCACGTTGTCTCGGGCGTAGCGGATGGCCACGGGGCCGCCGAGCTCGAGGGCTTTTTTGAGCATGGCCCGCAGCTCGAGGGCGTCCTTAGGAGCCGCGATCTGCACGTTGGGGACGGTGCGCAGGTAGGCGATGTCGAACACCCCGTTGTGGGTCGCGCCGTCGCCGCCCACGATGCCCGCGCGGTCTATGGCGAGCACCACGCCCAGCCTTTCGATGGCGATGTCGTGGACCACCTGGTCGTAGGCCCGCTGCAAGAAGGTGGAGTAGATCGCCAGCACCGGCTTGAGGCCCCGCAGGGCCATGCCTGCCGCGGTGGTGGCGGCCACGTCCTCGCAGATGCCGGTGTCGAGGTAGCGGCTGGGGTGGGTTTGGGAATACCTCACCAACCCCGAGCCCTCGCGCATGGCCGGGGTGATGACGAAGAGGCGGGGCTCGAGGTAGGCCAGCTCGGTCACCGCGTCCCCGAAGGCCGCCGACCAGGAGTAGCCCTTGGAGACCTTCTCGGGCTTTTCCGGGTTGAAGCCGGGCGGGCCGTGCCAGTAGATGGGGTCGGCCTCGGCCACCTTGTAGCCTTTGCCCTTCTGGGTGGCGATGTGCAAGATGGTGGGGCCGTCGAGTTCCTTGAGCTCCTGTAGGAGGTGAACCAGGCCCTTGAGGTCGTGGCCGTCCACCGGCCCCACGTAGCGCAGGCCCCAGGCATAGAAGGGGTTCTCCTGGTGCAGCACCAGCTTGGCGGCTTCCTTGGCCCGGTCGACGAGGTTGAAAAGCCGCGGGGAGATGTGCTCCAAAACGTCCCGGCCCCACTTCTGGGTGTCCTGCACCCACTTCTTGATCTGAAACTCCTTGAAATAGCGGTTCAGGGCCCCCACGTTCTCGCTGATCGACATCTCGTTGTCGTTGAGGATGATCAGCATCTTGCGCCGCTGCTCGCCGATCACGTTGAGCGCAGCCAGGGCCATGCCCCCGGTGAGCGCGCCGTCGCCGATGACGCTGACGATGTGATAATCCTGGCCCAGGGTATCGCGGGCGATGGCCATACCCAGGGCATTGGCCAGCGAGGTGCTGGCGTGGCCCACGGTGATGGCGTCGTGCTCCGACTCGCTGACCTTGGTGAAACCGGAGAGGCCCCCGTCCTGGCGGATGGTGTGGAAGAGCTCTTTGCGCCCGGTGAGGAGCTTGTGCGCGTAGGCTTGGTGACCCACGTCGAAGAGGATGCGGTCTTTGGGCGAGTCGAAGACCCGGTGCAGCGCCACGATGAGCTCCACCGCCCCCAGCGAGGAGGCCAGGTGCCCGCCGTTTTGGGCGCACACCCGGATGATCTCGCTGCGGAGTTCTTGGGCCAGGGCTAAAAGTTCCTCTTCGCTGAGGGTCTTGAGGTCTCGAGGGCTATCCACCTTGTCTAAAACCACGTGTGGCCTCCGGGATGACTTATCCTTGACTCTAGACGGTTTGCGCGCTGTGAAAGTGTTTTAGCCCCAACAAACTCGGGTGAGGCCTACTTGAAATTCCGTTCCACCAACAATAACCCCTCGCGGGTGCGCACCTCGCCCACGTGGGGTACGAACCAGATCTCGTAACGCTCTAGGTGGCCTGCGCTATCCTTGAGGTCGAGGTTGATGCGATAGCCTTTGAACTTCCCGGCCGTGGTGCTAAACTCGCTTTCTCCGGCCACCGTGTAGGTGTACTCGAGGCTATCCTCGGCGATCCGGGCGTTGTTCTGTACGGTGAGGGTGGTCACAAAGCTGGTCTTCCCGCCCCAGGTGGCGCCAAGCTTCAGGTTGCTTTCCGGGGGGTATTCCTGGAGGGGCGGATTGAAGCGCACCCGGGTCTGGGTGATGTTCTCTTCGAAGCCCAAAAGCTGCACCCCATCCGGTCCGATTCGCCGGTAGTAGATCCGGTCCTGGCCCCGCCCGCTAAAGCGAAAGCGCAGGGCGGCCTCCCCTGCGAAGCTGCCGGTTCCCAGCGCGCTGAGCCTGTACGGAGGTTCGTCGCTGCGGGCCCCTTGGGGCTGATAGGTCCACTCGAGCCCGACCTCGCTCGGATAAAAGCTAACCGGGGCCTCTATTCGTGCTTGAACCGTGGAGGGCGTGGTGGCAGAGGGAGCGCAAGCCGCCAAGGCGACCAACAAGAATACGGCCCAGTAGGGTCTCATCGCTTTCTGAGTTTACCTGTATCCGTTGCTGAAACGGGTGAAACCCGCACGAATCCATCCCGGGTGGCCGAGAGGACTACTGTGGCGAGTCCTGGTTTAGCGCCTCGCGCAAAGCAGCGCGCAGGTCTTGCAGGTGGCTGAGGCCCTCTGGCGTCTGTGGACCTTGCCACAACACCAGCTCGGCGCTGAAGTTCTCCAGGAAGCCTACCCCCTCCTCGTAGGTGTGTCTAAGGGCCTCCCGGTGAGCCTCGAGCCGTCGGATCGTAGCCGGCTCGAGGCCCTCTCGGCCCAGCAGCCGCTCCAGCTCTGCGATGCGCGGGAGGAGCTTGCGCAGCTCGAGGCCGTACGCTATAGCCTCCTCGAGGGGCTTCGCCAGAGCCGCCTTGAACACCCGCCGCTGCCGCCGAAGTTCGCTCAACACCCGGTGGAGCCGCTCTGCTTCGGTGGAGGACGCACCGGGCCATAGGAAATACAGCACCGCTGCCACTATGGCGATAAGGATCAGCACCTCGAGAAGCGCGATCATAAGGTCGAAGAGAAGGTGGCTGCCCCCTCCGCTGTTCGGGGCTTACGGCGCCCCCCACGACCCTTGCAAAAGGCTCAGCTTATTCCCAGCTGCTTCTTAAGGCGGGCCAAGTCCTCGTCTACGGCTTTGTCGGAGCCCAGCTCCTCGAGCTGCTTGTCGATATCGCTCTTGTCCATCTCGGTAAGGGCGGCGTGCTTGTCCTCCATGGCCTGAATGCGGTTTTCCATCTCCTCGAAGGCCTGCACGGCGGCGTGGGCGTCCACTTTGGAGTCCATGCGGCGCACCGCCTCGGCGGCTTCCACCCCCTTCTTGCGCGCGATCAGCAGGGCTTTTTTGCTCTCGGCCTCCTGGATCTTGGCCTCCAGCGCTTTGAGCTGGGTCATCAGCTGGTCCACCACGTTGCGCTGCTGGGTGATCTGCTGGAGGAAGCCATCGGAGAGCGTCTGGGCTTGCTGCTTGCGCTTGAGGGCTTCGCGGGCCAGGTCTTCCCTGCCGGCGCGCAGGGCCTCGGCGGCCTTGCTCTCCCAAGCGGCGACTTGCTCGTTGTAGTTTTGCTGGTCGCGCTCGAGTTTTTTTAGCTCGGCCATGGCCTCGGCGACTTCTACCCGGGCCTCACGCAAGGCCGAGCGCATATCCTCTAGGGCTTGTTCGATGATCTTCTCCGGGTCTTCGGCTCGCCGAATCAGATCGTTGATGTTGGCGCGAATGAGCCGAGAAAGGCGGTCGACAATTCCCATTTGTTCCCTCCCCTAGGCGTTCAGTATACCGCTAGAACCCAGGGCCAGGGCAAAATGGCCCATCGTTCAGGCTTTTATCATGAGGTCCTATGACCCCAATACTTAGCCCCCTGCCCTACCTGGCTCAGGTCCCCGATCCCCGCGAACACCTGAAGACACGATACCGCTGGCAGGACCTGCTGCTGATCTGCCTACTCGCCGTGGGTTCAGGACGGAACAACATCCTGGCCATCAGCCAGTGGGTCAACGACCAGGCAAGCTTCTTGCTGGACCAGGTGGGTATCCGTACCTGCCAGGGAGAGCGCCAGCTCCCCGCCCAAGCCACCCTCTACCGCTTCTTCTGGGCGCTAAGCGAGGGGCTAGAGCCCCTACAACAGGCCTTGCTCTCCTGGGCTCAAGACGTGGGGCGAGCCCTGGGTCACGAAGGTCCCCTGGCCATCGCCGCCGACGGGAAACACCTTCGGGGTACCCGAAGGGTCCGACGGGGGGAGGAAGCCCTGGTCTTCCTCTCGGCCCTGGTGCAGGGGCTGGGGCTCTCCCTGGGGGGCCAAGAGGTCGTTTCCGGGGAGGCCACGGCAGTCCGGGGGCTTTTGGTGCGGATGGAGGGGCTGGAGGTGGCTTGGGTGCTGACCGGGGATGCCGGTTTGTGCGCGCCGGAGGTGGCGGGGGCGGTGGTGGAGCAAAAGGGGGTTACCTGCTGAGCGTCAAGGCCAATCAAGCGGAGCTCAAGGAGCTTATGGAGTGCGGCGACTGATCGCCACCTTTGGCATGAGGTGCGGGGTGGAGCGCTCTGGACATGGCACCTGGAGGCCCTGCCCATGCCCGAGGAGGTGAGCGGCTGGCGAGGTTCACGGCTGGCCTTGCGGATGCGGCGGAAGGTGGTGTGCAAGGCCACCGGGGAGGTGCGGGAAGAGGCGGCTTATGCCCTGACCAGCCTGGGGGCTTCGGCGAGGGAGCTTTATGCCCTATGGCGGGGCCACTGGGGGGTGGAGAACCGTCTACACCACAAGCGGGACACGGTCTTTGGGGAAGACGCTTCCCGCAGCCGCAAGGGAGCGGCGGGGTTGATGTACTTGCGGGACGTCATCCTGAGCCTCTTGCACCTCAAAGGGTGGCCGGTGTTGCGCTCGGTGAGGAGGTTCTCCGTTGATCCCCATCCCCTACTCCAGCTCATTCAGGGGTCGTGATAAAAGCCTGCATCGTTGCCCCACCGCCGCTCAAAGCTACACGGGTACGTCGTCCGTCGTACGCCTTAGGTATGATCCACCTGCGACCGAATAGGGTAGCTCGTGTGCTGCCGAAGGTTGGTGGAGCTTGGGGAAGCGGTGAGTTTGTTGCGATTATGTTCACTTCTTCACGTAGAATGGAGGGGCATGACAAGGGATCTGCTGGGTCTATCAGGCCGAATCGTCATGGTCACCGGGGCGGGGCGTGGCTACGGGCGCTCGTTGGCTCATGCCTACGGGCGTAACGGGGCCACGGTGGTGGCGGTAGACCCGGATGTCGAGCTGGCTACCAGCGTAGCCTCCGAGGTGGAAGAGCTGGGGGCCACGGCCATCCCCATCCGGGGGGATATGGCGGTGGTGCTGGACGTGATGAACACCTTCGACAAGGTGGAGGAGCTATTCGGCACCCTGGATGGCATCGTTCACGTGACCCGGGCCGACAGCAAGACCCCTTTCCTCGAGCTATTGGAAAGCGAGTGGTATGACCTGCTCAATGCCGACGTGAAATCGAGCCTCTACGTGATGCAGCACGGGTTGCGCTACCTCTCGGGTGGGGGGTTTGTGACGGTGGTACTGCCCCCCTCGGGCCGCAATCAGCCGCACGTACTTTCCGTGCGGGGTGCGGTGGCTGGGTTGATCGAGGGCACTACCCAGATCTTTCCCGAGAACGTGCGGGTCAACGGCATCGTGCCCAGCCGGGATGCCTCGAGCAGCGAGTACGATCAGCCGCTGGTGCGGGCTGCGGTTGGGCTAGGCTCGATGGTCTCAGAGGGGATCCGCGGTCAGGTGATAGAGGTGTTGTTGCCCGAGCCGCCGCAGCCCCCGGAGATCTACGACCTGTTGCGGGAGCTGCCTTGAGTCACGGAAAATGTCATACGCCGAACACGAAAAAACCACGGCACATGGTGTATAGCCTTCGACAAAAGCCCCTATGACCTGTCCCTACTGCAATGCCCCCGATACCCGCGTGGTCGATTCCCGTCCGGCCAGCGAGGGCGGGGCCATTCGCCGCCGCCGCGAGTGTGAAAAATGCGGGCGGCGCTTCACCACTTACGAACGCGCCCAGGTCGAACCCTTGATGGTGGTCAAGCGCTCCGGCCGCAAGGAGACCTTCAACCCGGAAAAGCTCTTGCGCGGACTTTTGCTGGCTTGCGAGAAGCGCCCGGTAGACATAGAAGCCTTGCAGAGATTTGCCTATAGCTTTGAGGATAACGTGGACGCGGCCGAGATCACCTCCGAGGAGATCGGCCTCAAGGCGCTGGCCTTTTTGCGCGAACAGGACCCGGTGGCCTACATTCGCTTCGCCTCGGTGTACCGCGAGTTCGACTCGGTAGAGAACTTCATCGACGAGATCCGGCGGCTCGAGCGGCGCAAAAGGAAATCCCAAGGGGCTAGGCGCTAGGGGCATTGGGCTGAGCGCCCGTCATAGGTCGTACGCAAAACGCGGCGGAACGGGGAAGCGCACCGCCATTTCGCTTCCCCTGGCGGCCCCCCTCCAACCCAACGCCCCTCGGTTCTTCGTCTTGTCCGTGCAGAAGCGTTATGATAGCGGGACATAGCGCAGTTTCGCGCGAAGCGAGGAGGATATGGCAACCGAACCCAAAGCTAAATCTATCGGCGGAGACAGCCGGATCAAAGCCGGGCTGATCTGGATGAACGGCCAGATGGTGCCCCAGGAGGAGGCGAAGGTGAGCGTGTTGACCCACGCCCTACACTACGGCACCAGCGTCTTCGAGGGCATCCGGGCTTACGACACCCCCAAGGGGCCGGCCGTCTTCCGTCTCCCTGAGCACGTGGAGCGCCTGTTCCACTCGGCCAAGGTGCTGATGATGGAGATCCCCTTCACCCCCCGAGAAATCGCCGAGGCGGTCAAACGGGTAGTGCGGGAAAACGCCTATACAAGCTGCTACATCCGCCCGCTGGCTTGGATGGGGGCCCATACCCTAGGGGTGAACCCCCTGCCCAACAACCCTGCCGAGGTGATGGTGGCGGCTTGGGAGTGGGGTACTTATTTGGGCGATGAGGCCGTGAAGAAGGGGGCCCGCCTGATTACCTCCTCTTGGGCCCGTTTCCCCGCCAATGTGATGCCGGGTAAGGCCAAGATCGGGGGGAACTACGTCAACTCCGCCTTGGCCCGCATCGAGGCGCAGCAGCGAGGGGCCGACGAAGCGCTATTGCTGGACAAAGAGGGTTTCGTGGCGGAGGGCTCGGGAGAGAACCTCTTCTTCTTCAAGGGCAACACCTTGTACGCCATCGAACACTCGGTGAACCTGATGGGCATCACCCGCGACTCGGTGATGGTCATCGCCCGCGATCTGGGCTATGAGGTGCGCGAGTGCAGGGCCACCCGAGACCAGCTCTACATGGCCGACGAGGTATTCATGGTGGGTACGGCGGCGGAAATTACCCCGGTTTCCTACTTAGACCACCGCGCTATTGGCGAGGGGATGGCTGGGGAGCACACCATGCGGCTGCGCAGGGCTTACCTCGAGGCCGTTCAGGGGCGAAACTCCAAGTACGAGGCCTGGCTGAGCTACGTCAATTGAAATCGCATCCCCGGGGCCCCCGCCGGCAAGATCATCGAATGACAAAGCGCCGGGGCCCCGAAAACCGGCTTGTTGGCAAAAGCCCATCTGCGGGTGGGGTTTACACGGCGCGCCCATCCGCGGACGGGCGGGGGTGCTCCCCTAAACCCGGTCACGCCGACGGATTGTGTAGCCGCTCCACCCGATAAAAACGTTTAACTATCCTTCCTGATGAGGAACCATGGCCACGATCAAGGATGTCGCCAAACTGGCCGGGGTTTCCATCGCCACCGTTTCCAATGTGCTCAACGGCAGGCGGTATGTGAGTCCCGAACTGCGCAGCGCGGTGCTGCAAGCCGTCCGCACCCTCGGCTATGTGCCCAACGGGGTCGCCCAAAGCCTGCGCAGCCGTAAGACACAAACCCTAGGCCTTATCGTCCCGGATATCACCAACCCTTTCTTCAATGGACTGGTGCGGGTCCTCGAGCGCTCGGCGCGGGATCGGGGGTACCAGATGCTCCTATCGAACAGCGAGGAGAACGCCGAGCTCGAGTTCGATCTGGCCCTAGCCCTGGCCAGCCGCCAGGTGGACGGCCTTATCGTGATTCCCACCCAGGACTCCCCCGAGTATCTGCGCAAGCTCAAGGCCGATGGGCTGCCGGTGGTGCTGCTAGACCGCATCGGTGGGGAAGACGACTTAGACCGGGTGGGGGTGGATAACTTCCAAGCAGCGCGGGTCGGCACCGAGTTCTTGATCCGGCAGGGACACCGCGAGATCCTGCTCTTGGTGAGCACCCTCGAGCTTTCCAACATCCGCGACCGGGTCGAAGGATACCGCCAGGCGCTCGCTGCGGCAGGGATCCCCCAAGACCCCCGGTGGGTCGTCGAATGCGGCAAGGACGCTCCCTCGCTGGAAGCCGTGCTCGAGGCCATCCGGCAACGGCGGCCCACGGCCATCTTCGCCAGCACCAACCGGCTTAGCCTGTTAGCCATCCAGGCCATCCGCCGCCTCAAGCTGGGGTTCCCCGAGGAAATCTCCCTGCTGGGCTTTGATGATTTCGAGTGGAGCACCCTGCTCGAGCCCTACCTGAGCGCGGTGGTTCAACCCATCGAGGCGTTGGGCTTCCAGGCCGCCCAGATCCTGCTGGATAGGCTCAAAGGGGATACCAGTCCGCCCAAGCGGGTGCTCTTGGCTTGCGATCTGGCAGGGCGCCAATCGGTGCGAAGGATAGGATAGGAGCCACGGCCTGTCCCCACAGAACGCTTGGGGTGGGGTTCATGAAAACCCTATCGAGCGGACGGCGAGGATCGTTCAGCGCCACTCCTCAGGGATTGCGTCTTCCTCCACCAGAAAATCCACCCCGCTGCCCCCGCGAGAAGGTGGATCCTCCTCGGGCTGAGCCCGCCCGCTTTTGGCAAGCTGGAAGAGGGTTTGGATGACGTACTGCTGTACCCGGCGCAAGGGGAGGGCGTCGGCCTGTAGCTCGGGCCGGTGCAGCCGTAGGAAGGCCCGGTGAAAGCGCGGCAGTTCGTTCAGGTCAATGCGGGATTCCACTTCCGACCAACGAACGCGGCGGCTCATAATCCCTAGCGTTTACTTGGCTTTCCCGAAGGCATACACCAGCTCGTCGCCCTTGCGCACTACGAAGAGCACGGCGGGTTTTCCGCTGGCGTCGCTCAGGTTGTAGCGGGTCTGCACCTCGCCGTTCACGCTGCGCTCTTGTTGGCCCTCGAGCAGGTACCCGGCGGCGGCGAAGCTCGTCAGGACTTGCTGGATGAAGGCCGGTTGCAATCGGGCCGCTACCCCTTTGGCGGCGAATACCTCCAGGTTGAACTTGGCCGCATCGGGCATCCGGGCCAGGATCAGCTCGCTTCCCTTCCCGGCCCGGTAGGAGCCCGTGGGGAGCCGCACCGAGGCGTCGAGGCTAGAGGAGATGGCCGCCACCGTGGTGACTTCCACCAGGGTTTGGGCGAAGGCCGGGAGGCTTAAGAGGAGCAGGACCAGGAGTCTGTGCATGGCTCGAGGATATCCCCAGCGGGCCTCTAGGCCGGTGAGATTCGTACGCCAACCCCGGAGCATTGGGCTTCACCGACGGCGTACGCCAAACGCAGGAGGTCGTCCCCTCCTAGCGTTAGTCGGCGGCGACTGCATCCCCAAACCGGGGTAAGCCCAGCTTCTCCCACCGCTCGTCCACCCGCCGCACCACCTCCGGGCTCATGGTGATCTTTTGCGGCCAGGCCCGGGCGAATCCCTCCTCGGCCAGCTTGCGCGTGCCGTCCAGCACCAGCACCGGCCCGCTCGCCCCCTCCATCACCCAGCTATCCCGCTCGGGGTCGATGTTGTTCAGCACCGCCCAGAGGAGCTCGTCGGGCTCCAGGCGGGTGTCGGCGTCGGTGAGCAGGAGAAGGCGGATCCCTGCGCTTTGGGGGGTGGCGAGCAGGGTTTCTGCCAGCGCCTTGGCCTGCCCCGCCCGGGTTTTCTCCAGGGTCGCGGCCCACACCCCCGGCCACTGGGCCTGCCGCACCCCCGGCAAGGTGGGCAGGTCACGATGGGCCAGCGGGGTAAAGGGCACTTCCCCTCCTTCTTCCTCGAGCTTCCTCGTACCGTCGATGATCAGCTTTCCTCCGTAGCCCACCGCGCGCGAGGAGTGATCGAGGACATCCATGGGGCCACGGAAGACCAGCGTGTCCCGCCCCGGCAGGGCGTGTCGAAGGGCCTCGAGGAGGGCCGGGAAGCCGGGTTTGAGCGCTTGGCCCTTATCCAGCACCACCATCACCTTGGCGAACATCATCTGCCCCAGCCCCAGCAGGCCGCCCGCGACCTTGTAGGCCTGTCCCGGATAGCGCTTTTCGATGGCGACGTTGACCCAGTTGTGGGCGATGCCCGCCGGGGGCAGGTGGTAGTCGGCGATCTCGGGAAGGATGAGCCGGGCGGCGGGCAAAAAAAGCCGCTCGCTGGCCTCGATCAGGTAGGCATCCTCCATCGGCGGGCGGCCCACGATGGTGGCCGGATAGATGGCGTTTCTGCGGTGGGTGATGGCGGTGACGTGAAAGCGGGGGTAGAGGTCTTCGAGGGTATAAAACCCGGTGTGGTCGCCAAAAGGCCCTTCCACCACGAGGTCTTCGGCGGGATCTACGTAGCCCTCGAGGATGAACTCGGCCTCGGCGGGGACGGGCAAGTCCACCGTGACGCCCCGCGCCAGCTCGAGCGGAGCCCCGCGCAAAAACCCGGCCAGGTTGAATTCGTTGACGCCAGGGATGGGCGGGATGGGGGCGGTGGCGGCGTAGGTCAGGATGGGGTCGCCGCCCAGGGCGACCGCGACCTCGAGGCGCTTCCCTAGCCGCTTCGCGGCGTCAAAATGCCTGCGCCCGACCTTGTGCAACTGCCAGTGCATGGCGGTGCTTCGCTTGTCCAGCACCTGCATCCGGTACATGCCCAGGTTGAGCTCGCCGCTGCCCCCGGGGTCCTTGGTGATCACCAAGGGCAGCGTGATGAAAGGCCCGCCGTCGAGCGGCCAGCACTTGAGCACGGGGAGCCTCGAGAGGTCCACCGCCTCACCCCTTAGCACCACCTCCTGCACCGGAGCCCGCGAGACCCGCCGGGGGAAGAAGCCTTTGAGCTGGCCCAGCTTGGGCAAGAGCGAGAGCGCCGCCTTCAGGCCGCCCTTGCCGGGGTTGAGCTCCAGCAGCTCGGCGACCTTTTCCGCCAGGGCATCCAGGTGGGGCACCCCCAACGCGCGGGCGGCGCGCGGAGCGGTTCCGTAAAGCCCGATCGCCAGGGGGAAGTCCTTTCCCTCTACGCATTCGAACAAGACTGCCGGGCCTTCCCTTTTCACCAGCCGATCGGCGATCTCGGTGATCTCGAGTTCCGCCGAGACCGGCTCCCTTACCCGCACCAGTTCGCCGCGGCGCTCGAGGTCGGCTAGATAGGCCTGGAGGTTCCTATACATCGCCTATAAGGTTAGCGCGAGATTTCACGGGCGATTGTAGGGCGGCGGTCCCTGCTTTCACGGCCCGTTCACCGATACCGGGTTAAGTGGCCCACGTGGTGATGACGTTGGGGGTTTTGGCCTTGGCCCTGGCCCAGGGGGGGTTCCGGCTCGCGCTTCCCGGCTTGGCCCCCCAAGCCCCGCTTCGCTCGGTGTGCGAGGGGCGGAATGTCAGCCCGGCGGTGGTCCCGCTCGAGGTGCCCGCCCGCACCCAAAGCTTGGCCTTGATCTTCTGGGACTCGCTCAGGGGCACCCTCATCGCCCGCTGGCTGGTCTACGACATCCCTCCCGCGGCGCGACTCTCCCCCGGGCTGCCCCGCACGGCTTTGCTGGCCCATGGCGTCAAGCAAGGCCAAAATGGCTTGGGGCGGCTCGGCTACGACGCCCCGTGCCAGCCAGGGGTGTACCAGCTCGACCTGTACGCCTTGGACGTGCCTTCGCTGGGTTTGCCCCCTGGGGCCACGCTGCGCGAGGTTAAAGCGGCGATCCAGCGGCACCGCCTGGCGGAGGCGATCCAGAAGGTCCGGCTCCAGCGCTAGTCCAGCCTGAGGTGCTCGAGGCGGTACTGCCGGGGGGTACCGTACACGAGCACCGCCTCCAGCCGCACCATCACATCGTCGCGGCGCAGGAGGTAGAGCACCGACCGGCGCATCCGCTCGAGCTTGGCCGGGGTGATGGCCTCCAGGGGCGTACCAAAGCGCCCGTCCTTCCTCTGCTTGACCTCCACCGCTACGTAGACGGGGCCATCTTGCATCCATAGGTCAAGCTCGCCGTAGGGGGTGCGCCGGTTCTGTCCGAGCAGCGCGTAGCCTTGGGCTAGCAGGTACTCCTTGGCCAAGGTTTCGGCCCAGGCACCTCTCACGGCTTCCAGCATACGGTGTAACGTAGTGTCTATGCTGCTGGCCATCGACATCGGCAACACCAACATCACGTTGGGCCTGTACCGGGGCGAGGAGCTGGGGCCGCGTTGGCGCATCGCCAGCGATCCCCAGCGGATGCCCGACGAGTACGGCATCCTCCTGCTCAACCTGCTGGCTTCCAGCGGTCACGCGCCCGCCCAGGTGGAGGCCGCGGTCATGGCCTCGGTGGTGCCGCCCCTGACGGGCACGCTGGTCCAGGCCGTGCAGAGTTATCTGGGGCAGAAGCCTTTGGTGGTGGACTCGAGCGTAAAGACCGGGGTGCGCCTGCGCTACGACGACCCCTCGCAGGTGGGCGCCGACCGCATCGTCGACGCCGCCGCGGTGCACAAGCTCTACGGCGGCCCGGCCTGCGTGGTGGACTTCGGCACCGCCACCACCTTCGACGCCATCACCGCCGAAGGGGATTACCTGGGGGGCGCCATCGCGCCGGGGATCGGGATTGCCTCCGAAGCCCTGTTCCAGCGGGCCGCCAAGCTGCCCAAGGTCGAGCTCAGGCGCCCCCCCGCGGCCATCGGGCGCAACACCGTGCACTCGATGCAGTCGGGGCTCCTGTTCGGCTACGTGGGCTTGGTCGAGGGCATGGTGGCCCGCTTCCGCGCCGAGCTAGGGCCCCAGATGAAGGTCATCGGAACCGGCGGCCTGGCCGAACTCATCGCCCAGGAGACCCCGGTCATCGAGATCATCGCCCCCTGGCTGACCCTCGACGGCCTGCGCATCATCTGGGAGATGAACCGGTGAACCCCCTAGAGGGCAAGCGCATCGTGCTGGGCGTCAGCGGCTCCGTCGCCGCCTACAAGGCCGCCGACCTGGCCAGCAAGCTCACCCAGGCCGGAGCTTCGGTGGACGTGGTGCTGAGTGAGGGGGCCGAGCGCTTCGTCACGCCGCTCACCTTCGCCTCCCTCACCGGGCGCAAGGCCCACACCAGCCTGTGGGAGGGCGAGGCCCACGTGCTCCACGTCGGCCTGGGCGAGGGAGCCGATTTGCTGGTGATCGCCCCTTGCAGCGCCAACACCCTGGCCAAGCTGGCCACCGGCCAGGCCGACAACCTGCTCACCCTGACCGCCCTGGCCGCGCGCTGCCCGGTGCTGGTGGTTCCCGCCATGGACGGGGGCATGTTCGAGCACCCCGCCACCCAGGCCAACCTCGAGACCCTGCGCCAGCGAGGCGTGCAGGTCCTGGGCCCGGCCAGAGGCCGCATGGCTTCGGGCCTGGTGGGGCTGGGGCGGATGCTCGAGCCCGCCGAGATCCTGGGGCACCTCCGCTTGGCCCTGAGCCGGAATGGTCCCCTGGCCGGCAAGCACGTGGTGGTGAGCGCGGGCGGCACCCAGGAGCCCCTCGACCCGGTGCGCTACCTCAGCAACCGCTCCTCGGGCAAGCAGGGCTTCGCCCTGGCCCAGGCCGCGCTGGACCTGGGGGCCAGGGTCAGCCTGGTGGTGGGGGCCACCGCTGCTGCCCTACCCACCCCCACCGGGGCCGAGCGCACCGATGTAGAGACCGCCGCCCAGATGGCCGAGGCCGTCCTGGAGCTCTCGCACGGAGCCGACGTGTTGATCATGGCCGCCGCGGTGGCCGACTTCCGCCCCCGCCAGGTCCAGGCCCACAAGATCAAGAAGGGGGCTTTGCCCCAGATCGAGCTCGAGCACACCCCGGACATCCTGCTGGCCGTGGCCGAGCAGCGCCGGCGGGTGGGCCGCCCGGCGGTGGTGGTGGGTTTCGCCGCCGAGAGCGAGCGGCTGCTGGAAAACGCCCAGGACAAGCTCGAGCGCAAGGGGCTCTCCATGATCGTCGCCAACGACATCAGCGCCCCTGACGCCGGCTTCGCCGTGGACACCAACCGCGTCCTCCTGCTGCTACCGGGCGGGGTGGTCGAGCCCCTGCCGCTCATGACGAAGAGCGAAGTCGCGGAAGCCATCCTGGCACAGGTGGTCGGACTCCTCGCAGAAGTCGCTGGCAGCTAATACCGGATTCAAAAAGATAATCATCCGATCCGAAGAGCCCCGGAGGCTATCTTTTTGAATCCAGAGCACACCCCTCCCTGACGGTCGGCGAAGAAAGCGTATCCCTTCGGTCGGGTTGGTTCGCCACCGTTCGGTGGCGAACCAACCGAATCTGGTATAAGAACGACTCGTGGCCTGTGGCTCGTGGCTAGTGGCATGTGGTTTGCCCCTCCCCGTCCCTCCCCGCGCGCGGGGAGGGTTTATCCCCCCCAGCCCCCCTTGCTAAGGGGGGCAAACAAAGGGCATCTTGCGTCTTGCGTTTGGCGTTTGGCGTTCGGCGTTCGGCGTCTTGCGTTTGGCGTATAGCGTACGACGTACGACCCTCCCTCAGCCATCCGCCTCCGCCCAGTGGTTGAGCGGCCCGATGCCCCGCCCGATGCCTGGGGCCGTCGTGATGGCCTGGCTCACGTAGCGCTTGGCTCGAGCGACCGCTTCGTAGAGCGGGATCCCCTTGGCCAGCAGCGCGGTGATCGCCGCCGAGAGGGTGCAGCCGGTCCCGTGGGTATGGGCCGAGGGGATTTTGCGGGCGGGGAAGAGGTGCAGCGCCTGGCCGTCCCACAGCACGTCGGTGGCCTCCTCTGCGGGGAGGTGGCCGCCCTTGAGCAGCACGGCCCGCGGTCCCAGGCTCCCCAGCAATTGGGCGGCTTCGCGGGCGTCAGCCAGGTCGCGTATGGGCTGGCCCAGCAGGGCCTGGGCCTCGAGCCGGTTGGGGGTCAGCAGCGTGGCCAGGGGGAGCAGGTCGGCCTTGAGGGCCTCGAGGGCTTGTGCCGATAGCAGGGAATCGCCGCTTTTGGCGACCAACACGGGGTCCACCACCAGCGGCAAAGCCGCTTGGGCCAGTAGCGGGGCGATGCTGTGCACAATTGCCGCATCCCCCAAAGCCCCGGTCTTGAGGGCGTGGGCTCCGGGGTCGTGCAGCACGGCTTCTAGCTGGCGTGCGACCAGGGCGGGCTCGAGGGGCACCACCTCCTGCACCCCCAGGGTGTTCTGCACCGTCAGCAGGCTGACCACGCCCATGCCGTAGACCCCGAAGCGGTGGAAGGTCTTGAGGTCGGCCTGGAGGCCGGCGCCGCCGCTGGGGTCGCTGCCGGCGATGGTGAGGGCGATGGGAAAGGGCATCGGGGCCTCCTGGTGTACGGGCACCGCCCGTCCCGAGAGGGGATCGTCCACCGGGGTTCAGGCGGGCTCGAGGGGCGTTTTCGCGGCGAAAGCCGGGTAGTCGCTCAGGCGGGCCTGGCCGCGCAGCACGGCCTCGACCAGGTTCATCGGGCAGAAGGGGCCGCACATGCTGCAGGCCTTGGTCCGGGTGGCGCGGGTTTGGTAGAGCCTGCGGGCTTCCTGGGGGAACAGGCACAGCTCGAACTGGCGCTCCCAGTCGAGGGCGTAGCGGGCCTGGCTCATCTGGCGGTTGCGGAGGAGGGCGGCGGGGTGGCCCCGGGCCACGTCGGCGACGTGGGCGGCGAGTTTGAAGGCGATCACCCCCTCGCGCACCTGCTCGGGCGTGGGCAGGGCCAGGTGCTCGGCCGGGGTGAGGTAGCACAGCAGGTCGGCCCCGTGCCAGCCCGCGACCGCCCCGCCGATGGCCCCCGCGATGTGGTCGAACCCCGCCCCGGTATCGATGGGGAGCATGCCCAGGATGTAGAAGGGCGCGTGGCCGGTGAGCTTCTTCTGCAACTGCACGTTGGCCTGGATCTCGTTCAGCGAGATGTGCCCTGGCCCCTCGACCATGGCCTGTACCCCGGCCCGGCGCGCGCGCTCGACCAGCTCGCCCACCAGCAGCAGTTCCTGGATCTGGGCGCGGTCGGTCGCGTCGGCCAGAGAGCCCGGACGCAGCCCGTCGCCCAGCGAGAGGGTCATGTCGTAGCTACGGGCGATCTCGAGCACGTCGTCGAAGCGTTCCCACAGCGGGTTTTCCTGCTCGTTGCGCAGCATCCAGGCCGCCAGCATCCCGCTCCCCCGCGAGACGATGCCGGTGACCCTCGAGCCGTTGCGGTAGCGGCGCAGGCTCTCCTGGGTCACCCCGGCGTGCACGGTGATGTAATCGACCCCCGAGCGGCCATGCCGCTCGATGACCTCCAGCAGCTCGTCGGCGGTCATGTCGAAGACGCTCTTGCGTCGGGCGGCCTGGAATTCGGCCTCGTAGATGGGTACCGTGCCCAGCGGGACGGTGCTGGCCTTTAGGGTCATCTGGCGGATGCGCTCCAGGTCGCCCCCGGTGGAGAGGTCCATCACGGTGTCCGCGCTCGCTTCGATGGCCACCTGGACCTTCCGCACCTCCTGTTCGGGGTCGGCGAAGTCGTAGGAGGTGCCCAGGTTGGCGTTGACCTTGACCCGCATCCCCTCGCCGATGGCGGTGAAGTGGGTCAGGGTGCGGTGGTTGGGGTTGGCGGGGATGACCACCCGCCCCGCGGCCACCTGCTCCCGCACGAACTGGGGCTCGAGCCCCTCCTGCTCGGCCACGTAGGCCATGGCTTCGGTGACGATGCCCTTGCGGGCGGCTTCCAGTTGGGTCATGTTGGCTCCTTTTTATCGGCGTGTCTTCCAGGACTTCAACACCAGTTCGCGGATGCGGCGGGCGGTGGCCGGGGCCAGCAGGATGCCGTTGCGCCCGTGCCCGGTGGCGGCCAGGATGCCCGGCTCGAGCTGCCCCACCGTGAGGGGGCCCGCCGGGCGGTAACCCCAGCGGCGCTCGAGGACCGCGGCGCCGCGAAGGTGGGGGAAGTGGGTGTCGCGGTAGTGTTGCAGCCAGCGCAGTCCCTCCGCCTCCACGCCCGGCGGCCAGCCCTTGCGCTGGGTGGCCCCCAAATAGACCTGCGCCCCGCGCGGCAAGGCGTAGCCCGCCCCCGCGAACACCGGGCCGGAGGGCGGCGGGGCGGCCAGCAGCAGGGCCTCCCCCTTGAGCGGGCGCACCTCCAGGCCGAAGCGGCCCGACCAGGCCCCGCTGGCGATGACGATCTGGCGGGCCGCGATGCGCCGGGTGGACGATCCCCACGCCGCGCCTTGGCGTGGCGCAGGACGGGTTGCACCCGTACACCAGGCGGACGATCCCCTCTCGGGACGGGCGGTGTCCGTGTACTGGGCAGCGGTGTACACCCAGCCGGGCTCGAGGTGCAGGGCCTCTTCCCTGCATATGGTGCCGCCCAGGCTCACGAAGGCTTTCTGCACGGCGGCCAGCAGCCGCACCGGGTCGAGGTAGCCGCCGGGGTGGGGCTCGAGGCCCCGCAGGGCCTCCCAGCCCCGGAGCGGGGAGCGAACCCCGCTCCAGACGCCACTCAGGACCACGGGCACCTCGATCCCGCTGGCGGCCTCGAGCTCGCGGGCGAGTTCGGGGTAGCCCTCGAGCCCTTCCCGGGCCCACTCCAGCAGCTCCCCGCTAAGGCCCTCGGCGTGGGGGGCCAGCATGCCCGCCGAGGCCCGGGTAGCCTGCCCGGCCTTGCCCGCCTCCAGCAGGGTGACCTCGAGCCCCGCCTGGCCTAGCCGGTAAGCGATGAGGCTGCCGATGAGGCCGCCCCCCACCACCACGACCTCGCTCATAGAGGCTCCTCCGGCTGGGGCAGGGGCACGCCCTGGGTCGAGCTGGAGGGGCTGGCGAAGGCGCGCTGGGGCATGGGGCCGGCCTCGTAAGCCTTGCGTCCCGCCTCGACCGCCTGGCCGAAGGCCGCGGCCATGGCCACGGGGTCCTGGGCCTCGGCGATGGCGGTGTTGACCAGTACCGCGTCGGCCCCCAGCTCCATCGCCCCGGCGGCCTCCGAGGGCCAGCGCAGCCCGGCGTCCACCACCACGGGCGGCAACTGGGCGCGCTGCCGTGCGAAAATTTCTAGCATGGCCCGGTTCCTGAGGCCCTGCCCCGAGCCGATGGGGGCCGCCAGGGGCATCACGGTGGCGCAGCCCAGCCGGGCCAGCCGCTGGGCCAGCACTGGATCGGGGGCGATGTAGGGCAGCACCCTGAAGCCCTCCTGCACCAGGGCTTCGGCGGCGCGGTAGGTCTCGAGGGGGTCGGGCAGCAGGTAGTCGGGGTCGGGGATGACCTCCAGCTTGACCCAGTCGCTCCCCGTGATGGCCCGCCCCAGCCGGGCCAGGCGCAGGGCCTCGAGGGCCGTGCGGGCTCCAGCGGTGTTGGGCAAGAGCCGGTAGCGCCCCCCCTCCAGCGCCTCCAGCAGGCCCGAATGCCCCGCCGCCCCCGCCTCGACGCGCCGGACGGAGACGGTCACCACCTCGGCCCCGGAGGCCTCGAGCGCCTCCCGCATCAGCGCGAAGTCGCGGTACTTGCCCGTGCCCACGAACAGGCGGCTTCTCAGGCGCTGCCCGGCGATCACCAGCTCGCTCACGGCTAGCCTCCCTGCATCATGGCCACGACCTCCACCACGTCCCCCGCCACCAGGGGGCGATCCGGCCAGCGGCCTTTGACCCAGACCTCGTCGTTGAGCATCACCGCGACCGCCTCGGGGCTTATCCCCCGCTGGCGGCACACCGCCTCGACCACCTCGCCCAGGCTCTTCCCCTCGGCCTCCACGGCCTTGCCGTTAATCCACACCATCCAGCCACCTCCGCAGGCGCTTGGCCGCCCCCTCGGGGTCCGGAGCGTCCAGGATGGCCCGCACCACCGCCACCCGGCGGGCCCCGGCCTCCAGCACCTTGGGCAGGGTGTGCTCGTCGATGCCCCCGATGGCGAACCAGGGAACCCGAAGGTTATGCGCTGCCCAACGCACATAATCCAGCCCCGTCGCGGGCCGTCCGGGCTTGGTGGGGGTCTCCCAGACCGGCCCCACCGAAAGGTAGCCCTCGCCCCCCTCGAGCGCGGCCTGCTCGCGCAGGGCCTGTGCGGGTTCGTGGGTGCTGCGGCCGATCCAGCCCGCGAAGAAGCGCCGGGCCTGGGCCACGCTCAGGTCCCCCTGCCCCAGGTGCACCCCGTCGGCTTCCAGCAAGGCCGCCAGGTCGGGGCGGTCGTTGATCACCAGCGGCACCCGATAACGCCCGCACAGCTCCCGCAGCTTCTCGCCGAGCTCGAGGATGGCTTGGGCCTCGCTGCTTTCGCGCAGCGAAACACCCGCCTCAAGGTCCTTGGCCCGCAGCTGCAGCAGCTCGACCCCGCCCTCCAGGGCGGCCTCGAGGCGGTTCAGCAGCTCCGCTTGCGGCTGGCCAGGCCGGGGGCTGGCCACCAAGTACAGCTTGCCTAACAGAAAATCACCTCCCGGACCGGCCAGGGGCCAGGAGGAAAGGGTATGGGTAGGGTTGTGGGGATACTTTCACGGGCTTCCCTCCGCCGGTACTAACCGGATCAGGTTCCAAGGGTTACAGGGCTCGCCCTGTTCTCAGCCCCCGCGGGGGCACCCCTAGCCGATCACCTCGATGCTATTAGACGGCGGAGGGTCGCGTCAAGGTTTATGGGTTGGTCCACTCCTGGTAGAGTTCGCCGTTGACGTACAGCCGGAAGGTAGCGTTGCCCTGTACCGGGACCCCTCCCGCCACCTCGATCCGCCCGCCGGGGGGAAGGGGACCTTCGTAGAGAACCCGTGTCGGCGGGTTGGCGTCGTCCACGGTGAGCCGGACCTGAGCGCCTTCCTGGTCCGAAGGCAGGGTAACGCTGAGGGGGACGTTGCGCACCTCGGCCTGGGGCTCGGGGCGGGAGGAGGGAGCGAAGGGAGAGTTTTGCGGGAGGGAAACGGCGGGCTGGGCCGCCACGGTTAGCCGCACCACGGCATTCTTGTTCATCAGCGTACCGGGGTTGGGCTGCTGGGCGAGCACCTGACCCTCCGGCGCACCCGAGGCCACCCGGGACACCTGGGGCTTCAGCTCGGCGATGTTGAGCAGGTACTGGGCGTCCTCCAGGGTGAGCCCGGTGAGGTCGGGCAGGATGGTGTCGAGGGATGACCGGGGCCCGGTGGAAACCAACAGCCGGACGCTCTCCCCCTGGCGCAGCTCGGTACCGGGGGCGGGCAGGCTGGCCAGCACGGTCCCGGCGGTGGCTTCGGCGGAGACCCGGCTTATCGGCCCCACCACGTAACCGGCGGTCTCCAGGGCCCGCTGGGCGTCCTCGAGCGGGCGGCCTACCAGGGTGGGGACGCTACCTAGCTTGGGGCGGTTGAGGACTAGCTCGAGCCGGCGCCCCGGCTTGACGATGCTGCCCGCCTCGGGGCTTTGCTCGAGGATGGTCTCCTTGGGTTGGCTCTGGTCGCTGCCCTCTACGAACTCTACCCTCAGCCCCATCCCCCGCACCGCCTCCACCGCCTGGCGGGGGGTTTTGCCGTGCAGATCGGGCAGGATGTATTGGGGTGGGTTCAGGTAGCGCTCGGCCCCCAGAAATAGCGCCAGCCCACCCAAGAACATCAGCACCAGCCCCGGAACCCAGGCCGGCCAGTTGAAGCGGTAGTGGCGCGACGAGCGGACTCGGGCCGCATCGCTGCCGGGCGCAGGCGCGGGGGTAACCGCCCGTCCGCCAGGAGCCTCGGACCGGGTGGGGCTGGCTTTGCTACCACCGGCCAGCCCCGCCAGCGGGTTGAGGTCGGCCAGCACCGGCTTGCCGTCTTGTTCACCCAGCTGGAAATCCCTTTCGCTGTAGCCGAAAGGGGAGAGGGCCTCGAGCCAAGGGCCGAGCCGGGTGCGTTTGGGAAGGCGCCCCGGTGAGGGGGCCGCGAGATCTGGCCAGAACACGTAGTAGCGACCCGGTTTGGCGGATATTTCCAGGGCGCTCGGGGTGGCGCCCAGGGCCTCGAGGCGTTTGAGGGCGTTGCGGTAACGGTGAAAGGCGCTTCTCGCTTCGGGGGTATGAACCTCGAACCAATACAAGGTACCCTGGAGCTCCCCCGCCCGCACCCGGTAGGTGCGCAGGAACCCTTGGGTGCCCAAATCTTCCGTCGCGGTGTATTTCCCGTCCAGCAACGCCATCTCCGCGATTATACGGCAGTCCGAGGGTGCGTCTGATCATATGACGTTTTTACAATTTACCAACGAGAAAGTGTTATATTAATTTCATGTTGACCGAAAAAAGCCGCGAGCTGTGGTGGGAGCTAGACGCCGAAGAACGGCAGATCCTGGGGGCGCTGAGCGACTTTCTTAAGGCCGAGGTGGCTCCAGGGGCTGCCGAGCGCGACCGGACGGGGGAGTTCCCTTGGGCGATCGTAAAAAAGCTAGGGGAACTCGGCGTGATGGGGGCCAACGTGCCCGAGGAGTACGGGGGGGCCGGACTCTCTACCCGAGTGTTCGCCCGAATGCTCGAGGAGATCGGCAGCGTGGACGGTTCGTTGGGCCTGACCGTGGCCTCGCATAACTCGCTGTGCACCGGACACATCCTGATCGCCGGAAACGAAGCGCAAAAGCGCGAGTACCTACCCAAACTGGCCACCGCCGAGATGCTGGGGGCCTGGGGCCTCACCGAGCCCGGCAGCGGTTCGGACGCTGCGGCGATGCGCACTCGAGCCCGGGAGACCCCGGAGGGCTTCGTCCTGAACGGTTCCAAGCAGTTCATCACCCAGGGCTCGGTGGCTGGGGTCTACGTAATCAATGCCCGCACCGACCCTGCCCCCAGCGAGGATAAGAAACACCTGGGGCTTTCGGCCTTCGTCTTCTACGGCCCGGTGGAGGGCTTGCGCATAGGCCGCAAGGAAGAGAAGCTGGGCCTGCACTCCTCCGACACCGCGCAACTGCTTTTCGAGGAGCTACACCTAGAGAAAGACGCCTTGCTGGGGGTGCGGGGCAAAGGCTTCTACGATGTGCTGAGGGTTCTCGATGGGGGGCGGATCGGGATCGCCGCGCTCTCGGTGGGGCTGGGCCGGGCCGCGCTCGAGTTCGCCGCCAAGTACGCCCTCGAGCGGGAACAATTCGGCAAGCCCATCGCCGAGTTCCAGGGGGTCTCCTTCAAGCTGGCCGAGATGGCCACCAACTTGGAAGCGGCCCGGCTCCTCTACCTGCGGGCTGCCGAGCTCAAAGACGCTGGCCGACCCTTCTCCGGCGAGGCCGCCCAGGCCAAGATGTTCGCCTCCGAGGTGGCGGTGCGGGCCTGCGACGAGGCCATCCAGATCCTGGGTGGTTACGGCTACATCAAGGAGTACCCGGTCGAGCGTTACTGGCGCGACGCCCGGCTGATGCGCATCGGCGAGGGGACCACCGAGGTGCTCAAGGTCATCATCGCGCGGAACCTGCTGGCCCGCTTCCGCTAGCAACGGTGAGCCCAAACCCTATATCGGGGCGCACCCTGGCGCACCTTAGAGGGGTGGTGCAGCTCGCCGCCAACGCCCTTGCGGAACTGCTGGAGCTACTCAAACGCCCGGTGGTGCCCCTGGATTACCTCAAGTGTCCGCTCTCGCCGAACTCCAGGGCCGAGGTGCGAGCCGCGCGGGCCCATCGCCCGGTGCTGCTACACGGCTGGGGTCCGCCCGGCTACTCGGTGAGCATGGCCCAGGTTCCCGAGCCCGCTCTGCTGCAAGAGCTTGCCCTCTTGAGCGATACCCCCTACCTCTCTGCGCATATCGGCTACGACCCCCGCCAAGACGGCGAGCTGTCCCCTCAGGGCCTGCTGTTGCGGATGCGCCAGAGCGTGGAGGAGCTCCGGCGGCTCACCGGGCTCGAGGTGCTGCTGGAGAACCTCCCTTTCGTGCCCTGGGGGAAACGCCCCCGCTACCTCAGCGACCCCGAGTACATCCGAGAGGTCTTGGAGGCCACCGGGGCCGCATTGCTGCTCGACCTAGCCCACGCCCGGGTGGCCGCCTACCACCGGGGCGAGGAGATAGGGGCGTACCTGGAGCGGATGCCGCTCGAGCAGGCGGTTGAAATCCACGTCTCGGGGCCGCGCCTGGAGGAGCGGGGGTTGCGCGATCGCCACCAGGCGTTGAGCGGGCCTGACTACGAACTGCTCGAGTGGGCAGTGCGCCGCACCCCCCGGCTCAAGATGCTGACCCTGGAGTACCAGGGGAAAAACTCTACCGGAGGACGGGGCGGGCCGGAGGTTTGGCTCGAGCAGCTGGAGCGCTTGGACGCCCTGCGGCACCGGCTCAATCACCGCTGAAAGCGGTTCGCCTAGCGAGCCCGTTGACGAACGGGTTTCGCGGCGTTGCCGCCCCAAGTTGGCCCCTCGGTTACAGCGGATTGCTTTCCGCTTGCCCTTGGCGGAACGCTACTACGCCCTACGGTCGGCGAAACAAACCCCTCGGACGGGGTTCATATCACTCCGGCCAGGCAAACGGCCCTTCCCGCTCTACCGAATATCCGGCTTTGCGCAACAGCTCCACCACCTCGAGCCCGTGGGCCTCGTCGCGCACCTCCAGCACCAGCTCCACCCCTACCTTGCCCAGGGGGGCCAACCACAAAGCCCGGCGGTGAAAGATGTCGATGATGTTAGCCCCGGCTTCGGCTACCTTCTCGACCACCGCAGCTAGGGCTCCGGGGCGGTCTACCACGGCGAGCTTGAGCAGGATGTAGCGGCCTTGGCGCACCAGCACCTGCTCGATGACCCTGGCCAGCAGGTTTCCGTCGATATTCCCGCCGCACAGCACGGTGCAGACCGTATCGGTGGGCTTCAACGCTATCTTCCCGGCGAGCAAGGCGGCCACTCCCGCCGCTCCAGCCCCTTCGACCACCAGCTTGTTCTTCTGCACGCAGTGGACGATGCCCCGGGCGATCTCGTCGTCGGTCACCTCCACCACCTCGTCTACCCGCTCGCGGATGATGGGCAGGGTGAGGTCGCCGGGACGTTTGACCGCGATCCCGTCGGCAATGGTCTGGGCCACGGGTACCGCGATCGGATGTCCGGCCTCGAGGCTCGGCTTCACCGCTGCACAGCCCGCCGCTTGCACCCCCACCACCCGTACCTCCGGCTTGAGGGCCTTGGCCGCGGTGGCGATCCCCGCGATGAGCCCGCCCCCGCCGATGGGAACCACCAGCACCGAGACCTCGGGCAAAGCCTCGAGGATCTCGAGGCCGATGGTGCCCTGCCCGGCCATGATCAGGTAGTCGTTGAAGGCGTGCACCGGGACGTAGCCTTTGCTCTGCTGTAGCTTTTGGGCGATGGCCGCGGCGTCGTCGAAGGAGTGGCCCTCGAGCACCACCTCGGCCCCGTAGCCCTTGGTGGCCATCACCTTGGTGAGGGGAGCGAAGGTCGGCATCACGAGGGTCGCCTTGACCCCGTGCATCTTGGCGGCAAGGGCCACCCCCTGGGCGTGGTTTCCCGCCGAGGGAGCAACGACCCCTCGAGCTTTTTCCTCGGGCGAGAGCTGGCTGATCTTGTTGTAGGCCCCGCGCACTTTGAAGGAGCCGGCTTTTTGTAAGTTTTCGGCCTTGGCATAGACGGGTACCCCCAGCTCATGCGAGAGCGCGGCGTCGTGGAGAAGGGGGGTTTCGTGGATCAGCCCGGCGAGTCGTCTCCGGGCGGCTTGGATGTCGGAGAGTCTAAGGCTCACCCCTTGATTGTATGTCCATCCTCCAGCGTTTCCTGCCCGCAAAGGCCTAATATGAACCCATGCGGCACGACCTCACGGTGGAAGAAGCGCTCGAGGTCATCCTCGAGCAGGCCCCGTCTTTCTGCAAAACCGAGGAGCTTCCCTTGTCCCAGGCCCACGGGCGCATCCTGGCGCAAGACCTCGCCGCCAAGGTTGACCATCCCGACCAGGACGATACCTCCTTGGATGGGTACGCGGCTCGAGCCCAGGACACCCTCACCGCTACCCCGGAAACCCCGGTGCGCTTGCGGGTGATCGGAGAGGCTCCGGCGGGCCAGCCCTTTCCCGGCGAGGTCGGCCCCGGCGAGGCGGTATGGATATTCACCGGAGCCCCCATTCCCAAAGGGGCCGACGCCGTTTTGCGGGTGGAGGACACCCGGCGCGAGGGGGACACGGTGCTGTTTTTCAGGCCTGCCAACCCGGGCGATATCCGCCCCAAGGGTGACGACTTCCGGGCGGGCGAGGTGCTGCTGAACAAGGGCGACCTCCTCACCCCGGGACGGCTGGGGTTATGTGCGGCGATGGGATATCCCAGGGTTGCGGTGTTCGCCCGCCCCAGGGTGGGCATCCTCACCACCGGGGACGAGGTGGTGGAGCCGGGCCAGCCCCTGCCCTACGGCGGGGTCTACAACGCCAACAACTACTCGCTCGCCGCGCTGGTCAGCGAGGCCGGAGGCGAGCCGGTGCTGATGGGCAAGATCCCCGACCAGCCCGAGCGGTTGCGGGAAAAGCTGGAGGGAGTCGGTGGGCTCGATCTCCTGCTCACTACCGGTGGGGTCTCGATGGGCCAGTACGACATCGTGCGGCAGCTCCTCGAGCGCGAGGGGCGGATCCACTTCTGGAAAGTCCGGTTGCAACCCGGCGGGCCGCTGCTGTTTGCCCAGTGGAACGACCTGCCCATCTTCGCCCTACCGGGCAATCCGGTCTCGAGCATGGTCACCTTCTTTCTGTTCGCGCGGCCTTACCTGTTCAAGACCCTCTCCCGCAATGATGCGCCCTACAGCCTGCTCGAGGCGGTCGCGGCCACCCCCTTTAGCCCCCACCCCAGCAAGGTCGCCTACCGGCGCGGGGTGCTCTCCTGGGGGCCGGAGGGTTTGCGGGTCCACACCACCGGCAACCAATCCAGCGGCGTGCTGCGTTCGATGGCGCTGGGGAACGCCCTGGTGGTGCTCGAGGCCGGGGTCGGCGCAGAGGTGGGGCAAAAGGTGCGGGTGATCCCCCTGGGCTTCGTCCTTTAGGTCTTGAATTTCCTGTCGACATCGGTCATACTGGAGAAGTTTTGCCGCCGGGCAGAACATCCCCTTACAAAACCAGCGGGTTTTCGGACGGGGATTGGTGCGCTAACGTGCACTGATGGGCTGAAAACCGTGAATTCCCCGCTTAGGGTTAGCGTGCGCGCGTTCTTTCGGGGTAGCGGTAAAGCCCTGGAGGACTTGCATGGAGTTCAAAGATTTTGCGTTGCGGCCCGAGGTGCTCTCGGCCCTCGAGGCCAAAGGTTTCACCACCCCCACCGCCATTCAGGCGCAGGCTATTCCTCTGGCCTTGGAGGGTAGAGACGTGTTGGGCCAGGCCCGTACGGGCACTGGGAAGACCCTGGCCTTTGCCCTACCTATCGCCCATAGGCTCGAGGCCAGCCGCCAACGTGGGCGGGCGCCCCGCGCCCTCATCCTCACCCCCACCCGTGAGCTGGCCCTCCAGGTCGCGGGCGAGCTGGCCTGGGTGGCGCCACACCTGCACGTGTTGCCCATCTATGGCGGCACCGGGTATGGCGCGCAGGCCGAGGGGCTACGGCGCGGGGCCGACGTGGTGGTGGCCACCCCGGGGCGGGCCATCGACTATCTGGATCAGGGGATCCTGGATCTTTCACGTATCGAGATCGCGGTGCTCGACGAGGCGGACGAGATGCTCTCGATGGGCTTTGAGGAAGATGTGGAAAAGCTGCTGGGGGCGACCCCGGCTTCCCGCCAGACTTTCCTCTTCTCGGCCACCGTGCCCAGCTGGGCCAAGCGCCTGGCGGAGCGCTACATGCGGGATCCCGTCCACGTCAATGTGATCAAGGATGAGCGGGTGAGCTACGAGGAGCTGGCCATACAGGCCCCCTTGCACAACCGCTTGAGCATTCTGGCCGACGTGATCTTTGCCTATGCCCCAGAGCGCGCCATCGTCTTCACCCGTACCAAGGCCGAGGTGGACGACCTGGCCATGGGCTTGCAAGCCCGCGGCATCGGGGCGGCGCCCATTCACGGCGACATGAGCCAGCGCGAACGCGAGCGGGTGCTGAGTCGCTTTCGCGAGGGGAAGGATACCGTGCTGGTCGCCACCGACGTGGCCGCTAGAGGCCTTGATATCCCTGAAGTGGACTTGGTGGTACACTTTCGGCTTCCCGAGAAGGCCGAACCCTATCAGCACCGCTCCGGGCGCACCGGCCGGGCAGGGCGGAGTGGCCAGGTCATCCTGTTGTACGGACCGCGCGAGCGCCGCGAGCTGGAGAACCTCGAGGCCGCCGTCAAGCGCCGCTTCAAGCGGGTCAATCCTCCCACCCCCGAAGAGGTCCAAGAGGCCAAGTGGCAGGGCTTGTTGGCCCGTCTCGCCCGTCAACCCGCTCACGAACGCGCCCCCTGGCGCGAGCTGGCGGATCGGTTGGTCAACGACCGCGAGGCCATCGCCGGGCTGTTGGCTTTCATGCTGGGCACCGTCTCGGCCCCCAGGAGCCTCATCACCGGCGAGGAGGGCCTGGTCACGGTGAAGCTCAGTGGGCCGCGCCTCACGGTTGCGCGGGTGGTGGCAGTGCTCAAGAAGGCCGGAGCGGGCCGGATCGGGCGGATCGTGCTCTCGCAGGACGCTGCGTATCTCGACGTGCAGGCCGACGAACTCGAGTCCATCCAGAAAAACCTGAGCGAGTTCCACCTCTCCCGTGCCCACGAGATCCCGGCGGAAAGCCCCTCGCGCCAGCGCGGCGAGAGCGAAGACCGGGCGCACCGGCGGGAGCGTGCTCCCTCGGAGCGTCGCCGGGTGGTCTCCCGCTAGGTGGCGCATTCTGCTGCGCCCGCGGCGATGTGCGCACTTTTGCCTTCGACCCAGAACCCGCGCTACCAGCGCGTTTGGCGTAAATCGCCCTAGCAGGGAAGGGCGGAGGTGGAGTGGCCATAACCCTGGCATAACGGTCGTCCGCCTCACGGCGCGGGACGCCAAAACCGGCTAAGTTCGAGCCATGAAGGTCGCCACCATCGTCCTCTTCGATGGGGCATGTAACCTTTGCAACGGGGTGGTGCAGTTCGTCCTGCAGCATGACCCCCAGGAGAGGTTTCTGTTCGCCGCGCAGCAGTCCGAGGCCGGGCAACGGCTTCTGGCCAGACATGGAATCTCGACTGCGCAAGCCCAGGGCGAAAGCGTGGTGGTCCTCGAGGGCGGGCGGGTCTACCTCGAGTCCGACGCCGCGCTACAGATTCTCCACCGGCTAGGGGGGGTATGGGGCTGGGCTTACCTCTTTCGCTGGATTCCCAAGCCTTGGCGTGACCGGGTCTATCGCTGGGTGGCCCGCCATCGCTACCGCATCTTCGGCAAGCGGGAAAGCTGTACGCTCCCTAACCCTAGCCTGCGCCGACGCTTCCTCGATCGCTGAGCTGCCCTAGCGGTCAGCCCCAAGCCACGCAACCCGGCTGCTAACATTTTTTATTGCGGGTTATCCAACTCGTGTCATCGGGCCGCTAGCCGCGGAAGATTTTCGATTGCGGCTCGAGCCCCACTGCCCCGTACAGGGCCTGCTCCTCTTCGGCCGTGAGAGAGCGAGACTCCCCCGGCTCGAGGTCTTCTGGCAGCTCGAGCGGGCCGAAGGCTACCCGCTTGAGGTAGAGCACCCGGTTTCCCCGGGCCGCGAACATCCGCTTTACCTGGTGGTAGCGGCCCTCGCGGATGACCAGCTCGACCCGGCAGGGATCGGCAAGGAGGGTCAGCTCAGCGGGTTGGAGCGGCTCCCCGTCCATCTCCAGCCCAGCCGCGAAAGCCTCCACGTCGTCTTGGGTGGCGGGTCTGGCCAGCTCGGCATAGTAGCGCTTGGGCACCTTCCAGCGGGGGTGGGTGAGGCGGTGGGCCAACTCCCCGTCGGTGGTGACGAGCAAAAGCCCCTCGGTGTCCTTGTCGAGGCGACCCACCGGCATCCAATCCCTGCGCGCCACCTTGAGCAATTGGATCACGGATGGTCCGTCACGGTCTTGGGTGGAGGTCACGTAACCGGCGGGTTTATGGAGCATTGCGTGAAAGAACTCGTGGTAGAAGACCTCTTCTCCATCCACCGCGATCCGCGCCTGTCCGGGGTCGAGCTTGAAGGCCGAGTCGGTGATGACCTGGCCGTCTACGGTGATGCGCCCGGCTCGAGCCAGCCGGTGGATCTCCTTGCGGCTCCCCACCCCGAGGTGGGCTAGGATCTTGTCTAGGCGCTCTTTCGCCGAGCGCGGTGAGGGGTGGGGCTCCTTGGGCATGGTGCTTTAAACGAAAAACCCCGGAACTTTCCGGGCTTGATATTTTCAGTGTACCGACATATACAGTATTCGTCAAGTACTTGCAGCGTGAACCCGCAAAGGAGCCCTACGTGATCGCACCGCAAACCCAAGAAGCCTACCGCCGCCTGCGGCAGATGATCCTCTCCCTCGAGCTTCCCCCCGGAGAGGCCTTGGTGGAGCGCAGGCTCGAGGAATACTTTCGTGACCGAGAAGGCCTCATCGTCTCACGCACCCCCATCCGCTCGGCGCTAGGGCTGTTGGCCCAAGAAGGGCTGGTGCGGCGGGAGGGGCGCACTTACCGGGTGGCCCCGCTGGACTGGGACGAGCTCGAGGAGGCCTTTGCCTTCCGCAAGGTCTTGGAGACCACCGCCGTACGCATGGCCGCCGCGCGGAAGCCCCGCGCCGAAGGGGTGGCACAGGTGCTGGCTGCGCTAGGAGAGGATCTCGACCCCGAGTCTGAGCTGGCCAAGGCCACCGACTTTCACCTCGAGCTGGCCCGACTCTGCGGCAACCGCTTTTTACTTGAAGCGCTGGGCACCGTCCTCTCCCGCATTTACCGGGTGCGCTTCCTAGAGGTCATGACCCCCGAGGGCCGCCTCCAGGCCCGCCGGGACCACCAGCGGCTACTCGAGCTGGTACAACAGGGTCAGGGTGAAGAGGCCGCGCGTCTGATCGAAGAGCACCTCGAGCGCTCGCGTCAACGGATGCTGGAAGGCCGCCGTTCCCCTCGAGGAGAGCTGCTGGCTCGTCCTTGACGCGAGGTACCCTATGTGGCGCATGGCTTGGATCGGCTTGCTGATATCTGGCCTGGGGGTGGCGCAAGGCTTCCTCCCGCGGCACCCGGAGTGTATCGGGGGCGGCTGGGACTTCACCTGCCGTGCCGTGGCCCAGCTCATGTACCAACTCAAGATCGTCCCCCAGCCCTTTACGCTGAGCCACTTGCCCGGGGCCGGAGGTGGGGTGGCCTACGCCCATGTGGTGAGCCAGCGCGATGACGACCCCGAGCTGATCGTGGCGGCGAGCACGACCACCGCTGTGCGGCTTGCCCAAGGGCAGTACGGCCCGTTCAACGAACGCGACGTGCGCTGGCTGGGGGCCATCGCTGCCGATTTTGGGTTGGTCGCGGTCAAAGCCGAAGCCCCCTGGAAAACCCTGCAAGAGCTGCTCGCCGCCTGGAAGGCCGACCCCAGCAGGATTACGACGGGCGGGCCAGACCCCCTGAGGGTGGCCCTGCTGGGCCGAGCGGTGGGGATTGATCCCCGCTCGATCCGATACACCCCCGCGGAAGACCCGACCCCGCTCAAGCACGACCTCGTCCAGATCTTCCTTGGAGATGCCTCCGTGCTGCGAGAGGAGGTCGCGGGGGGCAGCTTGCGGGCCCTGGGGGTGATGGCCCCCCAACGCTTGCCCGGTCCGTACACCGACGTCCCCACCCTGAGAGAGCTGGGCTACGACGTGGACTGGGTAGTCTGGCAGGGGTTTTACATGCCCAAGAGCACTTCTGCCCAGGCCTACACCTTCTGGGTACAGGCCCTGCGTAAAGTGGCCAGATCCCCGGAATGGGCCAAGGTGCGTGAGCAGAACGGCCTAGGCGAGTTCTTATCCTTGGGGGTGGAGTTTCAAGTCTTGGTGGAGCGGCAGGTGCACGCCCTTAGGGGGCTCTCGAGGGAGCTTGGACTGACCAAGTAGCCGATGCCCCGCGGCGTATTGGCCCTCGAAGGCGGATAATTAAGGGGTGCGCCTGTACCACGAATTTCCCTACGAAAGCCGCTTTACTGCCCGCGTGCTCCGTGCCTGGAGCGAGGGCGGCAAGCACTATGTGGTGCTCGATCGGACCCTTTTTTACCCTACCGCTGGAGGGCAGGCCAACGACACCGGCACCCTGAACGGACTAAGGGTGCTGGACGTGAAAGAGGCGGAAGGCCGGGGGGAGGGCAAGGCCAAAGCAGAGGTAATCCACGTGCTCGAGGCCCCCCTCCCGGAAGGCCAGGAGGTTCAGGGCGAACTCGACTGGACCCGCCGCTACCGCCACATGCAGCGCCATACCGCCGAGCACACCCTAGCCCAAGCCTTCTGGCGAGCGGCGGGCTGGGAGACCCTGGCGGTGAACATGAGCGGCCCGGTCTGCACCATTGACTTCTCCGGCGAGCCTGACCGGGCCACCGTCCAGCAGGCCGAAGCGCTGGCCAACTGGGCGGTATACGCCAACACCCCGGTCAAGACCTTCTGGATCGAAGACTCCGAGGTAGGCTCGTATCCGCTGCGGCGGGCGCCCAAGGTCTCGGGGCGGATTCGCATCGTGGAGATCGAGGGCTGGGACATGGTGGCTTGCGGCGGAACCCACGTAGCCCGCACCGGCGAAGCCGGGCCGATCAAGGTCGTGAAGTACGAGCGTTACAAGGGGGGCACCCGGGTCTACTTCATGGCCGGGTGGGAGGCCCTCGAGACCTTCCATCAGGAGCACGCCATCCTCACCCGGGTGGCCGAGAGGTTCAGCGCGCATTACCTCGAGGTCGAAAAACCCATCCACAACCTCCGCGACGAATTTTTCAGGCTCAAGGGCGAAAATCACGCGCTCAAAGAGGAACTGGCCGAACGGGTCATGCGCGAGCTGTTGGCCGAATTCCCGGAGCACACCATCTTTGCCCAGGTTCCGGCGGTGGTGATCGAAGCCGTGGGCAAGCGGCTCGCTGAGTGGCCAGGGGTGCTAGCTCTGCTGGTCGCCCCTGGTGAGGGAAAGGCTCGCTGCGTCCTGACCAAGCACCCTAGCCGCCCGGAGGACTTGCAAACGATTTGGAAGGAGGTCCTCGAGCCCTTGGGCGCCAAGGGAGGTGGAGCCTTGGTCAAGCTGGGGGTGCTGCCCAGCGGGGCGGTGCACGCGGCGCTCGAGGGGTTCAAGAAAAAGTTATGCCCTAAACAATAGCGGCCCTAAGCGGTCTGGTAGCTTGATTTGTGCTGACTTAGACGTCGTAGGTCATACGCAATACGCAAAACGCCAGACGCTAAACGCGGGGGACGATCCCCTACGGGACGGCGTACTGCCGTACACCCAAGGGACGATCCCCTATCGGGACGGAGCAAGCTCCGTACACCCGGAGGTAGATTCCCTTCGGGACCGGCGGAACCGGTACACCTAGGGACCGATCTCCTTCGTACGACGTACAACGTATGACGTACACCAACACACCACCCCAGCCCTCCCCTGCTAGGGGAGGGAGCACCCCGCGTTTAGCGTTTTGCGTACGGCGTACGAAGTGGAATGTGAAGGCCATGCGGGTTCTGTCTTGTATTCCGGTCCTGACGCGGCTCGTGGTCGGATCCGTACCCCTTTCGGGCCAGCGCTGTCCAGCCAGGCACGCAGGAAGTGAAACGCTTCGAACGGGGCGTCTATTCAGAGCCCCTGTTCCTTGGCAAAAAGTGCCGCCTGGGTACGCCCCTTGAGGTTCAGCTTGGCGAGGAGGCTGCTGACGTGGGTCTTGACGGTTTTCTCGCTCACCCCCAGGGCCTGGGCGATGGCTTTGTTGCTCATCCCCTGGGCCAAGTGCGAGAGGACTTCGCGCTCTTTAGGGGTCAGGCTGGCGAGCGGGTTTGGGGCCGGGCGGGTCAGAAGCCGCACCGCCGCAGGGTCTAGGGGTACCTCACCCCGGCCTGCTGCGCGGATGCCCTCGAGCAAGGCCACCGGCCCGGCGTGCTTGACCAGGTAGCCCGAGGCCCCCAGGCTGAGGGCCTGGCGCAGGCTGTCCTCCTCGAGAAAGCTGGTCAGGATCAAGACTTTAGGCGGGTTGGGAAGAGATAGGAAGCGAGGCAAGAAGCCGAGGCCGTGCCCATCGGAAAGCTGAAGATCGAGCAAGACCAGATCCGCAGAGAGCGCGCGGCTCTTGTTCAGCGCCTCTTCACCGCTATCGGTCTCCCCCACCACCTCGAGGTCAGGATAAAGCCCCAAAAAGGCCTTGAGCCCTTCCCGAACTATGGGATGATCATCCACGATGAGCAAACGCAGCGGCATGAGTTCAACCCTTGAAGGAGATCGGGAATACCACCTCGAGCTTGGCCCCACCCCCTGGACGGTTGCCGAGCCGGAGGGTTCCCTGAAGGCTCTTGGCCCGCTCCTCCAGCGATAAAAGCCCCAGGCCCCGGCTGAACCTGGGAGGTAGACCCTTGCCATCGTCTTCCACCCGCAAACGCACCAGCCGGGGCTTTTTTTCAATACGAATCCAGATGTTCTTGGCCTTGGCGTGCTTGAGCGCGTTATGCACCCCCTCCTGGGCGATGCGGTAGAGGGTTTCGGCCAGTTCTTCGGGAAGGTTGTGGGCGAGCGATTCAAAGTGGACCCGCACCGACCCGCTGACCCGCTCGGCCAGGCGGCATAAAGCCGCCTCGAGCCCTTGCGAAAGATCGGCGGGGCGCAGCAGCTCGACCAGGCCCCGCAGTTCGTCCAACGCCGAGGCCACCAGAAGAGCGGAGCGCTCGAGGGCCACTTCCCGCGGCCCACTCGGCCCCTCCCGGGCCACCCGCAGCGAGAGGTCAGCAGCGAACAGAAGCTGGGCCACCGAGTCGTGCATCTCCCGGGCCAGCCGGGCGCGCTCTTCCAAGGTGGCCAGGGCTTCGCGCTCGCGGGTGCGTTGCTCCTGAAGCCGGGCCCGTTTGAAGGCCAGCCCCAACGCCCGGCCTACCGCGGTTAGAAACTCCAGGGTCTCGGGGTCGAAGGGGTCGGGACCGGGCGAGGCCAGGTTCAGGATGCCCACCGGCCCGGACTCGGCCAGGATCGGCACGCTAGCGTGGACCTCGAGGCCGCCTTTGTCGCCCTTAGCCTTCTCGAGGCGGCTGCACTCCACGATGTTCACTCCCTTATCCAAGCGGCCCTTTTTGAAAAGCCATTGGCAGTCGCAACCGGCTTCGCGCAAGCAGGCCTGCTCTTCCCGATCGAGCGCGGGAGGCAACCCGGCAAACCCGGCCAGGCTGAAGCCGCCCTGGTGGGCGTCCCCCGGCTCCATCCGGGTCAGGAAGACCCAGCCGGTGCTAAGGCCCAGCAGTTCTACCAGCTCGTGCAAGGCGGTCTCGAGCGCCCGCTCGAAATCGGCCTCGGAGTTGAGCACCTCGAGGATGCGGTTGAGGGTGGAAAGCTCCTTGAGGCGGCGCTCGAGGCGGTTTTGATCCAGCTGGATAACCATAACAGGCTATTTCTTAGCTTGCACGAAACCCTGGGCAACCCGGCCCATCCCTGTGTCGCCTCCGGCAACGATGACAACGCGCTCTGCCATACCCTTATTCTTCCCGGTGCCACCACTCGCGCCACAGCACCGGCTTACCTTCGGCGCCGAAATGGCCCACGCTCACCCCATCCAGCCGGACATACTCATCGCCGGGCACTCGGACAAACCCCACCCTCCAGTTCACCACTGCGACCTCGCCATCCACCGCTAAAACCCACCCCTCGAATTTCACGGCTCTTTGGGTGGCCAAGTTCTCCCGCCAGTAGCGCCGCACCGCCTCAAACCCCTGAATGGGTGGGTTGAAGGGGTTTTCTTGATAGCTGACCTGGGGATCAAACAGCGCAGCTGCCCGCTCGGCATCGGCTTCTTCCCAGGCCTGCCCCAGAAAGGAGAGCCAGGCTTGCACCCCTTCGCGGGTCACTGCTTCCCCCAGGCGCTCGGCAAGCCCTCGAGCCGTTTCCGGCCCTGACCCTTCTGCACGGTCTCGACCACCCGGCTAGCGCCACGAGACAACGCCACGATTTCCTCGAAGTAGGTATCGAGCACCGCTGCCCGCTCCATTGCCAGGGGCGGCACGCAGTAGTCTTGTCTTTCCCAGACCCAAGTTCCGTCGGGCTCGAGCCGGGCCCCCTGCAGCGAATCGTCCAGCGCGGCCCTGAAGGGCCGCATACGCATAACCTGGATTTCGCCCCCGTCCAGGCGCCTTTTGAGTTCTGCCAAGTTGCCCTTGGCTTTGGCCCGCATCAGGTAATAGGTCATCTTTACCTCCTGGATAGCTTGCCTTGTCGCCCTCGAGCAGGTTTGAAATGCATTTCCCGCTATCTTCTGTCCACGGATTTCCGTCGCGACCCTTGCCTCATTGCTAGGGCAGAATCAGGTGCAGGTCGCCAAACTCGTGCCATAGATATTGTTCGCGCAGTGCGGCTCGGTACGCGATTTCCACGTGCCGTTTCCCGGCGATCGCCTCGAGCATCAGCAGGTGGGTGGCCTTGGGCTCGTGCCAGCCGGTGAGGATACCGTCCACCGCCCGCACCCCGCGCTGGGGGGTGATGACGAGCTTGGTCCAGCCCTCGCCGGGGTGGAGCACACCGTAAACATCGGTGACGGTCTCCAAAGCCCGCACCACGGTGGTACCGACCGCTATGACCCGCCGGCCATCCGCCCGGGCTTGGTTGACCAAGCGGGCGGTCTCCGGGGGAACGCGGTAGAACTCCTCGTAGGGCGGCTCGTGCTCCTCCAGTGAGGCCACCCCGGTGTGCAGCAGCAGCGGCGCCACCTGCACTCCTTGGGCCACCAGCCGGGTGATGATCTGCGGGGTGAAGGCCCGCCCCGCCGAGGGCATCTCGGCGCTGCCCAGCTCGGTGGCGTAGACGGTCTGATAGAACTCGAGGGGCCAGGGCTGCGGCACGTAGCTGTAGCGGATGGGCTGGCCGTGCTCGAGGAGGTAGGCGGTGGGTTGTAGGCCGTGAGGGATCTCGAGGGCGGCGATCCACAGACGGGATTCCCCGCTATGTAGCGGAGTGAAGCGCTCCGGGCCTGGCGTCTCTGTAGCCCCCTCTAGCCCTAGCCGATACCGCGCCAGCAGCGTGGCCGAGGCCCCGCCCGGCAGGCCCAAAGTCTCCCCCACCCGCCCCCCGAAGAACGGCTTGGTGGTCAGGGCTTGCTCCCCTCCCTCGGTAGCGGAGACAGGGGTTCGCAACTCCACCGTCCACACTCCACCCGGAAGCCGGCTCGAGAGGTGCAGCCGCAGCTCCCTCCCATCTTCCGCGGTCGCCGGGAGCGCGGCGGGCAAGGTGCCCGAGGTGTTGATGACCAGCACGTCCCCAGCCCCGAGGTATTGGGGAATCTCGCGGAAGCGGGTGTGCACCAAGCGATCGCTCGAGCGGTACGAGACCATCAGCCGAACCTGGTCGCGCTCCAGGCCACGGGCCTCGGGGGGTTCGTGGGCCTCCAGTTCGGCGGGCAACACGAAATCCAGAGAAGTCTCCCTCAGCCTCATGAAATCGGCTCCTTGGCTTTTGCTCGGAAGAGGGTGATCTGCATCCCGTCCGGAGCCCGCAAGCGCTGGTTACGGTCACCCCAAGGGGTGCGAACGGGCGGATGGATCGCCTCGGCTCCAGCTTCTTGCAGGGCCTGCGCCACCGCCTCTAGGTGTTCCACCTCAAAGGCAAGGCGCACCGGCCCCGAGACCCGCCTCCCGGCTTCGATCCGGTCCACCGTCTCGACCTGGGAAACATCGAGCAGCTCGAGCGTGGCCCGCCCAGCGTCCAAGATCAGCCCCCGGCCCTCGGGGCGGTTCCACTCCTCGAGCGCTGCGAGGCCCAGCCCGTCTCGGTAGAAGTGAGCCGCCCGCTCAAAATCATTCACGGCGAGGGCGATGCGCAACCCCTGGATCTCCTGCCGTTTTTGTCCGATCTCGCGGGCCTTGTAGCGCCCGCTGGGCAGCTTGCCTTCGATCAGCTTCAACAGCCCGGGGACGCTGGTCTCGGGGGGAGGCCGGTCCGAGATATCCTCCCCGGGAAAAGCTTCTTGGTGCATCCGAGTGTTTATGTCCCCGGGGTCCACCCAGTAGACCCGGAACTCGGGGTGCTCGGCAGCGAGGACCTTCGAAAGCTGCTCGAGCGCAGCTTTGCTCGAGCCGTACCCACCCCAGCCCGCGTAGCCCTCCACCGCCGCGTCGGAGGTGATGTTGAGGATGCAGCCTCCCGGCTTCAGCAGCGGCAGGGCAAGCTGGATCAGCCGCAAGGGGGCCAGAACGTTGACCCGGTAGACCTGCTCGAGCCCCTCGAGGGGATACTCGGCGAGGCGAGGCTGGGGGCTCGGCCCCAGGATCGAGGCGTTGTTGACCACGGCGTCGAGGCCGCCGAGCTCCTGTGCGGCTTCGACCAGGGCTTGGAGGTGCCAGTCATTCGACACGTCACCGGGGATCGACACCACCTGCGCCTTTCCGGCGAGTTCGGCTCGAGCATATTCCAGCGCTTCGGCCCCCCGGGCGTCGATAACCAGCGCCCAGCCTTTCTCGGCCAGGGCTCGGGCGAGCGCCAGCCCCAGCCCCCGGCTGGCTCCGGTGATGAGGGCTACGCGGGGCATGGTTCCACCTGACCTTTACCGTGAACACGCGCCCCATCAAGCCAGGTCGGTTCGCCGGTACCCTTCCGGGCAGTTCGGATTAGCGGGGTGAGGGGGTATGGCATGCTCTCCTCCTTGGCCCTAGCCTAGAAAAGCGGCCCTCGGAACACCTCATGCCCTGGGCGGAGGGCAGCCTAGGTCTTAAGACCGAGAGGGTTTTGGCTCGAGGTCCACCCCTACGCCCTCCCAGCCGGAGGGGGGTTATGCCGTGGGCGTAATGTTCGCCGCAGCGATCTTAATTGTGCCCCCCCTCTGGCCCCAGGGAGTCGGAGGATGTAGAACAAAAAGCACCTCGGCTCACCGGGGCATCCGGGTTTACCCACGCTGGAACCCAAAGGGGTGAAAACGGTGCGGGCAGTGGATAAAGAGCGGGGCCAGGTCAAGTTTGGGCAGCGCCGGATCGTCTTTGAGATCCGGCGCAGTTCCAGGCGGCGCACCGTGGGCCTGCAGGTGGACGCCGAGCGGGTACTGGTAAGCGCTCCTCATCGAGTTCGCCTAGAAACCTTGCAGGATTTCGTGCTCTCCAAAGCCCCCTGGATCGTGAAAAAGCAGAACGAGTTCGCCAAGATGGGCTTGCCGCCAAGGCGCAAATTCACGACCGGGGAACCGCTTTTATACCTGGGGCGGCGCTATACCCTCGAGCGCTTACCGGAGGAAGAGGGGCCTGCCATACGGCTATGGGGCGGTAGCTTTCAGGTTTGGGCCAACACCGCCAGCACCGCCCGCAAACTCCTCGAGGTCTGGTATGAAGGCCGAGCCCTCGAGCGCATTCCCGCGCGGGTGGAGTTTTACAGCCGACAGCTCGGCCGCACCCCCCAAGCGGTGTATATCCGCGACCAGCGCTCGCGGTGGGGTAGCTGCAACCTCAAGGGCGAGCTGCGCTTCAACTGGCGGCTCATGATGGCCCCTTCGCTCCTCCTCGATTACGTGGTAGCCCACGAGGTATGCCATTTGCTCATCTTCGACCACTCTCCCGCTTTCTGGCGTCTGCTGGGCCAAATCATGCCCGACTACGAGGAGCGCCGCCGCCGTCTGGCCCTCACCGCACACCAGTATGAGCTGTAGCGCCTAGAGCTCTTTGAGGAACTGGCGCAAGGTCTCGGGGAGGAGGTGGAGATAGGGTCTGACCTCGGGCTGTCCCGCGCGAAGTTGCAAGTAGCGGCGGGCCGTATCCTGCAAAACCGCTACCAGATGGGGCTCCTTGACCACCTGCGGGAGCAACTCGCGAAGCTGGGCCTCGAGGCGCATCTGAGCCAGATATTTGGCCGCCTGGAGGGGTTCCCCCTCGAGCCGGGGGTGGAGCGGCTTGCGGATGAGCCGACTGGCCTCGCGCTTTACGGCGGGGTCTCCCAGGAGCCGCTGGCAGTTTTTACAGGGGTTTTCCGGCTCAGGCGAGCCACAGATCACGCAGGGAGGATGCGGAGAGAGCTTTTGCCGCTGCAAGACCGCCCGGGCGGCCCGGTACACGGCAGCCTTGAGTTCCCCGGGGGTCTTGTCGGCCAAAGCCCGCAACCGCGCCTCCTCCTCGGGGGAGAGGGGGGGTGGAGGGGCGGGCTGGGCCTTGTCCGCCGCTTTGCCCACCAAGCGCCTTTCCCGAAAGCGGATATCGGTTACGGTGCCAGGCAGGTGCTTTTCATAGCGCCTGAGGAATTCCTCGCGCTGGAATTTGAGGTGAAAGGCCGCCGCCGAATCAGGAACATAGACCATCAACACGCCGTCCTCGAGTGCGGCTGCCTCGCTCATCTGGGCCAGCATCTCCCCCGCCACCTTGGGCCAAAGGGCCAGCGCCTTGCCCCGCCTGAAGCCGTGCTCGAGGCCATGGGTCTTGAGAATTTTTCCCAGAAGTTCGGCGGGCCGGTGGACGTTGGAGCTGCGCCTAACCATCGGGGCTTAGTCTACTGGGAGGGGGAGGCGGTATGTTGAGAGCCGAGACGCCGCTTTCGCCGCAAAGCGGGGAGGTCAAGCTCGGTGGAACTGACCCCAGCATCTTGGTCTGTAGCCGTCCTTGCGGCCTTAATTGTAGGAGCCTCGAAGTCGGGGGTGCCCGGCGGAGGAATCCTGGCGGTTGCCCTTTTCGCCCAGATCTTCCCGGCCAGGGAGTCCACCGGGGCGCTGCTCCCGGTGCTGATCGTAGGTGACCTCCTGGCGGTGACATTGCTGCGCCAGCACGTCAACTGGCCGCGGCTTTGGCGGCTTTTCCCTTGGACCGCTGCAGGCATCCTGCTGGGGGTGGGAGTGCTGGCCGTGATCGACGACGCCGAGCTTCGGGGGGTGATCGGGGGGTTGATCGTGGCGATGACGGTCTACCAGCTCGCGCAGCGTTTCCGGGATCGCCCCCCACTTGTAGGTGTACGGCGGTACGCCGTCCCGACAGGGAATCTACCTTCGGCCTCTTGGGTGTTCACCCTCGGCATGGGCCTATCGGCCGGCGTCACCACGATGGTAGCCAACGCCGCCGGGCCGTTCACCACCCTCTATCTGTTGGCCATGCGGCTAGACAAGCTCGAGTTCGTAGGCACCACCGCCTGGTTTTTTCTGGCCGTCAACCTCTTCAAGCTACCGTTCGCGGTGGGGCTCGGCCTGATCAGCTGGCAGACCTTGCAGGTCGACTTGCTGCTGGCCCCCGCGGTGGGGGTGGGGGCCTTGTGGGGGCGCTGGATGCTTCGCCAGATGGACCAGGCGCTCTTTGAGCGGTTGGTGCTGGGGCTGGCCCTCCTAGGCGGGCTACGGCTGCTGTTTTGAGGTCTAGCCCCACACCCCCGCCTCGATCCAGACCACCGCTCCGCCGTTTTCGGGAGCCTCGAGCCCGGCCAGGATGGCCTGGGGCAGGCTCTGGGCATAGCTGAGCAAGGCCCCTCGGCGGCGCGGGTCGAGTTCGGTATGCCACTCATCCACCAGCAAGAGCGGAGCCTCGTCGTAGTGCTGCCACAAGAGGCGGTGCTCGCCCAGGCGCAAGGCCAAGGCGATCGAACGGGCTTCGCCGCGGCTGGCGAACTTCAAAGCGTCGCGCCCATCCAAGCGCATCGCCAGATCGTCGCGGTGGGGGCCGATGCTGGTCGCCCCGCGCTCGAGGTCTTGCTGCATGGTGTCCTCGAGGGCGGGTAAAAACTCCTCGGGGGGGGTGGTTTCCAGCAGCTCGAGGTGGAGTTCGCCGGGAGCCAGCTCGCGGTACGCCTCACGGGCCAACGGAGAGAGCTTTCTCAGCATCCGCCGCCGCAGGCTGAGGATCTCGGCGCCATACTTGGCCAGCTCGGCGTTCCACACCGCGAGCCCCTTGCCCCCCATCTTGAGCAGGGCGTTGCGCTGTTGTAACGCCCGCGAGTACGCCGAGAGCACCGCGCGGTAGCGGGCCGAGAAGCGCGACAACAGCAAGTCGAGAAAGCGGCGGCGCTCCTCCGGGGGGCCCAGCACCAGATCCAAGTCGTCTGGCCCCAGCAACACCGCCCCCGGCAACTGGGCGAACTCCTTGAGGCTAGCGCTCGCCTCGTTGAGCCACAGTTCACGTCCGCCCGATGAGCCGGAGCGGGGCAAGGAGAGCTTGTTCTCCAGGCGGCTCAGGCCAAACTGGGTCTCGATCTCGGCATAGACCCAAGCCTCGGTCTGCCCGAAGGCGATCCGCTCGGAGAGGCCGTTTTTGAGCTCGCCGCCCAAGGCTAGGTAGATGGCCTCGAGCAGGTTGCTCTTGCCCTGCGCGTTGCCGCCCACCACCGTGGTAAGCCCCGGCGGAGGGGCGAACTCCGGGGACTTCAGGTTGCGAAAATGGGTCTGCCGCAAGCGCAAAAGGCGCACAGCCCCTAGGCTATACGCAAACCGCCCCAGGCTCAACGCGTAAGCTAACAAGCTGGCACTACAGCGCCCGGCGGATGGCCTCCGCGTCCTCGGGGCGGAAGCCGTAGAGGGTGACGGTGAGCGTGTCGGGGGCGGCTTTGATCTCCTCGAGCATCACCTTGGCCACCGCTTCCACCGGCAACCCTCCCACCCCAGTTCCCAACAAGGGAAAGGCCAGGGTCTCGAGGCCCTTGGCCTGGGCCAGCCGCAGAGCGCTACGGGTGGCCTGACGAACCGTCTCGAGGGTCGCGGGTTGGTCCCCCAGCACGGCGGCGTGGATGACATACCTGACCGGCAGATTTCCAGCCCCGGTCACGGCGGCCTCGCCTACCCCGATCTTGCCGATGCGGTCGCACTCCTCCTGGATCCGCGGCCCCCCCTTGCGACGGATGGCCCCCGCTACCCCCGCACCGAGCTGGAGATAGTTGTTGGCCGCGTTCACGATAGCATCCCCGGTGAACTCGGTGAGGTCGCCCTGGGCTATCTTGATGAGCGCCATGCCCCCATTGTAGCCCGCGGACATCTTTCCCCAGGGCTACGGGGCAAAGTCCTGGGGCGTGATTACGTAAAGGCGATCGGGATGGGTATAGCCCTCGAGCATTAGATCTTTTTCGTAGCGCATCCCGATGTTCTCCGCCACCCGCAGCGAGGCCAGGTTCTGGGGGTCTATGGTGGCGACCAGGCGGCCTAGGGCCAGGGTGTTGAAGGCGTAAGCGACCACCGCGCGGGCCGCTTCGGTGGCGTAGCCGTGCCCCCAGCTCCGGCGCAGCAAGCGGTAGCCCAGATCCACTTCGGGCCGCCCCCCCAGGTCGGGGTGGAAGGCCAGGCCACAGTACCCGATCACTTCCCGGCGGTCGCGCTCGAGCACGGCGTACCGGCCAAAGCCCCACCGGGCGTAGTTTTCCAGTTGGCGCTCGAGCCAGCCCTGCACCCACTCCGCAGTCTGGGGGCCGCCCTGGCTAAAGCGCATCACCTCGGGGTCGCCGAAGACCCCGTATAGGGCCTGGGCATCGAGAAGGTGAAAGTGGCGCAGGAGGAGCCGGTCGGTTTGGGCGACGATCATAATTCAGAAGCGGTACCGCTCGTATGGGTTCCGGTCCGGCGGCCCGTCCGAGATCCACATCTCGCGCGTGTTCAGGTTCATGATCACTGAGGCCACCGTCTGGTAGGGCTCGCCCAGCTCAAACTCCTCCGGGCTGGGGTAGCGGCAGACCGCGTAGGGGTGGCCCTCGCCGTCGGCGAGGGCCGCTTTGAAGTCCTCGAGCCCCGGCTTCTTCTGGGCAATCAGCGCCTCTAGCCGGCGGTGGCGGTGATGGGAGCGGTCCAACCACTCCACCGGCGAGAGCCGGACTCCGTACCGCTGGGGGTCGAGGAAGTGGTTGGCGTGGACCAGGCGCTCCCCCTCGAGCCGGATCAGCGCATGGGGGGCAGTCTCTAAGTTCACCGCCTTTTCGCCCTGACCGAGGAGAAAATTGGCCGAGCCCGAACGGGGTTCCTCGGTAGCCTTGGCGATGGCCTCTTCGAGGGTGCGCGAACGCAGCACCTCGTAGGTACGCAGGTGAAAGGGCTTGCCCAGCCGAGACCAGTCGTCGTCCGCGGAGACCAGGCCGTTGATGCACAGCCCTAGCCCGGCAGAGTTCATCCCGATCTTCCCGCCGAAGATCCCCGCCTCGGTGAAGGAGAGGGTCTCGAGGCCGTCGGGGTGGCGGGTGTGGAGCAGGGCCCCCTTCACGCCTATCATCCAGTCCCAGTTTTGCCCCATCCACAAAGCCCCATCGGCGCTCGCGCTCGGCAGCACGGCAAAGGCGGTGCAGCCCTGGGGGGGCTCATGGGCGAACTGGTGATAGAGGATCTCGTAGCGGAAATTCAGAGCTCCGATCTCCAGCAGGTCGAAGCCCGCCCCGTCGGCGAGGCCCTTCATTCCGGCGAAGTAGTCGGGGTTTTGGCGGCCGAGGGCTTTCAGATAGCGCTCCGAGCGCTCGAGTACAGCCCTGCGGTGCAGCTTTCCCTCCACCTCAAAGCGGCGGAAGTAGACCTCCAGATTGTGCCCGATCTGCGGCCCGAGCCGTTGGCCTTGGGTGAGCCCCTGGGTGTAGGGGTCACCCTCGAGTTGGAGATAGGGAAAGCTCATGGTCTTTATTATGCCTGCTCTGAACTCTGGCCTACGCCCCTTCTTTGACCAGGGCGGGCGCGAGGCTCACAACGGCTTGCTGAACCCCCACCAGCGGTTGAACTCCTCAAACCCAGCCGATCGGTAAAAGGCCAGGTTGTCCTCGTAGCAATAGACGACGGCCTTCTTGGCCCCCAGCTTTCGCAGCCGCCGGAAGCCCTCCATGAGCACGGCCTTGCCCAACCCCCTGCGCTCCCAGGCTTTGCGGGTTCCCACCGGCTCGAACTCGCCCACCCGGTTGAGGGGGTCGTACCAGACGACGCAGTACGAGGCGAACCGACCCTCGGGGGTCAGCGTCACCAGGTCGAGGTCAGGGCGGTAAACAGGGGCTGAGCGGATATTCAGATAGCTCTCCAGGGTGAACCTCGAGGGGTGCCAGACCTCGCGGTGTAGCTCCACCCGCTCCGCGAGTTCGTGCGCTTCGGGGTGGCGCACCCCAAAGCCCTCGGCCAGTTGAGGGGCGGGAATCTCTTCGCGCAGGGAACGCTCGAGGGAGTACATGACGTCGTCGTCACGCGCGTACCCGGCGCTCTCCAAGACGGAGGCGGACTCCCGGTCGTTCTCCGAGACGCTGGTGAAGAGCCTTCCCTCAAGGCCCCAGGCGCGCGCTTGCCGCTCGGCGTAGGCCAGCATGGCGGCCATCAGCGCTCGCCGCTGTTCCCGGGCCAGCCAAGGGGCTGCGGCGAAGTCCAAGCTCAGCTGTTTCTGCCAGACAAAGCCCGCGGTCTCACCCCCCGTTTCCCAGACGCGCATCCCCCGCTCGGGCCGGTAGTGGGCGTCTTGGAGCGTGCGCCAGACCAGGTCTCCGGGGTGGATGAACGCATCGGGCACGGCTGACATCTGGTGGCACCGCGCCAGGAAAGCGCAGAGGCGCTCGAGGTCGGGGGGTTGGTAAGGTCTCGAGGTGAACATCATTTTTCTTTCAGCACCTTGACAAAATCAATCCAGGCCGGCTGTTTCTTGAAGCCCAGGGCCTCGTTGATGGCCAGCATCGGGCGGTTGTTGGACTCGTTCCCGGTGCGGATCTCCGGGGCTCCTACGTGCTTGGCGTACTCCACCGCGCGGAGCTTCATCGCCAAGGCCAGCCCCTTACGGCGATAGGCTCGGCGGACGCCGGTTAGGCCGGTCTCGAGGTGCTCGCCGCCCGCTGGCTTCCAGAGCTGGCTCAGGCCCACGTAGGCTCCCGTGCGGGGGTCCACCGCAACAAACGTCCCTTTCGGCAACAGCCGAGGGCTCTCGAAGGTCCACTTGTGGAACTCCTCGAAGCTCACCGGGGTGGCGGGTTCGGGGCGTGGGACGTCCTCTCGAACCTCGCACCATAGGTCATAAAACTTCCGCTGATAGGTTTCCGGCTCGAGCGCGGCGAGTTCGGCCAGCGTGGTGATCTCCAGGCCGTGCTGCCGTACCTTCTCCTCGGCCCCGGCGAAGGGCACGGGGTCGAAGCTATTCACCTCCAGCCGCGATTCCCAGTAGCGTTTGACCTCCTGGAAGCCGAGGAAGTGGAGCCAGTGAATCGCGCCGGTTTGATCTTCGCGGGTAGAAGTGAGCAGCGAGATCGGGTCGTAGGGCTCGAGGGCCTTCAGCGCCGCGGCGTAGAGCAGCTTTCCGATCCCGCGTTGGCGGTGCAGGGGGTGCACCGAGACCCACAGCCCAAACTTCTGCGGGTGGTACATGCCGAGAAACTGGGTATACTCAGCCTGCCCGACGATCTTGCCGTCTTCCAGGGCCACCAGGCGGTTCCAGCGGATATACTGGGGGTTCGTGCCGTCATCGTGGGCCATGGCCTCGGCGGTGGTGGGGTACTCGGGCCAAACGGCAGTGAGCAGTTCGGCAATAGCCGGGTAGTCGTCTTGGGTGAAAAATCGAATCATCAGCTGGGCGGTCATGTCATCTCCTTCACCAAGGTGACGAAGGCCGGTTCCTTGACAAAGCCCATCGCCTCGTTGATAGCGAGCATGGGCCGATTGACCGAGTGGTTATTGGTGCGGAGGTAGCGCACCCCATAGGCTTTGGCGAAGCGGGCGGCCTGGAGCTTGAGGGCCAAGGCGATTCCCCGGCGGCGGTAGGAGGCCAGCACCCCGGTTAACCCAGTCTGGAGGGTCTGCGGGCGGCTCGACTTCCAGAGCTGGGACACTCCCACCTGCCGTTCCCCCTCCACAGCGATGAAGTAGCCCTCAGGGAGTAAATCCGGACTCTGTAGGGTCCGCTCGAGCCAGGTCTCGAAGTCCCAGGGCACCACCGGTTCGGCGGAGGGCACGCCTTGCAACAGTTCGATGATGAGTTCGTAGTGCTGGCGCAGCCAGGCCTTGTCCCGGTAGGGCAACTCGCTCAGGGTGCTGAGGGTAATGCCTTGGGCTAGGGGGCGCTCGAGCGGCTTGGGGTCGAAGGTCTCGAGGTCGAGGGTGGAAGCCCACATCCGGTCTAGCTCGCGGAACCCTTGGCGCAGGTAAAAAGCCACCTCGGGCCAGTCCTCGCGGCCCTGGGTCATCAGGAGGGTCGGCGTGTGGGGCCTGAGCTGCTCCATCAGGAAACCCCACAAGGGCTCGGCGAGGGCCTCGTAGCCGGGACGCACCCGGTAATGCACCTCGAGGCGTGGTTTCGCCGAGCGGAGCGAGGGGTGGCGGTCTGGCCCTGGGTTGTAGAAGGGGCGCTCATAGGAGACGAGCCCTACCGCCCGGCCCTGGTCTTCGGCCAGGAAACGGGTCGGCAGGTCTTCGGGTTTGCGCGTCCGGTCCAGAAAGCGCAGGTTCTCCACGGTACGGTTCGCCTCGGGATGGGCGGCGTTGTAGATTGCCACATAAGCGGCGTAATCAGCTTCGCTGAAGTCGAAGGGGCGAATTTTGAGGTTGGGGTTCATGCGGGGGCTCCTTTGGGCTCGAGTCCAGGGTGGCTCGGTCATACCAAAACAACGTCCGGGGGTTTTGGTATCCCCCCGGACATATACGCGTACTTCGTTATGTTGATAGCGTAACAACCCGAAGGGATACCGCTTCGACGACGCCCAAGGCTTCGGCAGATAGGTAGCAATGCGGGATCATCATCTGCGGTTTACCTCCTCGGTCCCTCATAGTCGCATACAGGCTGCCCCCTTGGCAAGCCGGGGGTATCTACGCTTTCTTCCCCACATATAGCCCCCGCCCGGTAAGCCCCTGGGGGTCGTGTTCGACCTCGAGCCCCGCCCTTCTAAACGCCTCCAGGTACTCCTCCTGGGTGAACAAAAACAGGCGCAACTCCTCGGTGAAGCTCTCGACGCCTTGGGGGGTGGCGATCAAGTAATGGAACTCGAGCACGCTCTCGCGCCCCTCCTGGCGGCTCACGTTCATCCGGGCCACCTTGAGGTCGGGTTCATCGACAAAAAGTGCGTGGGGGCGGTTATTCTGCCATACTTCGGGCAAGAGCCAGGGCTCCAGCAACAATACCCCACCGGGGTTCAAGTGGCGGGCCATCGTGCATACCGCCGCCTCGAGCCCCTCCACGCCACCTGCGTATCCAATGGCGCTGAACAAACAGGTCACCGCGTCGAAGGTGCGCCCCAGGTCGAACGTCCGCATATCCCCTTGGTAGAAGGGAACCTCGGGGTTGCGCCGGCGGGCCTCCTCGAGCTGTTCTGTCTCGAGGTCGAGCCCGACCGCCTGGTAGTGGGCTTTTAGGTGCTCGAGGTGCTTCCCGGTGCCACAGGCCACCTCGAGCAAGCTTTTTGCCCCCGGATTTACCCGCTGGATCAGCGCATGGACAGCCCCGGCCTCGGCCCGGTAATCCTTATAGCTATAGATCCTGTCGTAAAGCCAGCCATAGGCATTACGGGTCATGGAGCCAAGTATAGGCCCGCAAAAGCGTCTATACCACCTGGTGATTCCCCGCGTTTATGGTGTGCGACACCCTCCTTGTAGCATAGATGCGTGAACCCCCACGACCTCCGCGCCCAAATCCAGGCCCGGATGCTTGCGGCCCTACCTCATCCCACACAAGCCGAGCGGGCGGAGCTGGCGGAGTATGCTCGGATGCTGCGCGATTACCCCGAGCGCGGCGGCAAGATGCTGCGGGGTATGCTCCTGGTGTATTCCGGGTTGGCCTTTGGGGCCAAGTTTGAGCGGCTTTTGCCGGTAGCCGCTGCGCTTGAGCTGTTCCAAAACTGGGCCCTGATCCACGACGACATCGAAGATGCCTCCGAAGAGCGCCGGGGCCGCCCCGCGCTGCACCGCCTCTACGGGGTACCGCTGGCCCTCAACGCGGGAGACGCCCTCCACGCCCGGATGTGGGCCATGCTGATCGAGGCGCGGGCTCCCTATTCGGTGCTGGACGAATTTGTGCGGGTGGTAGACCTCACTGCCCAGGGGCAGCACCTGGAGATGAGCTGGATGCAGGGGCAGCGCTTCGACCTCACCGAGCAAGACTACTTGCTGATGTGCTCCCAGAAAGCCGCTTACTACACCGCCGTAGCCCCCTTGCGGCTGGGAGCCCTCAGCGCCGGGGAAGAGCCGCCGGAGGTATACACCGAGGCCGGGTTGAACCTGGGGATTGGCTTTCAGATCATGGACGACGTGCTCAACCTCGAGGGCGACCCCGCCAAGTACGGCAAAGAGATCGCCGGAGACCTTTGGGAGGGAAAACGCACCCTGATTTTACTGCACTGGCTATCCCGGGCCAGCGAGCCAGAGCGCATCCGGGCGGAAACGTTGCTGCGTACCCCCCGCGAGGCCAAAAACCCCCAGGAGGTAGCCTGGCTGCACCGTCGCCTCCAGGAGAGCGGAGCGGTAGCTTATGCTCGAGAGGAGGCCGAACGCCGGCTCTCCGCAGGGCTCGAGGCCCTGCGCCCGATTTTGGCGGAGCTTCCCGAACAGGACGCCGCCCAAACCACCCTACAGCTGCTGGAACGCTTGGTTCGCCGGGAAGCGTGACCTCGTCGGACTAACCCCGCATGTAGGCCCGGCCCAAGGTGTGGGCCACCGAGAGGGCCTCCCCGTAGCGCATCCGCAGCGGGCCGAGCAGGGTCAGCTCGCCCACCACTTCGCCTACCCCAATCCCCGCCTGCACCAGCGAGAACCCCCCGCCCTCCCCTACCCGCAGGTTCACCCCACCTGGCGGGGTAAGCGGCTCGTCTTTAGGGGCCTCAAAGAGTTCGATAGCCTGTCGCACGAAAGCGGGATTTTGAGCCTCGGGTTCACTCAGGATAAGGCCCATGCCCTCCCGGTACTCCTCCAGGCCGCCCCGCGCGAACGCTCGGCTCAAGGCCGCGAATAGGTCGCGCAGCGCCGGATTGGATGGGGTGGGAAGAGCTTCGGCCGCAAAAATCCCTTTGAGCAACCCTTCAGCTTCGGCGAGCTGAGCTTCGCTGGGGGAGAACGAAACCTCTAGGCGGGCTTCACGCACCCGACCCCCCTCGAGCACTGCCACCGCCAGCACCTGCCCTGTCCCCAGGAGGGAGAGGTGGACCTGGAGCAAGCGGGGGGCGCGGCGGGGTTTGAGCCTCAACACCGCCGGGTAGCGTGACAGCCGGGCCGCTACCTGCACCAGCAGCACCTCGCGTCGGGCCCCGGCCCCCTCGATCACCTGCGCCAGTTGATCCTGGGTGGTCTGCGGCAAGGGGTTGGGGGGTAAGAGCGAGAGGGCGTAGCTCTGAAACCCCTGTCGGGTTGGAATTCGCCCCGCCGAAGCGTGCGGCTTGGTGATGAGTCCCGCCTGTTCCAGCTCGATCAGTTCGTAGCGCGCCATCGCCGGGGAAAGCCCCATCCGCTCGGCCAGCATCCCTGAGGGCACGGGGGTCTGGGTGCGGATGTAGGTCTCCGCCAGCAAGTAAAGCAGTCGGCGCTGCCTCGAGGTCATCTCTCCTTAAGTCTAGAGCCCCTGCCAGGGTATAGGGTAGAAGCTGTTACGTTTAACAAGTTGTCCGGCGAAAAGTTTTCAGTTAGCAAGTTCTCTAATATCATCTACAGTTTTAGCCGTCTCTATTTGCATATCGTCAAGCAAAAATCGAACGCTTGAGCAAAAATGTGTTGACAATATGCACCCCCTCCTGTACGCTCGATCTTGGGAGGGGATGGAATGGCCGTTTGGAGTACAGCTCTACTCGCAGCCCTTGCGCTGGGCTCACTGGCGTTTGCCGCCGAAGCTCCGCAGCTTTCGGGTGCCGACACCGCCTGGATGCTCATATCCACCGCGCTGGTGTTGCTGATGACCCCGGGGCTGGCCTTTTTCTATGGAGGTTTGGTGCGGGCCAAAAGCGCCCTCAACACCATGATGATGAGCTTCGCCGCTCTGGGCTTCGTGGGCATCGCTTGGGCCCTCCTGGGTTACTCGCTGGCCCTATCGCCCGGGGGAAATAAATTCATCGGCGACCTGTCGCTGGCCCTTTTGCATAACGTAGGGCTGGAGAACAAAGGCTCGGTGGTGGATAGCGTCCTCACCATACCTCATCTGCTCTACATGGGCTTCCAGATGACCTTCTGTATTATCACCGCGGCGCTCATCTCGGGAGCCATCATCGACCGTATGCGCTTCCCGGCTTATCTGCTCTTCATCACCGTATGGAGCTTCACGGTCTACGCGGTGATGGCCAAGATGGTCTGGGGCGGGGGTCTTCTGGCCCAGCTAGGAGCCTGGGATTTTGCCGGGGGTACAGTGGTGCACATCAACGCCGGGGTGGCGGCCCTGATCGCTGCCCTGGTGTTGGGGCCGCGCCGGGATTTTGGCCGGCAGGCCATGCTGCCCCATAACGTTCCCTTTGCCCTTCTAGGAGCAGCCCTGCTGTGGTTCGGTTGGTTCGGCTTCAACGGGGGAAGCGCTCTGGCCGCTAATGGGATCGGGAGTTTGGCTTTCGTCAACACTATGCTCGCCCCGATGGCTACCTTGGTGGCGTGGGCCCTGCTGGACTTGAGCCGCAGCGGTAAGGTCACCGCGGTGGGGGCGGCAACCGCCATCGTGGTGGGGTTGGTCGCCATCACCCCGGCGGCGGGCTTTATTGCTCCGGGATTTGCCATCGTGCTGGGGGCTATCGCTGCTTTTCCCAGCTACTTCGTGCTGCTATGGCGGGCGCGGAGCAAGCTCGACGATTCGCTGGATGTGTTCGCCGGGCACGGAGTAGGGGGAATCACCGGGGCCATCCTGACCGGGGTCTTCGCCCAGAAGTCGGTCAACGGGGTGTTCGACGGGCTAGTGGCAGGTAACCTCAACCAGGTGCTGGTACAAGCTCTGGCCGCCGGGACCGCGGTGATGGTAAGCGCCTTGGGCACCTTTGTGCTGCTCAAGCTGATCGGACTGCTCACCCCGCTCAGGGCGAGCCCCAAGGAGGAGGCCACTGGGATGGACGTGACCCAGCACGGGGAAGAGGCTTATACCAGCGGGGAGGGGGCCATCTTGGTAGCTGAGCTTCCGCAAGCTGCCCTCAAGCCCAAACCCCAAGCTTGACCATAGGAGGGCCCATGAAACTGGTGGTCGCAATCGTTCGTCCGGAGAAGATCAACGAGGTACTCGAGGCCCTGTTCAAAGCCGAAGTGCGGGGGCTTTCCATCAGCCGGGTACAGGGCCATGGAGGAGAGACCGACGAGGTACAAACCTACCGGGGCACCACCGTCAAGATGGAACTGCACGAGAAGGTGCGGTTGGAGATCGGGGTCTCGGACGCCTTCGTAGGACCCACGGTGCGGGCCATTATGGCGGCGGCCCGCACTGGGGAGGTGGGAGACGGTAAAATCTTCGTCCTGCCGGTGGAAAAAGTCTACCGGATCCGCACCGGCGAAGAGGACACCGCCGCTGTCACCCCGGTATCGTAAATCGCCGGCGCCCGGGGTAAGTTAGGGGGGTGCTCAAGGTCGTCTTGTACCAACCCGAAATTCCCCAGAACGCGGGCAACATTGCCCGCACTTGCGCGGCAGCCGGAGCCGAGCTCCACCTGATCCGCCCTTTGGGTTTTCGCTGGGGAGATCCCAAGCTCAAGCGGGCCGGGCTCGACTACTGGGATCACGTGCGTTACGTGCTGCACGACTCGTGGGAAGCCTTCAACGAGACTTTGGGAGCGGGGCACCCCAGGATCTGGGCCTTCAGCAGCAAAGCCGTTCAGGAGTACACCCAGGTGCACTACCAACCGGGCGATTATCTGCTTTTCGGGCCCGAAACCCGGGGGCTGCCCCAGTTGTTTGAAGCGCTGCGTCAGCTCCGGGCCAACGGATAGGGATTAGGGGCTACGCAACCCTACGCCCAAAACCCCGTGGAGGCTAAAGAAGAATCCCTGGGCATAGCCGTTGGCGATGGTGAAGCGGCTCGAGGCGAGGGTGAGCTTACCCTCGAGGTTTCCGGTCAGACCGATCGGCCCGCTGCCCACCGGCTCTACCGATACTCCCACCTGGGCCCCAAATCCGCCAAACTGGTAGTAGCGCCAGTCCCCATCCACACCGTAGGCTTGTCCGCGCACCTCGGTCTCGGGGTGGGGCAGCATCACCCCCACCCCTACCCGGCCTACCGCCCGCAAAGGGCCATCGCTCAGCGGGTAAGCCAGGTTGAACAGCAAGTAATTAAACCCATCGGTGACGGTGAAACGTTCGAAGAGGTCGGCGTTTTCCACAGCACCCTCGAAGTAAAGCTTGTGGTGGATCAGCTCGAGCTCGTAGCGAAGCCCCGCCGCTTCGCCGTACCATAGCCGCACCCCGTAGTACCAGGGGTAGGTAAAGTCCCGCCCCGAGAATTCAGCCCCCTTTACCACCGCATCAGGATACCCTCGCTGCACCACGGTGAGGTCGGTGGGTAGGGTCCAGGTGAACCCCATGTAGTACACAAAGCCGAAGCCTTGGCCTAAGGCCGAGCCCAGCAGCGTCCCCAGCAGGATAGCCCATCGGCGCATGCTCCAGTTTAATGCGCTCAAGGCCTGGCGTACCACAGTAGCTCGTCCTGGATAGGTCCCTCGTAGCCAGCCAGGTGAAAGCTCTCGAGGTAAAGGCGTTCGGCGAAGCGGTCCATAAACTGAAGCACCGAAAGCGCTTGGGTCTTGTGTTGGGCCATCGCGCGCAGCTTCTGAGCGAGTACCTCAAGAGGAATACGGCGGATATGGGTGGGAGGCAGCCAGCCCTCGGCGAACTCGGGTAAAGGTCTGAGCGGGGCGTAGTAGAAGAGGGAGATCCTTCGGCCCGAGCGCTCCACCGCCCGTTTGACCCAGCGGTGGGTCGCCACGTGATCGGGGTGACGATTGGAGCCGTTGGGCGCAAAGGTGATGATAGCGCGAGGACGCAGCACCTCCAGGCGCCACAGCAGAAGATCGGCGATCTCGGGGTGGTCCCCTACCCCAGCGGTGGTGGCGAACCCTACTCCCCGCGCCTCTCCCTCTCGGGTGATCGGGGGCCGGGCGTTGGGGAAGTCGTAGAGTTCCAAGTGGCTCACCTTAAGCACTTCCGCCGACCGACGCAGCTCCTCCGCGCGAACCGCGGCGAGTTCCTCCGGTGCACAAAGCCCTAGAGTGCGACCAGCTTCGCCTTTGGTCAGGGTGATCAGACCGGTCTCGAGGCCCCGCTCAGCGTACTGAATGAGGGTCCCTCCAGCCCCGAAGACTTCGTCGTCGGGGTGCGGCACGATAACCAACAAGTCCATGGCGTCCATCCTACTCCTTGAGGGCGACGGCGAAGCTCGAGAGCCCGTAGCAGGCCTCAAAAGCCGCTGTAGGCTTCCCCGCTCGAGCTCTCCCCTTGACATAGACTCTCCCCTTTGATACCCTCTTCTTTGCGTCGCCTAAGGGTGATGCGGGAATCTTGAAAGCACAGGTTAGGAACCACCAAAGCCACAATCCCAATCCTTTGGGTAACCAATGCGGTTTAAAAACCGCGTTCACTATCGGAGAGTTTGATCCTGGCTCAGGGTGAACGCTGGCGGCGTGCCTAAGACATGCAAGTCGAACGGGCCTGATTTCGGTCAGGCTAGTGGCGGACGGGTGAGTAACACGTGGGTGATCTACCCCAAAGTCTGGGACAACTAGGGGAAACCTTAGCTAATCCCGGA